>ONSV01000193.1 GCA_900320585.1 uncultured Prevotellaceae bacterium | reverse complement strand
ACCCACGCCTGGAACATCGTTTACCTTGCAGGCAAATGGTACTATATGGATACCACCTGGGACGCCAATGCCTATGAGCAGGGAGTTCCCAGTAAGTCCCACGACTATTTCCTCAAGTGCTGGAGCAGCTTCCCCAATCATATAAAAGGTGAGCAGACCATCACCGACTGGGAAGGCTACAAGAACCATCTGCGCCAGATGCTTGGACTGCAGACGAAGGTGACCCGCAAGCTCTACGACACCGCCCGTGCCCATCCCCAGCGCGTGGTGTTTGCCGAGGGCATCCATCCCACGATGCTGAAAGCCGCCGTCCAGGCCAAGGCCGAAGGCATCTGCGAGCCCATCCTTTTAGGCAACGACGAGCGCATAGAGAAGTTGGCTGCCCAGCTCGAGCTGAGCCTGGAGGGCATAGAGATCGTGAACCTGCGCCACGACCGCGAGGCCGAGCGCCGTGAGCGCTATGCCCGCATCCTCACCCAGAAGCGCCAGCGTGACGGCTACACCTTCGAGGAAGCCAACGACAAGATGTTTGAGCGCAACTACTTTGGCATGATGATGGTGGAGACCGGCGATGCCGACGCCTTCATCACCGGCCTATACACGAAATACTCCAACACGCTGAAGGTGGTGAAGGAGATCATCGGCGTGCGCCCAGAATTCAAGACTTTCGGCACGATGCATATCCTGAACTCGAAGCGCGGCACCTTCTTCGTGGCCGACACCCTGATCAACAACGACCCCGACGCCGACAAGCTGGTGGATATCGCCAAGTTGGCCTCCACTGCCGTTCATTTCTTCAATGTGGACCCGAAGATTGCCCTTATCAGCCACTCCAATTTCGGTTCCGACCAGTCGGCAGGCAGCCAGAAGGTGCGTGAGGCCGTGGCCCAGATACACAAGCAGATGCCCGACCTGCCCATCGATGGCGAGATGCAAATCAGCACGGCCCTCGACAAGGAGCTCCGCGACAATCTGTACCCCTTCAACCGTCTGCGCGGCTTGGATGTGAACACGCTGATCTTCCCCAACCTGACGAGTGCCCGCTCGTCGTACAAGATGCTCCAGGCCCTTGAGCCCGACATCGAGATTATCGGCCCCATACAGATGGGACTGAACAAGCCCATCCACTTTGCCGACTATGGCAGTTCGGTGCGCGATGTGGTGAGCATCACCGCCGTTGCCGTGATCGATGCCTATGTCGACAAGATCAAGCGGAGTATTGTATAATTTTTTCAGGAGTTCAGGAGTTCAGGAGTTCAGGAGTTCAGACAATAGCCCGGATTCACCTGAGTAACGAATGAAATGGTCGCACCGTAATATGACGATGCGACCATTTTAGTTGGTGACGATGTGCTTATTCCTCGCCCTCATCCTCGAGGGTCCAGGAACCCAAAAGGCGCAATGGTTTCCGTGGGATGCGCGTCCATTTCTCCTTAGGACGCACTTTCTCATCGAACATGTTGTAGGTAGTGACCTGTTTTCTCGAAGTGAGGTAGTTGATGCTCGTCTTCGTCCCATCGCCACTGTTTCGCATGAAGGAGTCATCTTCACGGCCGATGAGGAAGATGTCGTCGTCCTGATAACGGAAGACATACCGATAGGAGCCGTTGGCCCATCCCCCCATGCTCGAGAAATGGTCGAGGTCGATGGTGATGACACCCTTGTCGTTCACATCGAGTGAGTAGTCGATGGTGTGGTATTTCACCTCGGAGAAGGGCAACACGTTGTCGTACTGCTTGAAACAAAGGTATTTCCCGTCTTTGGTTCCGAAGAAGATGGCGAGAATAGGCTGGTTGGCATCGAGGGTGTCGCCATTCTCATCGAAGGAGATGAACTCCTTGAAATGAACGAATGAGATCAATGCGATGTCGCCGATACCATCTTTATTGATGTCGCCATGTTTTTCCTGGCACTTGAAAGAGCGGAGGGTCTCGAGGCTGTAATCAGGTGGAGACATCGGAGTGACATCCGTATTTTGGGCACTAAGGTTGAGTGCACCAAGAGTGAGCAAAAGCAATGTGAATAATCTCATCATTTTTTCAGTGATTAAGGTTTTCCTGCAAAGATAGTGCAAACCGAGAGGAAAGCAAAATAAATCGTAGATTTTTTGCTTTCCCGAGGTGCCGCCTATCTTCGCCGCGAAGCGGCAAAGTAGTGCAAGGTGAGTGAAATACGAAACAAAAAACGAAGTTTTTTTGTTTCTATTCCCGAGTAACGAATTGGGCGACACACAAAATGAAGCCCCGAATAACGAGTGGCCAAGCCTTTGGCTTGGAGGTCACAACCACCCCGCCCCCTCCTTAATCCTAAGGAGGGGCACCTACCCTCCCCCCGTCCCCCTCCCGACATCGGGAGGGGGCTCAACCGCTCCCTATCCGGTCGCTCGGACATTAAGGTATCCGCGACCCATCAAAGAGTCGCGGGGAGAAAGAGTCGCGGGGAGATTCCTTACGCAACAGAGTTGCGATTGTTTATGCGGGCTTCGCCCGCCATTCAGCCGAAAGCTTGCTCAAGCCTCCTGAACAATTTTGTTATATGATTCATCATATGGTAAGAAAGGTTCATCGGTTTGCAAAATTTGTAAAAAAAGGGGTAAAGAAAAATTTTAGTGACATTATTTTGTGCTCATTTGCTCTCGTTCGCCCTCACGGTGGCAGGGAAAGTAGGTAGTGGCAATTATCCAAAAAGCGAATAAAAATGATACTTTAGTATCAAAAAGGGCATTTATGGAGAAAAATTTTTATCTTCGCTTGCATAGAAAGGAAATTTAACTTATCTTTGCCCTCTAGAATCGGCGGATTTCTTAAAATACGCACTATTCATTCATTATAAATAAAAGGTCACATGTCAAACAACAAAACAGTATATTTATGCCTTGCCCACATGAGTGGCAATGAGATGAAATATATCCAGGAAGCCTTTGACACCAATTGGGTTGTGCCCCTCGGTCCAAACGTCAATGAGTTTGAAAAAGATTTGGAGCGTTTCGCCGGTGGAGGGAAGAAAGTGGTGGCGCTGGCTTCGGGCACAGCCGCCGTGCACCTGGGTATGGTGGCCCTTGGCGTGGGACCCGGCGATGAGGTGATCTGCCAGAGTTTTACTTTTGCCGCCTCATGCAACCCAGCCGTATATCTTGGTGCCACCCCCGTGTTCGTGGGTTCGGAGGACAAGACCTGGAACATAGACCCCAACAAACTGGAGGATGCCATCAAGGACCGCATCAAGAAGACCGGCCGCAAGCCCAAGGCCATCGTTCCCGTCTACATGTATGGCATGCCCGCCTACATCGACGAGGTGATGGAAATAGCCAACCGTTACGAGATTCCCGTGCTTGAGGACTCTGCCGAGGCATTTGGCTCGGTATACAAAGGCCGCATGACGGGTACGATTGGCGCCTATGGCGTGATGAGCTTCAACGGCAACAAGATGATCACCACTTCGGGTGGTGGTGCCCTCATCTGCCCCGACGAGGAGGCCAAGCGCAGGGTGATGTTCTATGCCACCCAGGCCCGTGAGGCCCGCCCCTACTACCTGCACGAGAAGATTGGATTCAACTACCGCATGAGCAACATCTGCGCCGGCATTGGCCGTGGCCAGATGACCGTTGTACATGACCATATCGCTCACCACCGCCATCTTGCATCCATTTATGCCAAGGCCTTCGAGGGCCATCCCGTGGTGAAGGTGCACAACGCCCCTGAGGAATACATGGAGCCCAATTACTGGTTGAGCACCATTACTTTCGAGAATGCCAACGACACCACAGGTTACGAGCCTGCCCCCATTGTAATGCAAGTGATGGAAGCCCTTTCGGCCGAGAACATTGAGAGCCGTCCGCTGTGGCGGCCCATGCACACCCAGCCAGTGTACAAAGATGCGCCGGCTTATGTCGATGGCACCTGCGAGCGTCTGTTCAGGAAAGGCCTCTGCCTGCCCTCAGGACCATGCGTGACGGAGGACGACGCCCAGAGGGTTATCGAAATTATCAGCAAAGTAGTGGAGGAGAAGAAATGAAAGGAGGCTTCACCGACAAGCTATTCGGATGGTACCTCTCCAGAAAAGCGCTGCCCTTCTGGACGGTGCTCGTGCTGGATATCATGATCTGCATGATATCCGGTTTCTTTGTGTTATGGCTTTATACCAGTGCCAGTTCGCTTATCTCCCATTTCATCGATGCCCTCAGGACGATTGCCGTCTACATGGCCTTCAACTTCATTGGCTTCAGGATATTCCATACCTATGCCGTCGTGGTGAGATACTCCTCGTTCATCGACCTCAGGAGGATAGGCTATGCCATGGTTCTCTCATGCTTCATAGCCTTGCTCTTCAGGCATCCCATCAACTTGCTGCACGTGGGTTACACTCAAGCCTACGGGCACAGTCTGTTCGTAGCCCTCAAGGCCAAGCAGATTATCGCCATGTATGCCGTTGCCCTCATTCTCATGTGGGCATGGAGGGTGCTCGCGAAGACGGTGTTCGACGTGAGCAACAGCGAGGAGAAAGCCTTGCGCACGCTCGTCTACGGCGTGCGTAATGGAGGCGTGGGCATCGCCAAGAGCCTGAGAAACCAGGAGCGCAGCCAATTCACCCTCTGTGGTTTCCTCACCTCCGACAGCGACTACAAGGGACGACTCTTGATGGGAGAGCGTGTGTATATCGTCAACGAAAAGTTGCCCGAGCTGCTTGAGCGCAAGGGCATCAAGGCCGTGCTCGTGTCGCCCATGCAGAACCATGCTTTCCAGAACGACCAGCAGCTGCAGGACATGCTTATCAACGCCGACATCAAGATCTTCATGGCGGAGACGTCGAAGGAATGGGGCAAGGATGGCAACTACTCCGACGTGAGGCTCAAGCCCATCAGCGTGGAGGACCTGTTGCCGAGAGAGGAGATACAGGTAGACATGGAGAAGGTTGGCGCCATGCTCCGCGGAAAGAAGATTCTGATTACCGGTTCGGCCGGCTCTATCGGTTCGGAGATTGTGAGGCAGGTTAGTGCCTACCAGCCTGCCGAGCTCATGCTCATCGACTCCGCCGAGACGCCTCAGCACGACATCCGTATCATGATGACCAAGCAGTTTCCCGACATCAAGGCCACCACAGCCGTGGCCTCTATCGCCAACAAGGGAAGGATGGAGTATATCTTCGAGCATTTCAAGCCCGACTACGTGTTCCATGCCGCTGCCTACAAGCATGTTCCGATGATGGAGGACAACCCCAGTGAGAGCATCCAGAACAATGTCTACGGCACGAAGGTCATCGCCGACCTCAGCGTGCAGCATGGTGTGAAGAAGTTTGTGATGCTCTCCACCGACAAGGCCGTTAACCCCACCAATGTGATGGGCTGCTCGAAGCGAATCTGCGAGATTTACGTGCAGAGCCTCGACAAAGCCATCAAGGAAGGCAAGATAAAAGGCCACACACAGTTTGTCACCACCCGTTTCGGCAACGTGCTTGGTTCGAATGGCTCGGTGATACCCCTGTTCGAGAAGCAAATCAAGGCAGGCGGTCCGGTGACCGTCACCGACGAGAATATCATCAGGTATTTCATGCTCATCCCCGAGGCCTGCAAGCTTGTGCTCGAGGCAGGCACCCATGGCAAGGGTGGCGAGATATTCGTTTTCGACATGGGTGCTCCAGTGAGGATTGCCGACCTTGCCAAGCGAATGATCAAGCTCAGTGGTGCGAAGGACGTGGAGATCAAGTATACCGGCCTGCGTCCTGGCGAGAAGCTCTATGAGGAGCTGCTCTCCAACGACGAGAACACCAAGCCCAGCTTCCACAAGAAGATCAGGATAGCCGAGGTACGGGAATACGACTACCGTGACGTGGAGCGCGAAGTGGAGGATCTTGTCTCCATCGCCGACACCTACGATGACATGGGTATCGTGATGAAGATGAAGGAGATTGTGCCCGAGTACAAGTCTAACAACTCGGTGTTTGAGCGTCTCGACTGAAGGCAATACCGGATGGTGTAAGTTAAAACCTGTTAAAAAGGGTTTTAAAAGAAAAGTCTATACATAGTATTTGACAAAAAAGTAGTAATTTTGCAGCCGATTTACTCCGTGGAGGCTCTAAAAAGTGACGGCACGGTGCTGTACGCCTTGCGGAACAACCTGTTATACAATAAGAAATGTACGCAATTGTAGAAATCATGGGTCAGCAGTTCAAGGCTGAGGAGGGCAAGAAGCTCTTCGTTCACCACATCAAGGATGTGGAGGAAGGCCAGTCTGTTGAGTTTGAGAAAGTGCTTCTC
>ONSV01000189.1 GCA_900320585.1 uncultured Prevotellaceae bacterium | reverse complement strand
TTAAGACATACGCGTTTTGGAGAATTGGATAAAGTGATTTCTATGGAGCTCTTTATTTAGACAATATCTATTTTATCAATAATGTGCGTTTTTTTTGCCTATGGGAAAAAGATGCCAGCTACCTGTCGGACCTTGTAAACGAAGCAACCCTGCCAAGCCATCAGTCTTGTGGTCTTGCCAGGGTTGCTTTACGTTCAGAACACAGAGAAATGGACATATCTCTTCGGGTGCTGCCTGAGGTCGATCATGAGCGAGTCGACATGTGATATAGTAGCATCGAGTTTGTCGTAGATATCCCTATCGTTGAGCAGTTTGGGCACGGTGCCGTCACCATGGTTGAGTTGCTCGGTGAATTCCTTCAGGTTGCCGAGCGTCTGGTTAAGTTCGGCGAGTGTCGTCTGCAAGTCGAGCGACGCGAGATTGTTGGTAAGGCGCTCTGCATTCCCCATCACCTGGTTGGCACTGCCCACTGCCGTTCCGGCTTGTTGCAGCACGCCATCGGCCTTTCCCATAATCCCAGGCATCTCTTTCTTGAGGTCGGCCATCAGGTAGTTGATATCCTGTGTGGTCTTAGTGAGGTTGCCTGTCACCTTATCGGCGTTGTGCAAGGTACTGACAATAGACTGGTCGGCGAGGATATAATTGATGGAAGCGAGAATGGCATCCAGTTTAGGCATCATTTCCTCGATTTGCGGTATCATCCCTTTCACCTTTCCCATAGCGCCCTCGTCGACTCGTCCCTCAAAGGTCTCACCTGCCTCGATGAAGTCGTTGGACTGCTGGCCCAGGATGAGGTTGACCTGCACATTTCCGAGCAAGTCGCTTGAGATTTCGGCCACGGTACCCTTTGGCAACTTCAGGTTCTTGTCGATCTCGACCTCGGCAATGATTGAACCTATATTGTTGTAATCGTAGTTGATGTCTCTCACCCTGCCCACTGGGTAGCCATTGTTCTTGATGGGGCTTGTCTCGGAAAGACCATTGACATCCTTGAACGACACGTAGTAGGTTTTATCAGTGGTGTAGAGCGATAAACCTTTAAGGAATTGCATTCCGAAGAAAAGGAGCACGATTCCCACAATAGCGACCAAGGCTATTTTCACCTCTTTTCTCAATAATTTCATCTATTTATTTAACTTTTTGTTTGGCGTTTTTGTATTCTCTTATAGCTTGTGCGAGGGCTATTTTCTCGCCGTCGCGGAAAGCAATAATAAAGGCTTGCGGAAACTGTTCGCTGACAGTTTTGCGCAGTTGGCTGATTTCCTCAAAGTCGGGTGTTGCCCCGACAGTATATTTGAACAGGTCGTTTTCTACATAGACATCCACGTTTGGTATGCCCTTGAATACCGCGTGGTCGGTGGGCAGTTGTTGGCTGCTTGCAGCTATCTGCACCTTGAAAATTGGCCGTCCGCCTGGTTCGGCCGATGCTACGGACTGTACGGGTGCTGCAGGTTTCTCCGTGGCAGCAGGCTGAGGCTGGGGTTGTTTGGGCTGAGCCTGAGGCTGGGGTTGCTGTGGCTGAGCTTGGGGTTGGGGTTGTTTGGGCTGAGCTTGCTGTGGCTGAGCTTGTGGTTGAGGCTGCTGGGGCTGGGCCTGAGGCTGGTGTTGCTGGGGCTGAGCCTGAGGCTGGGGTTGCTGGGGCTGAGCCTGTGGTTGAGGCTGCTGGGGCTGGGCCTGTGGTTGAGGCTGTTTGGGCTGAGCTTGAGGCTGGGGTTGCTGAGGTTGAGGAGTAGCTGGAGCGCCCTGTTGGGGCTTCGTGGGAGAAGAAGGAATAGCAGGTTTTTCGGGAGTAGGAGTGCTAACGGGAGATTTTGGAGCAGCAGGAGCAGCAGGAGGTGCCGCGGGTGTTTGAGGAGCAGAAGGAGGATTGGGGGTGGCAACAGGTGTAGGTTTGGGCTGTGGCTGGGGTGAAGCGGTGGCTGGCGGACTTGCCGGTTTTTGAATTGTCGCCTGTGCTACCAAGCCCTCAGCAGAAGCCGTAGGGGGTTGTGGTGGTGGGGTTGTGGCGAACGGGGTTGTTCTCACTGCCCTCTGGCTGGTATACTGTGTGACCGAAGCGCTGTCCTCCACGACGAAAGGACTCTCTGTAGTGCTCTGGGCTAAGGTGGGAGAGTTCTGTCCTCCAGTATTCCGCGCTGGGAGCGCCTTGTCGGACGACTGTCCTGAACGACCTGAGTCAGGGTCTTTCTCGGTATTTTGGTCAGCGGGTGCAGGAGTAGTTTGGGCAGTTTTTGACTTGTGTTTTGGTGCTGCAGGCGGTGTGGAGGGAGGAGTGGCAGGCGGCTCATTCTGCGCCAGCAAATTGGCGTTATGTTGGTCTGCATCCCTGTCATTTTCGGAAAGTTTTGTGGCGCCATAGCGTTTCTTGTATTTCAAGAAGGCGTTGTAGATACCCATTGCGATGGTGTTCTGCCCGTCGGCGGTATTCAAGTATTTCTCCTCGTCGGGCGTGGTGATGAACCCCAGTTCGATGAGGCAACTCGGCATTGATGTTTCCCTCAGGACGAGGAACCCGGCTTGGTGGACGCCCTTGTTCACCCTGCCGCTGATAGCACACACCTCACCCTGTATGAGTTTTGCCAAATCCACACTGTTCGCCATGTTCTTGTCTTGCATGAGTTCGAACATGATGTAGCTTTCCGAGGAATTGGGGTCGAATCCGGCATACCGCTGCTTGTAGTTTTTCTCGATGAGGATCACCGAGTTCTCGCGTTTGGCCACATTGAGGTTGTCGTTGGCCCTATGCATACCCAGAGTATAAGTCTCGAATCCCCGTGAGATTTTTCCCCCGTCGAGCGCGTTGGTGTGCACTGAGATGAAAAGGTCGGCCTTGTTGCGGTTGGCGATGTTGGCCCTTTCAATCAGTGGCACGAACACATCGGTGGTGCGGGTGTAGATGACCTTGACGTCGGAGCAATTTCGCTCCACGAGCTTGCCAAAAGCCAGCGCCACTTTGAGGTTGATGTCCTTCTCCTTGGAGATGGCCCCTGGAGCCCCCGAGTCATGTCCTCCATGCCCGGCATCAATGACGAGCGTGAATTTTCCAGCTGCCAACGCTGGGATGACGGCGAGCAAGCCTATGATGAAGGTAAATAAAACTTTGTTTCGCATTTCCAATATAGATGTCGGATGCAA
This sequence comes from uncultured Prevotellaceae bacterium, assembly GCA_900320585.1. Lineage (GTDB taxonomy): Bacteria > Bacteroidota > Bacteroidia > Bacteroidales > Bacteroidaceae > Prevotella. The sequence goes on along the minus strand of ONSV01000189.1, from coordinate 997 downwards.
AAGTAATGAATTTCGGTCAAAAAACCGCCAAAAGCATCAAGTTTTGTCGTTTGTCACATGAAGTTTTACACTTGCTGCCCCACATGCTGCCCTGACGGGAGGATTGACTTTCTCGATTTCCACCCACAGCTCATCGACATTGGAGAAGTTGCGGCACACGTTTCCGGCGATACGTCCTGCCACATGCTCGATGAGTTTCGACGGAACGGCCATCTCGTCTCTGACTACTTGCACAAGCTTAGCATAGTTGACGGTATCGTCGATGCTGTCGGTGAGCATCGCCTTTGAAATATCCACCCTTACGGAGAGGGAAACGACATACTCACCCCCCGTGGCCTGCTCCTGCGGCAGCACCCCATGCCGGGCAAAGACTCTCATCTGCTTCAGGGAGATGATACCCTCCTCGTACCTCATCATCTTCTTATCCGCATCTTGAGTGGCCACAATTCTTGCAGATAAGGCATCCCTCCTGGTAGACGAGCGTCTCGTTGCCACACTCGGGGCATTTCTGTCCCTTGGCCACCGTTCCGTCGATGATATACTTCTTAAGAGCTCTCTCCACGCCATTTTTCCATGTGTTGATGCTCTCGCTCTTAAGTTGCAGTGAACTGACGAGCTTGATGACGTGCTCGATGGGCATCCTGTATCTCAGCACTCCGGAGATGAGTTTCGCATAGTTCCAATATTCCGGGTTGAACTTCTCGCTCAGTCCCTCGACGGTGGTCTTATACCCTCTTTTGTTCTCGAACTGGAAGTCGTATCGGTGTGTGCCGTCCTCGTTGGTCTGCTTGATGATTTTGCCTTTGGTGACGGTCTTCGGCAGTACGATACCCTCGTCGTCGTCCTGCAGTCCGGTGAAGATCTCATAAGGATAGCCATTGAGCAAGCCTACGAATGCCACCCATTTCTCCTTGTTGTTCTGGAATCTCACCACGTCGCACTCCAGGGTCTGGGGCCTGACCTCGGTCACCTCGGGATGTTTGCAGATGGGCGGTTC
>ONSV01000166.1 GCA_900320585.1 uncultured Prevotellaceae bacterium | reverse complement strand
ATACAAAATTAATAACAGAATTTTTATTAAGCGTAGGATAAAATATCTTCAGAATATTGTAGATTTTTTCTATAGATTTTTCTACTTTAGGAGTACGTCCAACTTCATCCTCAACTTCGGATTCTCGCTGGGATACCTCATCGCTTTCCTGTGGTCGGCCATCAGGCTCTCCAACCATACGCTCACCTTTGGTGGCATGACGGCTTTCCTGCAACTCGTCAACCGTGTGCAGTATCCCGCCAGGAACCTCACGAGGCTGGTGCCACAGTTCGTCTCTGTGTTCACTGCTGCCGAGCGCTTGATGGAACTGGAGGAGAACCCGCTCGAGGAGCAGGGCAAGCCCATCTACGTGAAGGCGCCTTGCGGCATAAGGCTCACCGATGTGTGCTATGCCTATGAGGACAGTGGCGGTAACGTGATCGACAACCTTTCGTTCGATTTCAAACCCGGCAGCTGCACGGCCATCTTGGGCGAGACGGGCGCCGGAAAGACCACGCTCGTGAGGATGATTCTCGCACTGATGAAACCGCAGCAGGGCAAGGTGGAAATCTACAACGACCACACCCACAAGACGCTGACCCCGCGCATGCGGTGCAACTTCGTCTATGTGCCACAGGGCAACACCTTGCTCAGCGGCACCATCCGCGACAACCTGCGCCTGGGCAAGCTCGATGCCTCCGACGACGAGATGAAGGAGGCACTCCACATGAGCTGTGCCGACTTCGTGCTCGACCTGCCCGAAGGACTTGAGACGGTTTGCTCGGAGTCGGGTGGCGGACTGAGTGAGGGACAGGCCCAGCGCATCGCCATCGCACGTGCGCTGCTGCGCGACAGGTCGATCATGCTCTTCGACGAGGCCACGAGTGCCCTCGACCCCGATACGGAGCGCCAGTTGCTGCAGAACATCCTCGAGAAGCACGACAAGACCGTCATCTTCATCACCCACCGCCCGGCCGTGGTCGACTATTGTGACCAGACGTTGAAAGTGGAGAAAATCTGATGGCGTAGTGTCAAAATCAATAACTCAACTTTAGCAAGTTGAGAGGAGTTCAGAAGTTACAGAAGTTCAGGAGTTCAGACATTACCACAGCAAACAACCATTGAGTCTAGCGAGGTGAATTCGGACTATTGTCTGAACTCCTGCAACTCCTGAACTCCTGAACTACAAGAAGTTGAGCTAATGCGAAACTTCAAAAAATAATAAAAGCGTGGTAGGGATTACCTTACCACGCTTTTCTTTCCGTTGATGATGTATATGCCCGGGGGCAGGTTCTTTGCTGTGGTGTCAATACGTCGGCCGTCAAGGCTATAGGCTCCTCCTGCCGGCTTGGCAACGCTCTGATGCTCTGCAATGCCCACGCTCTCGTCCATGAAGTTCTTGAGCACGTAGAGGGCGGGCTCGGCCTTGCCCGTCTGGTTGTCGAAGAGGCCGGCGTTATACCAGTTGTCGGTCACGCGCTGGGTGTTCCAGTCGAGTCCATACTCATTGGCCTCCATGAACCACCAGAACATGCCGTTCACGTTGGCGTGGTTGTTGAGGATGTCGATGAGAGCCAAGGTGAAGGCTTTCTGCCCCTCGCCGTTGATGGGGTAGGTGGCAGAGAGGTCGTAGTCGACGCCTGAGGGTTGCCAGTCGTGGTAGTAGCCCACCTCCACAATCATGATTTTCTTGTCAGGGTAGTTGCTCTCCAACTGGGTGAGCGCGTTGTTCAGGGTGTTGAGCGTGCCGTGGTAGTAGGGATAGTACGAAAGGCCGATGATGTCGTAGTCCACGGAGTAGTCCCTAATCTTCTGGTAGAAGGCTTTGAGCACGTTGGCATTGGCCACGCGCTCGGTGTGGATCACAACCTGGGCGTTGGGACATTCCTCGCGGCATGCCTCGATGGCACGCTTCAGCAGGGTGGTGAAGCGGGGCCAGTTGGCATCGCTGTTGGTGTAAACCTTCTTCAGCTGCGATGTGGGGTCGGTAGAGCGGCCCCAGAGCATGCCATAGCTGATCTCGTTGCCCGTCTGGATGAAGTCGGGGGTGGCACCGGCAGCCTTCATCTGCTGCAGCACCTCCTTGGTATAAGTATAGATCTTGTCGTAGAGCTGGTCGTCGCTCAGGTCGGCCCAGGCCTTTGGCGTCCATTGCTTCACGGGGTCGGCCCAGGTGTCGGAGTAGTGGAAGTCGAGCATCAGGGCCATGCCGGCATCCTTGATTTGCCTGCCCAGTGCCTTCACGTACTCCAGGTCTTGCACCACGCCCTGCCCCTTGTGGTCGGCGGGGGCGTTCTCGGGGTCGACGAAGAGGCGCACGCGCATGGCGTTCATGCCTTGCTGTCCGAAATAGGACAGGGGGGCGTCGATGGGCGTGCCGTCGGTGGCGAGGTATTTAGCGCCATGCGACACGTAGGAGGGCAGCAGCGAGATGTCGCCACCGAAATATTTGCCGTCGGCCAGCATGGGCATGGCCACGACACAGAGGATGAGGGTAAGCAGTTTTCTCATGTTCAGTTTTTAGGTTGAATGTTTTTTCGACCGCGAAAATACGGTTTTCCCAAGAGAATTGCAAATTTTCGGGCTATTATTTGAAAAGATGAAAAGGGGGATGCCTTTGTGCCGGCATCCCCCAAATTCCATGCTTTCATGCAGGGCCTGTTATCTTACCACGACCTTCTTGTGCCCCATGATGTAGAGGCCGGCCGGAAGTCCTCGCATCGTTTCGCTGAGGCTGCTGCCGGGCGTGCCGCGGCGTATCAGTCGTCCGTCGATGCTGTAGATGTCGGCGTTGCCCTCGCCAGTGGCCAGGGTGGGCTGTGCGATGCCCGTCTCTACCTGGTTCACCAGGTTCTTGCCACCCTCGGTGGCCGTGGAGACCTCGAAGAAGGTGGTGCGGTTGATGCCCACGATATCGACGGTCTGCGGACTGCCATTGTTGGTGCTGAACACGAAGTTCACCTCGTCGGTGGCACTGTTGATGGTGTAGGTCTTCTTGAACCAGTTCTTGCCTTCGGCGCTCACGGTGGTCGTCACCTTGTCTCCCGGCCATGAGCTGTTCGATGGCGAGTGTGTGCCGTCGCCACCCCATGACCAGAAGTTCACGCTGCTCCAGCCCACGGCGTCGGTGTTCACGTAGATGTCGATGGCGTAGGGCTCGAAGGTCGAGACGGTGTACTCACGGGTGATGATGCTGCTCACGTTGCCGCCTTTCAGCAGACCCACCTTCAGCGTGGTGGTGCCAGCGGGAATGGTGATGGTGCTGCCGCTGGCCACACGGGTGCTCTGGGCGGTTGGCTCGCTGCCATCGGTGGTGTAGACGAGCTGGGCGCCCTCGTCCTCGCTCACGGCGGTGAGGGTGGCGCTTTGTGCCCCGTCATACTCGCCCGAGGGCAGGTCGACCCATGCCAGTTCGGCGGTCTTGGCCAGGAAGTAGGCGTAGTGGTAGCCCGAGAGGATGCGCTGCCAACGGGTGCCGGGCTCGTAGCCGGCGGCGTTGTTGCCCACCACGGCCAGCAGCTCGCTCTTGTCGCCGGTCACGCGCACGGCGTAGTAGTTGGTGTTGTTGGCCTGGTTGGCATAGGTGCTCATGCTTTGGATGCCAGCGGCCTGGCGGGCGTTGATCATCATCTTGATGTCTTTCTTGCAGGCCATCCAGTGGGTCATGAACACGCAGGGGGTGCCGGGCATGGCCAGCAAGTAGGCATTGGCGGCCAGCGTGTCGCGCACGATGGGGTCCTGGGCGGCGTTGGCGCGGCGCTCGGTGTCGTGGTTCTCGACGAAGGTCACGGCATAGCGGCGGTAGTTGCCATTCTCGTAGTTGTTGCTCATCAGAGGCCAGTTGCCGTCGTTCTGCTTGCCAAGATAGGTCCAGTCGTTGCGGTTGATGGCGTTGCGCACGGTGTAGCGGAACTGGAAGTCGAAGGCGGCGCTCTGTATCACGTCGTTCACCTTCGTGGCGTCTATCCAGCGGCGGATGGTGCCCGTGCCGTCCCAGCACTCGCCCACGGAGTATTCCACGCCGCAGTTGCTGTTGTACTCTCCGGTGTACGACCCGCTAAAGCCTTTCACCATGTCGTAGCGGAATCCCGTGTAGCCGAGATACTCGCGCAGGTATTTCAGGTAGGCTTTCACGTTGGTCTGCACGTTGGCGCTCTTGTGGTCTAGGTCGCGCATGCCGCTCCATCCCTCTCCGGTGTCGTTGTTGGCCGAGAGCGAGTAGCCGTTCTGCGTGGCCCAGTTCAGGGTGGCGCCGCCATCGTCGTCGCGGCAGATGTCGGTGGAGCTCATCGAGTAGGTCTGGCCGTCAAGGGGGTTCACCTCAGTGGGGAAGTCCACCCAGTTGGTCAGGTTGCCGCGGTGGTTCACCACCACGTCGGCTATCACGCCGGTGCCCTTGGCCTTGAAGGTCTGGATCATCGACTTCAGCTGCTCCTCATTGCCGAAACTGCTGTTCTGGTCGTACCAGTAGAGGGGGTCGTAGCCCATCGAGGGGTTGTTGGCGGCACGGCCGCTCTGGGGCACCCACACGAGCGAGAAATAGTTGGAGATGTCGCTGGCCTGCGATTCGAGCGTGCGCCACTGGGTGGGGGTGAACGAGTCCCAGTAGAAGGCTTGTAGCATCACGCCGTTGTAGTTGGAGGGCCAACCTTGGGCCGAGGCGGTCAGGGCCGAGGCCAGCATCAGGATGACAATGCTTAAGGTATTGATTCTCTTCATATTGGATGTTTTTAGATTTCTTAGTGCAAATATAAGCCGAATATCGGTTGCTTGTCACTGCGGGAAAGGTTTTTTGACACCATTCATGGTGCAAACGTTTGCACGACAGCCTAAAGACAAGGGGCGCCTGCGAGCGCCCCTTGTGTCAGGATTTATACTTTGATTATTCGCCCACGACGATGACGCAGCGGTTGCGGTCGTTCTCGGCGAAGGGCTGTACGGTGTCACCATACGAGCTCACGTCCATGCGGCTCCTCGAGATGCCTTTCTCCTCGAGGGCCTTGGCCACCTTCTCGGCACGGGCCTTGGCATAGCCCACGTTGATCTTCGGGTTGCCGGTACCACGGTCGGCGTAGCCCTTGATGCTGATGCTCTTGCCAGGATACTTGTTGCACCACTCCACGATGCGGTTCAGGGTAACCTCGGGTGCGGGATCCGACTCGCGGATGATGTAGAAGAAGGTCTCCTTCAGCGGCTCTTCCTTCACCACGGGCTTGGGCTCTGGCTTGGGCTCGGGTTTCGGCTCTACCACGGGCTGTGGCTCTGGCTGGGGTTCAACCACAGGAGGAGGCAATACCACGGGGGCGGGAGCCTTCTT
>ONSV01000188.1 GCA_900320585.1 uncultured Prevotellaceae bacterium | reverse complement strand
GACCATTGAGCCTGACGATGTGAATTCGGGCTATTGTCTGAACTCCTGCAACTCCTGAACTCCTGAACTACAAGAAGTTGAGCAAATGCGAAACTTAAAATAATTGATAAAAAACCGCTGACGCTTTTGAAAAAGGAACAAGAAACGCTCACGCTTAGAAAAAGGCCGCAAGGGCCTGGAAAAAAGTGGAAAAATAAAATCAGAAAGGTTGTCAAACCTATTTTCAGAATTCACAGCACATTCCGTAGTTTTAAAAAAATATTACGTAGTATACTGATAATACTGATAAGTGATTTATCTGGATAATCAGCGAATCGCCTTTGGAGGCGCTTCGCTGAACAATGGGACAAAAAAACAGCCAGGGGACCTGGCTGTTATCTTTTTTAGAACACCTTTACTTCTTCGATGTCTGGAGCTGCATACACAGGAACTTGACTCGATGGAATTGGCTCGGAGCATACCTCACCAAGCGACAATGTCTTTGTCACAGGATGTGAATAATTCTTTTTTTCCATGGATGTTGATTTTTAAATTTACAATTAGCTAATTATCATCGCAAAAATAGAAAAAAATTTTTTTACTTCCTAATATTTCTCAGTTTTTTTTCAACTTTTTCTTATAACTCAGAAAAATCACAAAAATATTTTTTAATGTTCAACAAAACATTTATCTTTGTAAACCATTTAATACAATGACCAATAGCCTAAACATATATGGATACGAAATTACCACAGCCGAGTTTTCCCAAGGGCATGCGACTGCTTCAAGCCAGCCTGATCAACAAGAGACGCACGAAAGAGCATAAACTGCACCATCTGTTCTGGGAGTGCACACTACGATGCAACGTCAGTTGCCTGCATTGTGGCAGCGACTGCCGTGCCGTTGCAGAAACAAAAGACATGCCGCTCGAAGACTTTCTGGCCGTGCTCGACGATATTAGCTCTGTGATGGACCCAAACACCATCATCATACAAACAACAGGTGGCGAACCCCTTGTCAGGAAGGATATCGTGGAATGTGGCAGGGCCATCCGTGAGCGTGGCTTCCACTGGGCCATGGTAAGCAACGGGCTGTTGCTTGATGAGCAAATGGGCACCCGGCTCCTTGATGCCGGACTGGAGTCGATCGCCATCAGCTTGGACGGTTTTGAGAAAGACCATAACTGGATGCGTGGTCACAAGATGAGTTTTGCCTGCGCAGAGAGAGCCATCAAATTTCTTGTGGGGAAAAAACTCGTATGGGATGTCATCACCTGTGTGAATCAGAAAACCATCGGCTATCTGGAGGAGTTCAAGCGCTACCTCATTGGCATGGGCGTAAAGAAATGGCGCATTTTCACCATAGCCCCCATGGGACGTGCCGCATTGTATCCTGAATTGCAACTCAACGATGAGCAGTTCCGCCAGGTGATGGATTTCATCACAGCCACCCGCAAGGAGAAATCCATCAACCTGAGTTTTAGTTGCGAGGACTTCCTTGGCGAATATGAATATGAAGTACGCAGTGCTCCATTTTTCTGTCAGTCGGGTGTCAATGTGGCTTCGATTCTCGCCGATGGCTCCATCTCTGGCTGCCTGAGCATGCGGAGTAATTACCATCAAGGGAACATCTACAAAGAGCGGTTCACTGATGTATGGGAAAACAAATTCCAAGAGTATCGGGATCGCGAATGGATGCACACCGATCAATGTAGCGACTGCAAGATGTGGGACTTCTGTCTGGGGAATGGCCTGCACCTACGCGACAACGATGGCAAACTGATGCTCTGCAAGTATAAATGACCCAACTTGAAGAAGTTGACAATAATTGAACCCACGGGGTAAATATAAAGAAAGAGGTGAACACGTCTGATTTGTGTTCACCTCTTTTTGTTCACAGACTGCAGGTCATCCCCTACCCTAACGGAAAAGCCAGGAATTATCTGGTGAGATCGAAGCCGAGGCGCACGCCATCGTAGTTCTTGCTCAGCTCGGCGATGGTGGCGAGGGACGAGTTGCCACTCATGGCGCCCACGGTCTGCAAGATGGTGAGCAGCTTCTGCGACTCGAAGAGGAGGCTGATGCCGTTTGTGGATGCCGTGACGTAGGCATTGATGGTGAAGAGGAGCGTCTTGATGGTCATCTGCCCGGTGTTGGGGTCGTAAGTGTAGGCGCCGCTGATGGTCTTCCCATCCACCTTGCCCGAGAACTTGTTGTCGTTGCTGAAGGTGAAGTAGGTGTTGGAAGAGGTGATGCCCGCGTTGTTGTAATAGGCCAGGAGTTGGCTCTTGATTTTCTGCGATGCCACCTCGCCGCCGGCTTTTGCCAGCAGGTTGTCGCTGGTGAAGGCGCATCCCGGACCGGCATAGCGCCAGGTGCCCACCAGGTTCTCCTGGGTGATCTTGTTCAGGCCAAGCACGCTGCCCAGCACGTTGCCCAGAACACTTGCGCCATCGATTCCACCGAACAGTCCTCCGGTGTTGCCGCCCATTGTGGCACAGCCGGTGAGCAAAGCCACGGCCATCGCCATTGCCAAAATTGTCTTTTTCATTTTCTCTTTGTTTATTTGGGTTATTAATTGTATGTTCTCTTAGGCTCACGCGTCGATGGTCTGCGTCTTGGGCCAGTTGACGAGGAAGAGTGTCTGCGTGGCTCGGGTGAAGGCGGTGTAAAGCCAGTGGAGGTATTCGGGGGTGACCATATCGTCGGTCATATATCCCTGGTCGACATACACATGCTCCCACTGTCCGCCCTGGGCCTTGTGGCAGGTCACGGCATAGGCATACTTCACCTGCAGCGCGTTGTAGTAGGCATCGTCGCGAATCTTCATCATGCGGTCGTGCTTCACGGCGACGTCGGCATAGTCGTCGCTCACGCCCTGGAAGAGGGCCTCGCTCTGCTCTCGGGTGAGCGAGGGAGAGTCGGACCGGAGCGAGTCGAGGATCACGGTGCATGTGAGTTCGACATCGTCGTAGTCGGGCAGAATGATGCTCACGTCGGCGAACCGCAGGCCGTAGAGACTCCTGAAGTTGCGCACGCGCCTGACTCTTGCCCTGTCGCCATTGGCCAGGAAGTCGAGCGACACCTTCTGCTGCTCGGTCCAGAAATAGTTGTTTCGCACCACCATGAGCATGTCGCCCGAACAAAGTTCCTCCTCACGTCCGAGCACCGAGTTGCGTATGCCCTGGTTGTAGATATTGGCCCTTTTGTTCGACCTGGTGAGCACGATGGTCTCGTCGGTGCCCACGTGGCTGTAGCTGCTGTCGAGCGACTCGATGAGCTCGTCGCCGGGTACCATGCGGATATCAGCGAAGCCGGCGAACCGCACCTTGGGCAAAAGGGTCTCGCTGTCGCGGCCTATCATCCTCCGCACCACCGTGGCGTTGTAGAGGATGCCCGACGACTGTCCCTGACGGAGCACCTCGTCGAGCTGGCAATAGAACACCTGCAGGCCGTATCCGGCCAAGACGTTGGGCAAGAGGGCCGGCGACTCCTCCTCGCCCACCGGCGGGAGCTGTGCCGTATCGCCAATGAGGAGCATGCGGCAGTTCTGTCCGGAATAGACATACCTTACCAGGTCGTCGAGCAGACGCCCGCTGCCAAAACGGACCTCGCCCTCACCCTCGTTGGCTATCATCGAAGCCTCGTCGATGATGAAGAGGGTGTCGCGGTGGAGGTTGTCGCCCAGCAAGAACCCAGTCATGCTGCCCGTGAAGGTCTGCTGGCGGTAGATACGCCGGTGGATGGTGAACGCGGAGTGGCCGCTGTTGAGGGCGAACACCTTGGCCGCCCTTCCCGTGGGGGCGAGCAGCATCACCTTCTGTCCGAGGGCCGCCATCATACGGACGAATGCCCCTGCCAGCGATGTCTTGCCCGTGCCGGCCGCTCCTTTCATCACCATCACGGGGTTGATGCCGCGATAGAGAAGGAACTGGGCGAACGTGGCGATGGCATCCTGTTGCTCGTCGGTGGGCTCCATCCGCAGGGTTTCCCTCACCCGGTATGACAATTCGTCTTCACTCATCTTTAGCAAATGGATTGATGGTTGCAAAAATAGTGCAAGGTGAGCGAAAAACCAAATTTATTTGAGTTTTTCCGAGCCGCCGACTATTTTTGCGACTTCGCCGCGAAGATAGGCGGCGCCTCAACAAAGCGAAAGCAAAAACTTCGTATTTTGTTTTGCTTTGTCTTCGGCTTGCACTACTCTGCGGCTTCGTCGCGAAGATAGGCAGCGCCTCAA
>ONSV01000187.1 GCA_900320585.1 uncultured Prevotellaceae bacterium | reverse complement strand
CGATGGAGAAGGAGATTTCCATTCCTTTCATCATCACCAACCTGCCCAAGAACGTGGTCATAACCGACACGGGCTCCGATACGCTGAGGGTCACGGTGAGAGACGATGGGTACAATATCGCCAAGCTCTTCTACAGCGATATAAAACCCATCACGGCCGACTTCACGAAATACGCCAAGAGCGACGGGCGCATCCTGCTCTCCAATACAGAGGTGATGAAGATGGTGAAGCAGCGCGTCAGCTCGTCGACACAGGTGGTGAGCGTGAAGCCCGACCGTATAGAGGCTTATTTCAACAATGGCGACCATATCAAGGTGCCGGTTGAGATCTATGGCAAGGTTGCGGCAGCCGACAATTATTTCCTCGCCAAGACCACCATCACCCCCGACTCCGTGAAAATCTATTCCACCTCCGAGATCCTGAAAGGCATCTCGTCGGTGAAGACAGAGTATGTGAACCTCGACGACATCAAGTCTTCCGCGAAGGCCACCGTGAAGCTCCAGCGCATCAGCGGCGTGAAGTTCGAGCCCGACGTCGTGACGGTGGAGGCTTCTGCCGACCTGATTACGGAGCGGACTGTCGATGTGCCCATTTCCACGGTGGGAGTGCCTGAGGGGAAAATGATTCTTACGTTCCCCAAGCAGGTGGCTGTCACCTTCGTCACGCGCTCCAACCTCGCCGACCAAATCACTGGCGACGACTTTGTCATCGAGGTGAGGTACGACGAGATCGACAGCACACGGAAAATGCTGCCTTTGCACTTGGTGAAGGTGCCCCAGTTCGTGAAAAACGAGAAGATGGCCGTGCGCCAGGTGGATTTTCTCATCGAAAAACAATAGTGAGGATGGGAAAACCTAAAGTGGCGCTTACCGGTGGGATAGGAAGCGGCAAGTCTTTTGTAGCACAACGGCTCAAGGCGCATGGCATAACGGTCTACGACTGCGACCGCGCTGCCAAGCGCCTCATGAACACCTCGCCACGCATCCGCGAACAACTCACTGCCCTCGTGGGCCCCGACGCCTACCTCGACGGCCGTCTCAACAAGGCGGCCATCGCGCGGTTTCTCATGGTATCGGAAGAGAACACCCAGCGGGTGAACGCCGTGGTGCATCCCGCGGTGGCCGAGGATTTCTATGCCACCGGACTCGACTGGCTCGAGAGTGCCATCCTCTTCGAGAGCGGATTCGTGAGGTATGTCGATGTGGCCGTGTGCGTCACCGCCCCATTGGAGACGCGGATAGAGCGCGTGATGTCACGCGACGGCATCTCACGCGAGCAGACGCTGGGATGGATGGCACGGCAATGGCCCCAGGAAGAGGTGGTGCGCCGGGCCAACTACGAAATCGTCAACGACGGAGTGGCCGACATCGATGAGCAAATCTCCCGCGTGCTCTTCGAACTGAACAACTGGGAGAGACAAACTACGGAATAACCTGATTTTTAAAAACTACGGAATATTCTGAGGATGCTGATAGTTTTTGACTACGGAATATTCTAAGAGTGCTGAGAGTTTTTAACTACGGATTATTCTGAGAATGCTGAATTTTTAAACTACGGAATATTCTGAGAGTGCTGAGAGTTTTTGACTACGGAATATTCTGAGAAATCTGAATTTTTAACTACGGAATATTCTGAGAAATCTGAATTTTTGACTACGGAATATTCTGAGGATGCTGAGTTACCTTTGATTGCAGGGCATGGAAACAAACCTTCTTGTTGGATGGGTCGATGCGCTCAGAATCCTACAAAATCTTCAAGAAAAATCTTGTAAAAATCTTTACGTTTGATTTGTAATCACATTATATAGATTTTGAATCAGATTTTTTCAGATTTTGAGCGCAGCGACCAACCATAGGGCATTCTTTTTTTTCTCTTTTTTTGTCAGGCCCTTGTGGCCTTTTTCTGAGCGTTAGCGTTTTGTGTACCTTTTTCATAAGCGAAGCGTTTTTTTATTTTTTCCTTTTTTATTCGTAACTTTGCCACTACATGGCGAAGTTACTCCGTCTCGGGAAAAGAAAAGAATGAATTCTTTTCGTTTTCCCCTCAACTTTTCGTAACTTTGACGCTATGCGTCGAAGTTACTCCGTCTCGGGATAAAAAACAAACGAGTTTGTTTTGTTCTCCGCTCAACTTTTCGTAACTTTACGACAAGTCGTGAAGTTACTCTCATTCGGAAATGAAAAGAAAAGCAAGCTTTCCTTTTGCATTTCTCTCATTTATTCGTAACTTTGCCACTACGTGGCGAAGTTACTCCGTCTCGGGAAAAGAAAAGAATAAATTCTTTTCGTTTTCCACTCAACTTTTCGTAACTTTGTCCCTGCAAATCATAGATTAATTCATTTCAGAAAAATGGTACAGACAATTCTTTCCATAGCCGGTAAACCAGGGCTTTACAAACTGGTGTCGAGAGGAAAAGCAAATCTCATCGTCGAATCACTCGATGACATGCATAAACGCCAACCCGTGTTCTCTACCGACAGGGTCACCAGCCTTGCCGACATCGCCATGTATACCGAGGCCGACGACGTGCCCCTGATGAATGTGCTTGCCGCCATCCGCGACAAGGAGGAGGGAAAGGCATGCTCGCTCAACTTCAAGAAGGCTCCCAGCGCTGAGCTTAGGGCTTATTTCGCTGAGGTGCTGCCCGAGTTCGACCGCGACCGCGTGCACGACAGCGACATCCGCAAACTGCTCCAGTGGTATAACATCCTCATTGCCAACGGCATCTCTGATTTCGAGAAGGAAATGCAACCCACCGAGGGCGACAATATCGACGACCGTAAAGAACAAGAGTAACACCAATACCCACGACCATGAATATCACCCAGCGGTTTCTCAACTATACCCAGTTTGATACGCAGTCGAGCGAGGAGTCACAGTCGGTGCCCAGCACCCCGAAGCAACTCGTTTTTGCCGAGTATCTGAAGAAAGAACTCGTTGACGAGGGCTTCAGCGATGTGGAGATGGACGACAAAGGCTATATCTATGCCACGCTCAAGTCGAACATGAGCAAGAAAGTGCCCACCATCGGCTTCATCTCGCACTACGACACCAGTCCCGACTGCAGCGGTGCCAACATCAAGGCCCGCATCGTGGAGAACTATCCCGGAGGCGACATCGTGCTCTCCGAGGGTATCGTCTCGTCGCCGAGCAAGTTCCCCGAACTCAACGCCCACATTGGTGAGGACCTTATCGTGACCGATGGCACCACCCTGTTGGGTGCCGACGACAAGGCAGGCATTGCCGAGATTGTGCAGGCCATGTGCTACCTTCGCGACCACGACGAGATCAAGCATGGCGACATCCGCATCGCCTTCAATCCCGATGAGGAGATTGGCATGGGTGCCCATCATTTCGACGTCGAGAAATTCGGATGCGAGTGGGCCTACACCATCGATGGCGGCGACCTCGGCGACCTGGAGTTCGAGAACTTCAATGCCGCGTCGGCCAAGGTGCGCCTGAAGGGCGTGAGCGTGCATCCGGGCTACGCCAAGGGCAAGATGGTGAATGCCAACCTGTTGGCCGCTGAATTCTCCGCTCTCCTGCCAGCCGACGAGACTCCTGAGACCACAGAGGGTTACCAGGGCTTCTATCATCTGCTGGGTATCCAGTCGAACATCGAGAACGCACAACTCTCCTACATCATCCGCGACCACGACCGCGACCGCTTCGAGCAGCGCAAGCGGTTCATCACGCAGTGTGCCCAGGCCATCAACGACAAGTATGGTGAGGGAACCTGCCAGATAGAGGTGAAAGACCAGTACTACAACATGAAGGAGAAGATCGACCCCTGCATGCACGTCATCGACCTTGTGCTCAAGGCCATGAGCGACTGTGGCGTGCCTGCCAAGGTGGAGCCTATCCGTGGCGGAACCGATGGTGCCCAACTCTCGTTCAAGGGCCTGCCGTGCCCCAATATCTTCGCTGGCGGTGTCAATTTCCACGGTCCCTTTGAGTTCGTCTCCATCCAGGTGATGGAGAAGGCCATGCAGGTGATTGTGCGGATTTGCCAGCTGACTGCCCAATACAATGATTAAAAACCAACAGGGGAGACGGGCAGGCTGACGCCCGTCTCTTTCTGTCATCACCCCACACACTCTATGTCCGAAATACCCGTACTCGTCAAGGACCTTGGCCTCATCCTCATCGTGGCCAGTCTGGTCACCCTTGTTTTCAAGCGGCTCAAGCAACCATTGGTGCTTGGCTATATCGTGGCTGGCTTCCTTGTCA
>ONSV01000206.1 GCA_900320585.1 uncultured Prevotellaceae bacterium | reverse complement strand
AACCAAGTGGATGTCAAGATGAAGAATCTGGTGCGTGTGCTGGCTGCCTTGCATCACACCCAGGTTTCACTGGCCGCCGATGCCCCGGTAGAGTTTCTTGCCACCGGCAACGCCAATGTGCTGGCCTACAAACGTGGTTCGGTGGTGGTGGCGCTGAACCTGGGAACAGAAGAAGCACAGGTGAAGATCGATGGCATGGAGGATGGCAACTATGCCAAATGGATTGACAGCAAGACCATCCTTGATGGACCTTCGAGGACGACCGCGAATTACGACAGCACGTCGCCCATAGCCCTGGAGGCAAAAGGATTTGAGGTTTACGTAAAACAGTAATGACCTGCTTCATCATATAACGGCATACTGTTTAATTAGAGTTAAAATTTTAACCACGGGCAGGCTGCTCTGTGAAGAACGGCCGCCCTTTCTAATTATATCTTAACATGATGAGAAATCTTATTATTTGCTTATTGGCTTTGATGCCCATTTCCTTGTTGGCCGGTGACTACGTCGACGACATCAATTCGTCAACGGCAGTTCGGACCTCCGGTCAGCAAGTAATCTATGAGATGAATGTGGGCTCGTTTACCCAAGCGGGCACGTTCGTGGCTGCCCAGCAGCAGCTCGATGACCTGAAGACACTCGGCATCGACATCGTCTGGCTGATGCCCATCTATCCCCGGGGCACATCAGGCAGTCCGTATGCCGCCACCAATTTCCAACAGACCAACCCCAAATATGGCTCCATCGACGACTTGAAGGCCTTCGTCTCTCGAGCCCATGAACTCGGCATGGAGGTTTGGCTCGACTGGGTGCCCAACCATACTGCCACCAATGCCGACTGGGTGACCTCGCATCCCGAGTATTACGCCAAGAGCGGCGGACAGATGATCCATCCCAACAACTATGGCGACGTGTGGCAGTTGGATTATAACAATGCGGGTCTGGTGGACGCGATGAACGACTGCCTGAAATTCTGGATCGACCAATGCGACATCGATGGCTATCGCTGCGACTACATCAGCAGTTCGTGGATTCCCGTAAGCTATTGGCAAAACACCATCCCGCTCATCAAACAATACAAGGCTGGCAAAAACATCACCTTCCTTGGCGAGGCCGACATCGCCCAGGATGTCACGCGCCTGAAAACCGCCGGCTTCGACTATGACTATGCTTGGCATTTCCAAGGCAGTCTGGCCAATTATGGTTCGGCTGGTAATGCCAGTGCCCGCCTCAAGGCTTTTGCCAACACCTTGCTTGATGCATCGAAGACTGTGGATTTCGGACGAATGCTCTACCTCACCAACCATGACCAGAACTTCAACGACGGGGGTAGGACCCTGACCAAGATGTATGGCGAAAACCGTTACCCGCTCACCGTGCTTGCCTATTCGCTCTATGGCATGCCGATGATATACAATGGTCAGGAAACAGGGGGCAACCAGATTCTGGATTATTTTGCCGATACGAAAATCGACTGGAATGCGAAAGATGCCAAAATGTGCAACACTATCCGCACGCTCGCGGCGCTCAAGCATGCAGTTCCTGCTCTCAGTGATGACACGCCAGTGGAATGGGTCACGGTGACCAACAACAGCAGCGTGCTGGCTTACACCAGGAAGTCGGGCGACAGCCAGGTGCTCGTCATCCTCAATATGGCCACTTCTGCCAGCAATGCCACCCTCACCGGATTGGATGCCGGAGAATGGAGCCTGTGGCTGAACAGCGAGACTATTGCTCAAGGTGCAGGCCGCAAGCAGCAGACGCTCGGTGCCACACAACCTTTCACATTAGAGGCCAAAGGCTACCGTGTATATGTGAAAGGCAATTTCTCAGAAGAGGAACCTCCAGCCCCTGAAGTCTACACTCCCGTGCTCGATAGCGCCGATGAGATCAGCATCTTCTTCGAGACGCCCACACCCAGCTCTTACTCGGCATGGGTATGGGGCACTCTTGGCGGCGGTGAGGCCTATTGCACGAACACGTCATGGCCTGGTGATGCCATGTCGTTCATGGGGCAGACTGCAACAGGCACGAATGTATACAAATATACCATCACCAAGGTGAGCGAGGCTCCGCAGTATCTGATCATCTCTAAAGACAATGGCAACACGAAAATCTACGATGGGGTCGACTTCGTCAACCATGGTTATTACGTGGAGGGTAACGCCACCCCCACGCAGGTCATCACCACCACAGGCATCGAGTCTTCTTTTCAGAGGCAGAATCCCACCGACAGCCGCGTCTACACCATTTGTGGCCAACTGATGGATGGCCGCCAACCGCTTCGCCCCGGCATCTATATCCAGAACGGCCGGAAATTCATCATGAAATAATAAAGCGCAGCTCAACTTTTGCAAGTTGAGAGGAGTTCAGAAGTATAACATGGAAAAATCCCCCTCTACTGCTTTAAAAACGAGTAGAGGGGGATTTTTGTTTTCAGGGCACTGCGTGCCTAAAAATTCTTTCTTACGCCTTGCCAGTCGGGGAATTTCATTTTCAGATACTCATCGTCGAGGAAGAGGGCCGATTGCCCCACCATTCCCTTCAGCTGCCAGTCGAGCCACTTCACCACAGCCTTGGCGTAGTTGCCGCCATACTTCTCGTAATAGGTGCCACTGTGGCCGTCCTTTGAGTTCAGCATCACCACGGGTATGTTGTCGGCTATGCGCTCATAGTCTTTCTGCGCATTGGCGTATGCGATGTCGCCGGGACCGCCAATCATGTAGAACATAGGCGTGTGGAGGTTCTTGAGCGACTCCTTCGTCGCCCCCATCATTTCCATGTCGCCGATGCCTGAGTTCAGCATCACGCAGGTCTTGATGCGGGGGTCGTGGGCCACACCCAACACCTGGGCACCGCCGCACGACTGGCCCATCGCTGCCACATGGTCGAGGTCGAGGCAGTGGTAGTATTCCGAGCCGGGAGCGGCATTCTGGTCGGTGAGCCAGTCGAGCACCTCGAGCAGCATCTTGGGATAAGTGCGGAAGGGTGGGGCGGCAGGCTGCTGTTTCTTTCCCTTCTTGGCCTTCTTGGCGGCCAGTTCCCTCTGCTTGGCCTGCTCCTCCTGGCGAGCCTTAATCTCCTCGGCAGTCAAAGGCAGTATCTTCTCGCCATTGGCCATGATTACCTCACCCTTCGTATCGGGATAGGCCGACCTCAGTACGCCTCTCCATTGTGCCATCACGTCGGCCTCGTCATACGGACCTATGGCGGCGGCCACATAACCGTAGGACGCCACTTCGCTCAACAGCAAGCGCATCTCCACGTTGTTGTTGAAACAGGCACCATTGGCATACACAATCACGGGCAAGGCACCGTGCCTTGCCACCACTTCCTTCAGGTTCTGGGGGCGATACACCGTGAAGCCGGGGCATGAGGCATCACCTACCACCTCCGACTTGTATGGGCCCGTGCCACCTTCTTCCACGATTTGCTTTTGGGCGGTCTGGGCATTCATCAGCCCCACGCTCGTAGCGACCAAAATCGCTGTCATGATAAATCTCTTCATACCCATAATAATATTTTGCAGTTAATTTG
>ONSV01000186.1 GCA_900320585.1 uncultured Prevotellaceae bacterium | reverse complement strand
ACGCTCAAGGGCGTACATCGGACCGCCGAGCATGCTTCCCGATGCGGTCTTCACACGGTATTTGATGGCCAATAGGCCCTCAGAGTATTTGGTGGCGATGCCGAAGACTCCCGTCAGCCAGCACCAGAACACTGCTCCCGGACCGCCAATGGCGATGGCGGTGGCCACGCCCACGATGTTGCCGGTGCCGATGGTGGCGGCAAGGGCAGTGGCAAGGGCACCAAACTGCGACACGTCGCCCGTCGACTTCTTGTCGGGGGTGACCGAGAGCTTGATGGCCTTCAGCAGCTTGCGCTGGGGAAATTTCAGGATGAACGTGAGGTAGAGATGGGTGCCCAGCAGCATGATGACCATCGGCCATCCCCATATGAAACTGCTGAACGCCTCGACATAATGGTTGATTGTCTCCATCGGATGAGTGTGGTTAGAAATGCACGTCTACATAGACGAAGCCCATGGCCTTGAACACGCGGGTCACTTCGTCTACGGCATTGTATTGGGCAATATGGATGTTGTCTCGGGTCAGGCAGCGGGCGAGCATCTGCTGGCGGGCTTTCTTGAAGAGCGCGGCACGAGTGCCTTGGTCCCAACTGCCGCTCTCGTAGAACGCCTTCGTGCGGGCCTCGTCGATGAAGTCGGGGTCGAGTAGCTCCACTTTGGGCAGCTTCACGTCTACAGTGTCGCCACGGAGCGTCACGTCGTTCGCTCCCAGCTTCGAGAGGTCCACACCCAGGCGCAGCGTGCCATAGTAGATGCGCACGATCTTCTTCTGACCACCGAGGATGCGCGACTCCACAGAGTCTACCAGCTCCTCGTCGGTCACGCTCAGAAATTCCCATTGTCCTATATCCTGCACCGATTTGATCTGAATAGGGGTCACCTCCACCTTCTGGTTGTCGGGAACCACTTCCACCTCATTCTTCGTGCCTTTCACAGTCAGGGTCACTATCATCACCACGAAGGCGATGATGGTGAGGGCCGTGAGGATGAGGCGCGCTACCTGATGTTCCTTGAATGGTTGGTTGTTCATGCTCAATGCGATAAGGTCACTATTTTCAATGCGTTCACGTTCAGGTCTTTCCTGAAGGTGATGGTAATGCTGTCCTTGTCGAATCCCAACTGGCTGACCAGCGGGATGAGGATGTGGGCGGCACTGGCGCGCGAGCGGTCCACCACCTGCATCTCGGGCACCGACTCGATGATGCTCTGACGGCCCTGCTTCTCATAGTAGCTCAGCTCCTCGTCGGTGAAGTCGGAGCGGAACCACGACACCTGGGCGTTCACCTTGTCGTGCACTATCTTGGTGCTTGTCAGCTCCACCTCGGGGTCGGGCAGGATAATCTCCACCCTGCCGTCGTCGTAGATCACGTTCTGGTCGGTGAACTTGCTGAAGTCGATATAGCCCTTCAGGGTGGCGTCGATGGGAATGGCCACCTTGCGGTCGCCGGCGGGGATGTTGATGCTGAAGTCCTTGCTCAGGATACTTCCCTTCAGCTTCAGCTGGTCGGCGTGGGTGATGATGCGGTGCACCTTGAACGAGGCGGTGTAGAGCCGCGAGCATTTCCGTACCTGCGACACCAGGTTCTGAAGGGTGTCGGCAGGGGTGCTGGCCGTGATCTTCACGTCCTCGCTGCCCGCATCCTTCGGCTTGTCCTGGCACGAGCCCAAAACGAGCACGAAGCACAGCGAGAGCAGCTGAAATGTCACCCATCTCGCGCACGTATGGGCTTCATGAGCGGCAAAAGTGCGATTCCTCATATTCTTCTCGTAATTGTTGTTTCAGTTGCAAACTTACGCATTTTTTTGCTAATGCACAAGAAAAAGCGCTTTTTTGCGTCTTCTTAACATCCCCGCCCCAAGTATGGTGACAAAAAAATCGGCTTTTGTTTTGCGTTCTTTTCCGTTTTCACTATTTTTGCACTTGCGAAGATGCTGGCACAAATGCTATGGAGCACCCTCTCCCTGCTGC
This sequence comes from uncultured Prevotellaceae bacterium, assembly GCA_900320585.1. Taxonomy (GTDB): domain Bacteria; phylum Bacteroidota; class Bacteroidia; order Bacteroidales; family Bacteroidaceae; genus Prevotella. Next base: position 3,048 of record ONSV01000186.1, on the reverse strand, counting down.
CAGCATGAAGAAAATGCATGAAAGTATGCTCAACTTTCCGTAGTTGAAGAAGTGAAGAAGAAAGTGGTTGGAGGTTCCTCAATGTCTTAAAGGTCCTTGATGTCCTTAAAGTCCATAAAAACAGTGCCATTGTCTGAACTCCTGAACTTCGGAACTCCTGAACTTCAGAACTCCTGAAAAGTTGAGCAAATGCGAAACTTGAAAATATATGTTTACAAAACAATTGTCTGTGTTCTTGGAGAACAAGTCGGGCAGCCTCTCCGATGTCACTGAGATACTGGCCGGGATTGGAATCAATCTCGTGGCGATGTGCGTGGCCGACAGTTCCGACTATGGCATCCTGAGATGCGTGGTGTCCGACCCCAAGAGGGCGGCATCCGAGTTGCGCGAGCGTGGCTATGCCGTGAAGATGACCGATGTGATAGGGTTCTCGATGACCAACGAGAGCGGCTCTATGGCCGCCATCCTCAAGCATCTCTCCGATGCGGGCGCCACCATCGAGTACATCTATTCGTTCAACAATGGCCAACGGGCCAATGTCATCATCCGGACGGTGGATATGGATGCCTGCGCGAGGGTGTTGCAGGAAAACCATGTGCGCTTGCTCTCCGAGGCCGAATTGTATAGTTTGTGAGATCAAGGTGGCCATGAGTATACTAAGGAGATTCAACACCGACAAGTTGGTGATGATCGTGTTGTGCCTGGCGGCATTCTTCGTCAACAACAGCCTCTTCCCCGTCGACGGGGGCGAGGCCAAGGTGCTCGTCACCGCCCGCGACATCATCGATGGGGGCAACTGGCTGGCGCCCACGATGAATGGCGAGCCCAGGCTCGACAAACCGCCATTGGCCTCATGGGTGGCCGCTGTGGTTGAGCAGTTGCATAGCAACAACATCAGCGCGCAGCGCACGGTGGCTGGCGTGCTGGGCTTGGCATGGACCCTCTACTTCTTCGCCTTCGCCCGCTATATCTCACGGCGGCGCGGGTTTGCCGAAATCGCCACCGTCGTCTTCATCACCACCTATAATATTATCTATGCGGGGCGTATCGTCGAAAGAGACATCTACGGCTATGCCTTCATGATGATGGGCATCTATTACCTTATGAAGATGCTCTTCGACAACCTCTATTTCGCACACCCGCACAAGTGGAGGTGGGCGCTGCTCGCCGGACTGTTCATGGGGCTCTCGCTCATGGGCAACGGACTGGTGGCGGCCTATGCCATGCTGCTGCCATGCGTCATCGCCATCTGCCTCTTCCGCCGGCCCGACATGACGGGGCGCTGGCTGCCCCTGCTCCTGCTTGTGGTGCTGGCATTCCTGCCCTATGCGGTCTGGGCCATCTATCTCCACGCCCATCATCCCGAAGCATTCGGCGAGGCATTCGGCCTCTTCCCGCTTTCGGGGGGAGAACGGCCTTGGTACTATTATTGGAGGTTCTTCGCCGAGATGGGCATCTGGACGGTGTTCGTGCTGGCGGCCCTTTGCTTCCCATATTGGCGGAAGCGCATACGCACGCGCCGCGTCTACCGCTTCACCATGGTATGGCTGGCGTCGGCCCTCGTCCTGCTCACCCTCTCGCCACGCAAGGAGATGTCCAACCTGGTGGCGCTCACTCCTCCATGTGCCCTCGCGGTAACCTGTGTGCTCCACTATTTTGCCGAGCGGTGGCCCAACGAGAAGTTGGCGCGGCGGTTCTTCTACTTCAACGGATACCTCATCGCCCTCATCATGTTCGGCTTGCCCATCTTCATGTGGATCAGGATGTTCGGGCGCGACCTCATCGATTTTGGTACCACCATCTTCCTGTGGGTGTTCCTGTGGGGTATCGCGGTCTTCACGGCGGTCTCCACGTCGCGTCACGACGCCAGGGGCGTGGTCAGGGGCGTGGCCGTGCTGTTCTTCTTCGTCGAGTGCTTCCTGCTGTCGCCCATCGTGGGGGTGGTGGGAAACAGCCGCAAGACCAGCATCAGTCTCGTCAACCAGGTGCCCGAGGTGAGAGACATGAAGTTCTATCACAACCAGGACGGCTATCAGATTTCCAAGGATTGTACGATCAATATCCTTGACGATAGTGACGGTTTTTGATATAATTGACTCGTAAACCACAAACCTAAAGGAGAACAAAAGATGAACATTGAAGACCTTCGCAAGCAGACAGAGTCCGCACGCACTTCTAAGGAAGCGGTTGAAGATGTAGAGTTCAATGAGAGCCCGCTTCGTGAGTACATTGACGGCTTGATAACTCAAGCATCAAAGCGCGGCGAGAGCAAGATATCGCCTAACTTCTACTATACTAAAGAGGAATTTATCGATCTGGTCTGGGATCTGCATGACAACTTCCTGGAGAGTCTTGACAAAGGTATGATCTGGTTCGATACTTCATTTGAAGATCTCGGAATTAACTGGAAGGGATAATATGCAGCCCGCCTTGCAAGAAACCTTCGTAAATGCTAATATGAACTCATAAAACCAAGGGAACAAAGGCGTTTCATCCATATCGGATGAGGCGCCTTTTTGCTGTTCAAAGGGGGCGAGGACATGACGGCTTTTGACAGGATTAAAAGCGGCATCCCGGAGATGGATATTGCGCTGGATAACATCCGGCTCGGCGACAATGTCGTCTGGAGAGTTTCGGAGCTTTCTCAGTTTAAGCTCTTCATGGAACCCTATATCCGTCAGGCGATCGAAGATAAGAGAAACATTATCTATTTCCGGTTCGCAAGCCATGAGCCGCTCCTTCCCGAATGTCCGGAGATCAAGACGGTCAATATCCCGCTATCCCACAGATTCGAAACCTTTACGGTCGATATCCATAACGTCATCGAGAAAGAAGGATACGATGCCTTCTATGTGTTCGATTGTCTGTCGGAGCTTCAGACGGCCTGGGCCACCGACCTCATGATGGGAAACTTTTTCCGCGTCACATGTCCGTTCCTTTTTATCCTCGATACGGTTGCATTCTTTCCGATCATTCGCGGAAAGCACTCTTCGCAGGCCATCAATAAGATCCTGAACACAACGCAGCTCTTTTTCGATGTATATGCGG
>ONSV01000180.1 GCA_900320585.1 uncultured Prevotellaceae bacterium | reverse complement strand
GACCTCGTGGGGCTCGACAAACTGATGTGGGGAAGCGACTACCCTCGCACCATCACGGCCATCACCTACCGCATGTCGTACGACTTCGTGACGAAGAGCGACCAACTCACTGAGAAGGAAAAACGGCTCTTCCTCGGCGAGAACGCATGCCGATTCTATGGCCTGCACGACCTGGTGCAGTTGCCGTATATCAAGAATATGTCTGAATAGTTACGCCCAAACACAAAAATCATTATGAAAGCAGTGAAGATAACCGCCGAGAGAGAGATGGCGGTAGTGGACTTGGAAATGCAGAAACCTCAGCCCAATGAGGTGCTGCTCCGACTCGAGTATGTGGGATTCTGTGGTTCCGACCTCAGCACATACCTCGGAAAAAACCCCATGGTGAGAATGCCTGTCATCCCAGGCCACGAGGTGGGAGCCGTGGTAGTGGAAGTGGGAGAGGAGGTGCCCGACGGACTCAAACCGGGAATGGTGGTCACCGTCAACCCCTACACCAATTGTGGCAAATGTGCTTCTTGCCGCAACGGCAGGGTGAACGCTTGCAGGTATAATGAGACCCTGGGCGTGCAGCGCGATGGCGCCATGAGGGAGTATATCGCCCTGCCCTGGGAGAAAATCATACCCGCCGGACTTCTCGACACCCGCACTTGCGCGCTCATCGAACCGATGAGCGTGGGATTCCATGCCGTGTCAAGGGCACAGGTCACCGACATCGACGTGGTGCTCGTCATCGGATGCGGAATGGTGGGAATGGGCGCCGTGGTGAGGGCCGCACAGCGTGGCGCCACAGTAGTGGCCGCGGATATCGACGACCAGAAACTGGCATTGGCCAAACGCATGGGAGCTTCGTACACCATCAACACTCTGACCGAGAATGTGCATGAGCGCCTCACCGAGATAACGGCCAGCTTCGGGCCCGACGTGGTGATCGAGGCCGTGGGCAGTACGGTTACCTATCAGATGGCTGTCGATGAGGTGGCCTTCACCGGAAGGGTGATATGTATCGGCTACGCCAAGACAGAGGTGTCGTTCCAGACCAAGTTCTTCGTGCAGAAGGAACTCGATATCAGAGGGTCGAGAAACGCCCAACCGTCCGACTTCAGGGCTGTCATCCATTATCTGGAGAGAGGCACCTGTCCTGTGGATGAGCTCATCTCGAAGGTGGTGCGCCCCGAGGAGGCCAATGAAGCCATGAGTGAATGGGCGGCATCACCCGGAAAGGTGTTCCGCATCTTGGTAGATATGAGATAACACCAATCGTGGGATAACACCCACGATTGTTCACCCTGACGCCTTCAATGAGGGATAACCGACAGCGAATCAAACGACTGGCCAGAATGGCATTGATGACAGGGGTGGTGGCTGTGGCTGCCATCCTTGTGGCGTCGTGCTCGTCGACGAAGTATATCCCCGAGAACCAGTACTTGCTGAAAGGGGTGAAGGTGAAATCAGACAGCAAGGACCTGGATGCCACAGCCCTGCAACAATATGTGAGGCAGCGGGGTAACTCGAAGTGGTTCTCGCTCTTCAAAATCCCGCTGGGCGTCTATGCCATGGCAGGCAGCGACACGGCGAAATGGATCAACCGCACCTTGCGAAACGTAGGCGAGGCACCTGTGCTCTACGATACCCTGCAGGCTGTGCTCACCCAGACCGACCTGCTCAGGGCCATGCAGAATATGGGCTACATGAATGCTTCGGTGAGTCATGAGGTGAAGGTGAAGGGAAAGAAACTCAAGGCCATCTACCTGCTGCATCCCGGCGAGCCGTATATCATACGCAATATGCGCTATGATATTCAGGACGAGAATATCGCCCGACTCTTCGAGAGCGACTCTACCGTGATGAGACTGAAGACCGGCGACAGGTTCACTATCAATGGACTCGAGCAGGAACGGAATTTCCTCACAGCCTACTTGCTCGACAGAGGCTATTACAAGTTCCACAAGGAATATATCCGCTTCGAGGCCGATACGGCCAGAGGAAGCCGACTGGTTGACCTGACATTGCAACTGGCAAAATACCGCGCGAGAAGCGAGGCTCCCGAGACGGAGCATCCTGTCTACAAGGTGAGAAAGGTGACGTATGCCAGCATCGACTCCACCTCTACCGTCAGAATCAAGAGGTCGGCCCTCGAGGGGGCCACGGCGGTGGAAGAGGGGCAACCCTACAAGGCTTCCGACGTGCAGCGCACATACAATGGCTTCAGCAGGCTCGACGCCATACGTTTCGCCAACCTCAGGTTTGTCGAGGTGCCCGACTCCGGACTGCTCGACTGCAATATCCAGTATGGTGTCAACAAGCCCAGCACCATCTCGTTCCAACCCGAGGGTACGAACACGGCGGGCGACCTGGGCGCCGCCGTCTCGCTCACCTATCAGAACAGGAACCTCTTCCATGGGTCGGAGATGTTCTCCGTGCAACTCCGTGGGGCATACGAGGCCATCACCGGCCTGGAAGGCTACCAGAACGAGGACTACATCGAGTATGGCGTGGAGTCGAAAATTACGTTTCCGCGATTTATGGCCCCGTTCCTCTCCAAAGAGTCGAAACGGCTCTTCAACGCCTCGTCTGAGCTCTCCTTCAGTTACGAAATGCAGAACCGGCCTGAATTCCACCGTAGGGTGCTCTCGGCAGGATGGAGATACCGGTGGGCTATGCCAAGGGGCAGATGGAGCTATAAACTCGATGCCATCGACCTCAACTACATCTACATGCCCTGGATTTCCAGCACATTCAAGCGTGATTATCTCGACAATGTGACCAACCGAAACGCTATCCTCAGATACAACTATGAGGACCTGTTCATCATGCGGACGGGATTCGGCATGACCTACAACGACGGGACAAATGCCATGCGATTCAATCTGGAAACGGGTGGAAACCTGCTCAAACTGGCCTCGTCGGTCTTTGAGTTCAAGACCAATGAGCAGGGGCAGCGCACGCTCTTCGACATCGCGTTCGCTCAATATGTGAAAGGTGATTTCGACTACACCAGGATTTTCCGCTTCGACCATGTCAACTCGCTGGTGATGCATCTCGACGTCGGTGTGGCCTACCCTTATGGCAACAGTAGGGTACTGCCGTTCGAGAAGAGGTATTTCTCGGGAGGTGCCAACTCGGTAAGGGGATGGAGCGTAAGGGGACTTGGCCCAGGTTCGTTCAAAGGTTCGGATGGTGCCATCGACTTCATCAACCAAACGGGCGATATGAAACTCGATTTCAACATGGAGTACCGCACGCACCTGTTCTGGAAATTCAATGGCGCATTCTTTGTAGATGCCGGAAACATCTGGACATTGAGGGAGTATAAGGAACAGCCTGGCGGACAATTCAGGATAGATGAGTTCTACAAGCAAATCGCCGTGGCCTACGGACTGGGAGTAAGACTGAATTTCGATTATTTCATCCTTCGTTTCGATATGGGCATGAAAGCCGTCGACCCAGCCTATGAGCAACAGGAAGACCATTATCCTATCCTGCACCATAACCTGAAGCGCGATTTCACGTTCCACTTCGCTGTAGGTATGCCATTCTGATGCCCTTTTCCTTACATCATTGTAGGTCTGGGCCATATGCTAAAACGTCACGCCATATAGATGCCATTATACTAAAAATGCATTTTTAATTTGGCTTTTCGCCCACTATTTTGTACCTTTGCATGATGAACCAGGGCCTATGGGTTTGCCGTATGCCCCAGATGGGATGATTGACCATAGAATATGTTGAATTTTATTTCTTTAGGAAGTGGAAGTAGTGGAAACTGTTATTTTCTGTACACAGAAAACAGCGGTTTGATGATCGACGTGGGCATCGGGGTGAGAATGCTCAAGAAATATTTCCATGACTATGGATTGCCGCTGACCAAAATCAATAATATACTCCTCACGCACGACCATGCCGACCATGTGAAGTCGGTGGGCAGCCTGAGCCATGACTTCTCCATCCCAGTCTATTCTACGCGCAAGGTGCATGCTGGCGTGGGAAACAATTATTGCGTGAGGCATAAAATCGACTCCAAATTGGTGAAATACCTCGTCAAGGGCGAAAGACTGCATCTCGACAACTTCGTCGTCACTCCTTTCGGCGTGCCGCACGACAGTTCCGACAATGTGGGATATATGGTGGAGTGCGAGGGAATCACATTCTGCCTGATCACCGATGTGGGGCATGTGACAGAGGAAATCAAGTCGTATATTGGCAGGGCCAACTATCTGGTGCTCGAGGCCAATCACGACCTGGAGATGCTGGCTCGGGGAAACTATCCGAAGTATCTGAAAGACCGTATCCTCAGCGAGGATGGGCACCTGAGCAACACCGACTGTGGCAAGGCGCTGGCCGAGAATGCCACTCCGCAGCTCCGCAAGGTGTGGCTATGCCACCTCAGCGAGGAGAACAACCATCCCGAACTGGCACGCATCACCGTGGTGCAGACT
>ONSV01000042.1 GCA_900320585.1 uncultured Prevotellaceae bacterium | reverse complement strand
CACAAGGAATACGTATGACCTGCCCGTAAGAAACATGAACTATAGTCTATTTGGGAACTTCTATTTGCTCAAGGAGCGTGGCGATGAGCCTTGCAGCGTTGTATCCCTCCATCTCGGCCTCGGCAGTGAGCACAAGACGGTGCTGGAGAACCGACGGAGCAACAAACTTGATATCGTCGGGAGTGACGAAATCGCGGCCCTGGAGCAATGCATAAGCCTTCGACGCCTGCAACAGTGCTACCGCCGCGCGAGGCGAGGCACCCAGATACACCGCCTTGGTGTTGCGTGTGAGCTGCACCAAGTCGACGATATACTTCAGCAGGCTCTCCTCCACTACCACATCCTTGATCAACGCGCGGAATGCCAGCAACTCCTCCTTCGTGATCAATGGAACGAAGTCGTCGAGCTTGGTGAGGCGAATGTTCTCATGATGTCGCTTCAGGATCACCAGTTCGAGTTGCGAAGGCGGATACACCATCACCACCTTCATGAGGAAGCGGTCGAGCTGGGCCTCGGGCAACTTGTAGGTGCCCTCTTGCTCCACGGGGTTCTGCGTGGCGACAACGGTAAACAAATCGCCCATGGGATAGGTGGTGCCATCGATGGTGGCCTGCCGCTCCTCCATCACCTCGAAGAGCGCTGCCTGGGTCTTGGCAGGGGCACGGTTGATCTCGTCGACAAGCACAAGGTCGGCAAAGACAGGACCTTTGTGGAACACGAACTCGGCATCCTTCTGGTTGAAGACGGTGGTGCCCAACACGTCGCTGGGCATGAGGTCGGGTGTGAACTGGAGCCTGCTGAACCGTGCGTCGATGAGCCGCGCCATCACTTTGGCCAGCAAGGTCTTGGCCACTCCGGGAACGCCCTCGAGGAGCACATGTCCGTTGGCCATCACGGCGGTGAGCAGCAAGTCGACCGCATTGGTCTGTCCCACCACCACCGTACCGATTTTCTGTCGCACGAGGGTGATTTTCTCATGAAAAGCCGTGAGGTCTAACCTTTGTTGAGTGTTTTCTTCCATAAGATTCGGCATATTAGAGATTTTTTGAAATGTTTTCTATCTGGTCGATGTAGGAGATGAGGTCATGGCTGCTGATATCGCCTCCGGCGGTAGCCACGATTTGGCGCAGGCGTTGCAGCAAGGTGGCCACCTCATTCTCATCGAGCCCTGTGCGCTGGGCCAGCAAACGTGCGTTCTGCTCCGCGCCACGCTCATCGTCGAGGTCGATCATCATACGCCGCCGCACCTCGTCCTTGAAATAAGTGTATTTCTTGCGCAACAGGTCGATATTGTCGTGGCGCCGGTGGTAGATGGTGCCGAGCAGCCTCACGAACTCCAGGTTGCGGTTGGCGGGCGGCTCGTGCACGGGGATGACACGCTGCCGCCGGCGGGCTGTGAACACCATGAAGAGCACGATGGCAGCCAACAGCGTGTAGAGCGCCCCACGCAGGGGTGGCTTGGAGAGCATATAGGAGAGTGGCGACTTGGTGAAGTCGTCACCAGAGTTACCTTTATATGTCTTCTGAAACAACTTGCAGTCGACCCTGTAAGTAGGATAATCAGCGAGTTGTGCCATCTGTCGGTTGAGGAACTTGGAGACATGCGGATCGAGGGCACCATAGTTGGTAAAGAAGAGTGGTGTGGATGAGACGTAAAGCCAGCCTTTGCCTATGTGGCCGGCCACCGAGATGGGCATCCGCAACCGGCCGTTGGACTCAGCAACAATGAGGTCATGGTCATCAACCGACAAGTAATTGAACCATTCGCGCTTCTCCACCACGGAATCCCGGGCATATACGCCACCAAACTCGGAGCGAACAGCTTTTTGTGCCAAAGCCAATTGTTTCCACAAGGTATCTGCCCGCAAATAAGCCGTAGGCTTGAAACGGGAGTCGAAACCAAGTGAGATCCATCCAGAGAACAGGCCCTGACTGACATTGACAGAAAGCGGTGCCTGCCCCACCCAATCCAAAGTGTCGGGCACCAGATGCCCCTTAAGCGTCTTGGCCAGTTTTGACACACTGGAATAATCGAAGCTTGTGCTCAAATGATATTTTTCCCGTAGATAGGTGTTATCGTTATCGAGGGCTACCAGCACCTTGTCGCCCCGTCGCAGGCAAGAGTCGACGCGTTGCCACTGTTTCTCGTCCAATCGCCATGAGGTGTTGATGATGAGTAACGACTTGCGTCCGGGCACATGCATCAGGCTGTCGAGCGACTGATTCCAGTAAGTATAGCCATTAGGCATGGTGGCCGAGGCCAGGGAATCGAAGATCTGGCAGTCGTAAGGCTCATCGCTCTCATGGAGGTAGGTCGTCTGCCACGTGAACGTGCGGTTGGCCATCATCCACAAGTATACAACGACTATCACGCCAACGAGCAGGGCAACGGCAAGCAGGTTCTTTCTCATGCCTCACCTCCTTTCTCCACTTCCTGTGCCAGCGCGCTCATCTCATCGCACAAAGCCGGAGTGGCAGGAAACTTGCCATATCGCACTCTCAGGAAATGCCGGGTCATGGTAGCGAACGCCGGATGGGCAAACTCGCTGGAGTATTGCGATGGAGTCTTGTAGATGCGCCAGTCGATGCGGTGGCTCTCGTCGAGCACGCGCAGCGTATGCAAATAGACATAGCGCACGATGGCCGCATAGTCGTTTTGCCGGCGGGCCTTGTCGAGCTCGCTGTCCACATCTACGGCATAGATATCCTCGGCATCCTCTTCCCAATTGCCATCCCCCACTTCGGGATTGGCGTAGAACAAGCGACTCCGATAAATCCAGTAGGCCAGGCAAGCCGCCAGAACGATGCCTATCAGTGCATAGACAACAGTGGGCACGCTGGCCAGAAAATCGACGATGCCATTGAAGAAACGCCCTATATAATCCGTCTTCTCGGTGGGTTCGGGACTCACCGACGGCCATTGCTCCTGCCATACAAGAGAGTCGCCCACGAGCGACCGGTTGTAGTCGTGCCCCTGGAACAAACTCGCTGCCAGCGAGTCGTTGCTCATGATTTGGTCGGTACGGACAGGCATATGGCAGGATGCGTATTTATAGGTTCTCGAAATTACGGATCGACCTCTCGTATGACTCCTCGCCACCCTGGGCGTGCGACATGTGGCCGAAATGATACACACAGTAGAGTTGCACCATCGACCCCACCATACAGCAGCTGAGATAGCCTATCATGGTAAGGGCAATGGCGACAAAGCGCAGGAACATGACATACCACCACTCCTCGCCCGAGGAGGAGAAGGCATCGAACAAGCGGGCCAGCATCCATGGCATATTGACCGAGAGCAACATCATTGCTCCGAAAAGCATCACCAGGAAGATGGCAAATGCCAGACTGAGCCAAGAGGAGAAGCCCAACTTGAAAGCCTCGGCAAAGGCCACCACACTCCCCCGCCGCTTGATCATATAGACAGGAGGGAACAGCGCCAGGGGTGTGGCCAGCACGTTGATGAGGACGACAAGCAGAGGATGTGGGACGGCATACATCAACAAGCAGATGAAGACGAGCAGCGACGCTGGTACAAGTGATGGCAAGAGCGCGGCGCGCACATAGGGCCACAACATGCGCAGGGTGGCATTGTCGAGACAGAAGTCGTTGTCCTCATAGGCTGCCAACAAGGAGTAGACATGCACAAACATCATCCACGCGGCCAACGCCGCCACACAGATGAAGAACCCGTGTCCCGGACCTGTAATCCATGAGAAAAGCCCCCAGACCTCAAAATCGGTGGTGCCGGTGTAATTCTCATCGTGCGAATAGTTGAGGAACGACGCCACGGTGAGTGCCACGCACAAAGGCGTGTAAAGCACCGCCAACAACAAGAACCAAGCCTTGCGGCAGAGCCGCATGAAATCGAACACCGCCTCGATACGCTGCGAAAGGGTGCGCCATTGGTAGACGAGTATCTTATCCCTGACTTGTTGCATCGCGGTGTCGCTTTATGGGTAAGAGCACATAGTAGAAAATGACGAACGCCAAAGAGCAGAGGATGACCAGGAGCCTGAGCAGGTCGCCCACCTCGGTGTAGCGGGTGAAGAATCCCTCGATGAAGCCCGCCACGACAAACAACGGAACGGTGGATGCGAGCACCTTGACACTATGCCGTGCCGCCCTGACAAACGACTGTATCCGGCTATAGGAGCCGGGGAAGAGCCATCCGTTGCCCAGGGTGATGCCGGCGCCTCCTGCGATGACGATGGCCGACAGTTCGAGCGTGCCATGGAGCATGATGGCCAGTATCGACTCGACGAAGAGCCCCCGCACGATGAAGAAGGTGACGAAGGCCCCCACCATGATGCCATTGTTCATCAAGATGTAGCAGGTGCCGAAACTGGTGAAGATTCCCATGACATAGGTGCGGAAAGCCACCATCACATTATTGAAGGTGATGCCCAGGAACGACAGCAACTGCGAGTCGCCGCCATACACGGCCATGGGTTCGCCTCTCTCGATGTTCTCAAGAGTCATGTCTACATACCCATCGCCCAGGATAAGGCGTGGGAAGTCGGGGTCGCCCAGTGTCGACAGCATCCCGATGATGATGAAAGCCACGAATACGGCCAGCGAGACGAGCAGCGGCCGGCGTGCCTCATAGACACTGAGCGGCACCTCGTGTGTCCAGAACGTGACGAGCCGCATCCATGGGTCGCGCTTGTTGCGGTAGAGGTCGCGGTGCAGCGCCAGGGCCAGGTCGTTGAGGTATGGCGTGACTGCCGATTCGGGGAAATGGGTCTGCGAGAAAGCCAGGTCGGATGTCACCTCGTTATAGGCGTCGACCAACTCGTCGGGTGTGGCGAAAAGCCGGTCGCCCAAGAGCATTTCCGCTTTTCTCCATTTCTCGATGTGCCGACTGACGAACTGCGCTTCCTTCATAAATGAGAATGAAAGGTTATTTTTTCCTTTTGGAATGCAAATATATGGAAAAAACAACTAATTTTGCAAACAAACATAGGATTTTATGTCACAAACCAGCATAATAACCGGCCAATACGTCTGCATCCGCCAACCCGCCGCCACGGTGACACAAAGGTTCTTGGCCTGGATCATCGACTACTTCATCATAGCGTTCGCGTCGTCCATTTTCATAAGCCTATTCGCAGCACTCGCAAATCTTGGCGAATTCTGGGTCGCCATCTACCTTATCTTCCAAATAGCCATACTGACTTATCCCTTGGTGATGGAAGTGTTCAACGACGGGCAGAGCATAGGAAAGATGGCGGTGGGAATCAAAGTGGCCAATCTCGACGGGTCGAAGCCCTCGGTGGGTTCCTACCTGCTCAGATGGCTGCTGCTGCTCATCGACATGCTCATGGGATTCGTGGGGCTCACCTTCATCATCTTCACCAAGAACAGCCAGCGGCTGGGCGACCTGGCCGCAGGCACCACCGTGGTGAAGGTGCACCGCCAGAATCTCTCGATCAGCAACTACGACCTGCAATACATGAACAAGGACTACCAGCCCTCCTATCCTGAGGCCTCCAACCTGTCGGTGAAGCAGTTTGAACTGATTGCAAACACGCTTTACGACATCAACAACAAGATGCGCGACATCGACCTCAGGATGCTGGGCACCAAAGTGCAACAGGTGCTGGGCATCAACGCAAGGGAGAACACGGCCGAGGCATTCCTCTACACCATCTTCAACGATTTCCAATACTACGCCACAAAGGTGGTTTGAAGAAGGGGAAGAAAGGCGGATGTTAGGATAAGGGCACAAAAAAAGGAGTACCGCCGTACTCCAACCTTTGTTAACCTTAAATCTAATACTATGAAAAACACGATGCAAAGTTAAGCACTTGCATCGTGTTTTGCAAATTTTCCTCAGCGAAAAGTGTAAAACCTACAATTTTCTTGATTTATATCAATTTTGTTGTTGTGTGGGCACACTTTTTAAAGAATAGCAACATCTATGGTTATTTTCTGCCGATTTGTGAGCATCTGGCTGAAAAACGTTTTGTTCACTCCCCCGGCATGAGCACCACGCCTTCCTGGCGCTTGCCATCCATCATGATGCGGAGGGGGCGGGGGAACCTGACGTGCCGAACGAACTTGGTCTCCTCGACCGCCGGCATGGCATCGAGCACCTCTTTTCGCCAGACACCCTCGCCCACATAGGTGTTGATGGTGAAGTAGCCCACGCCAAAACTGGTGAGGTTCTGGAAGAAATGGGTGCCCTGACTGGGGTCGATGCGGTAGTTCTTGAGTCCCACCTCGACGATGAGCTTGGATGCGCTGATATGCGGCCATTTCACCGGAATGCCGAGCCAGTAGTCGCTCGAGCCCCAACGGCCAGGCCCCACGAGCACATACCCCCGTCCCTCGTCGAGGAAGCGGCGGTTGATCTGCTCTATCTCCGTGGCGATGGTGGGATTGTTGGATGCCGTGAACGAGTCGTCGGTCTTCACGTACACCACATCGGTAATCTCCTCGTTGATGCCATGGCCCAGCGACATGTGTGAGCGCAGGAGGCACTCTTCGTCGGGGATGGTGGTGAGGTCGGTCTCGAGCATCTGCTTGGAGTCGACGATAGGCCGTATCTGCAGCAGGTGGAAGTCGAGCATCTTGCCCCCGACGACATTGCAGGCGAACTCTATCTCCACGGGCCTGTGCATGCCCTCGGAGCCGAACTTCATGGCCATCTGCATGATTTCGGGGAAGGGGAACACCCCTTGCTGGAGCAGTCCGGCGAAGGAGATGACCTTCCGGCCTCCCTCGTAGATACCGTCGCGTATGATCTGGTCGTAGGGGTCGTAGGTAGACGCGAGGAAGTCGAGCGACTTGTCCTTGTCGGCCTCCTTCACGCGCAGCTTGAGGATGTTGAATCCGTCGTCGACCTTGAAGTCACCCCCCACATGAGTCATGTCGAGCGCATAGAACTTGGTCTGCGTCTCGCGCAGTGCCGTCTCCATCTCGCTGGTCTGGAGCACCTGGTTGGGGTGATAGGGGCACACGCGCAGCGTCTGCCCGCCATCGACGATATACTTGCCCAGTCCGAGTGCGAGGCTGGCGATGCCCTCCTCGGCCTTCTCGTCGCCTATGGGGTAGTAGTTGAGCGAACGGAGCACGCCACTCACGTTGGGATAGTAGTGGGTGCCGTAGGTGTTTCCCACCACTTCCTGGAGGATGACCGCCATCTTCTCCTGGTCGATGACATTGCTCGTGGCCGTCATGTAGGCCTTGGAGTCGCGGTAGTAGACCGACGCGTAGACCGCCTTGATGGCACAAGCCAGCATGCGCAGCATCTCGTACTTGTCGTCGAGATAAGGAATCATATAGGTGGAGTAGATGCCTGCGAACGGCTGATAGTGGGCATCCTCGAGGAGTGACGACGAGCGCACGGCTATCGGGCAGCGCGTGGCGGCGAAGAAGGTGAAGAAGTCGGCGATGAGCGAGTCGGGCAGCTGCGCCTTGAGGAAATGGCGCAGGATATCCTCGTCGGAGGCATCGCTGAGCGCCACCTGGTAGAGGTTGTTGGCATCCATGAACTTGTCGAAGATGTCGGTGCAGAGCACCACCGTCTTGGGGATGGAGACGGAGGCATTGTCGAACTTGTTGAACTCTGGGTGCCGCTTGATGATATTGTCGAGGAAGGCCAGTCCGCGGCCTTTTCCGCCGAGCGAGCCGTCGCCGATGCGTGCGAAGTGGGCATACTGGTCGTACTTGCCACGGTCGAAGACCGCCACCACGCCCACATTCTTCATCTTCCGGTACTGCACGATGGCGTCGAAGATGATCTGGCGGTGTGCGTCGACATCCTGCAGCTTGTGCCATGTGACCGTCTTGAGGAAGCGTGAAACGGGGAAGATGGCCCTGGCGCAGAGCCAGCGGCTCACATGGTTGCGCGAGACATGGTAGAGCATCGACTCATAGGGGATGTTGAAGATATTGTCTTGCAACTCCTTGAGGCTGCGCACGCGTATCACCTCGTGCTTGGTCTGCGGGTCGCGGAAGACGAAGTCGCCGAAGCCCATATGGTCGGCCAGGAGCTTGCGCAGGTCGATGTTCATCTTCTTCGAGTTTTTGTCGACGTAGAGGAATCCCTCGGCGCGCGCCTTCTCCTCGTTCTCGGCCTCGGCACTCTGGAGGATGAGCGGCACATACTCGTCGCGGCGGCGTATCTCGCGCAGGAGCTTGAATCCCGCGTCAGGGTCTTTCACCCCGTCCTTGGGGAAGCGCACGTCGCTGATGATGCCCTGTGTGTTGTCGGCATACTTCTCGTAGAAGGCCATGGCCTCCTCGTAGGTGCGTGCCAGCAGCACCTTTGGGCGGCCTCGCTTGCGCTGCGCCGAGGTGTGCGGGTTGAGCGCCTCGGTGGAGAAGCGCTGGCTCTGGAGGAGGATATAGCTGTAGAGATTGGGCAGCACTGAGGAGTAGAACCGGATATTGTCCTCGACGAGCAGTATCATCTGCACGCCGGCTTCCTTGACATCGTGCTCGATGTTCATCTTGTCCTCGAGCAGCTTGATGATCGAGAGGATGAGGTTGGTGTCGCCAAGCCAGCAGAAGACATAGTCGAAGATCGACATGTCCTCGTCCTGGATGCGGCGGGTGATGCCATGCGAGAAGGGCGTGAGCACCACACAGGGCAGGTCGGGGAAGTCGGCCTTGATATCGCGTGCCACGGTAAACGCATCGTTGTCGGCATTGCCTGGCATGCAGATCACCAGGTCGACATCGGTGTTGGAGAGCACGTTGCGCGCCTCCTCGGTGGTGCACACCTGGGTGAACGACGGCGGGTAGCGCATTCCCAGCTCCATATACTCGTCGAAGATTTTCTCGTCTACACGTCCATCGTCCTCGAGCATGAACGCATCGTAGGGGTTGGCCACGATGAGCACATTGAAGATGCGGTGGGTCATGAGGTTGACGAACGACACGTCTTTCAAGTAGAACTTCGTCCACTCCTGTGGTATGTTATTTTCCATATCTACGATAATTTAACGGCAAAGTTAGCTTTTTTTCGGCTGAAAACAAAATAATATGCCATGTAAAACCACTGAAAGGAGGCACACCCGTGATGGCAGGCAGACAAGACTGACAAAAAGAAAGAGGCTTGGTTTTTTTAGTCCGAAAAATTTGGAGGTTACATGTAAATTGCATAATTTTGCGTCATAACTATTTGACACTTTGTTTTTGTAACCTATAAATAAATTTTACTATGGAAGTTGAGAAAATCATGCGTGCCCTGGAGCAGAAGCATCCGGGCGAGTCGGAGTATCTGCAGGCAGTGAGAGAAGTGTTGCTGTCGGTGGAGGAAGTCTACAACAAGCATCCTGAGTTTGAGAAAGCCAAAATCATCGAGCGCATTGTGGAGCCCGAGCGCATCCTTACGTTCCGTGTGCCCTGGGTAGACGACAAGGGCGAGGTGCATGTGAACCTGGGCTACCGTGTGCAGTATAACAGCGCCATCGGCCCCTACAAGGGCGGCCTGCGCTTCCACCCGTCGGTGAACCTCTCCATATTGAAGTTCCTTGGTTTCGAACAGACGTTCAAGAACGCCCTCACCACGCTTCCCATGGGCGGTGGCAAGGGAGGCAGCGACTTCTCCATCCGTGGTCGCAGCGATGCCGAGGTGATGCGTTTCTGCCAGGCGTTCATGCTGGAGCTGCACAAGGTGATAGGTCCCGACATGGACGTGCCGGCTGGCGACATCGGCGTGGGTGGCCGTGAGATAGGCTACCTCTTTGGCATGTACAAGAAGCTCACCCACCAATACCAGGGTGTGCTCACAGGCAAGGGCATCGAATGGGGCGGCTCAATACTGCGTCCGGAGGCCACTGGCTTTGGCGCACTCTACTTCGTGCACCAGATGCTGGAGACCCACGGCATCGACATCAAGGGCAAGACCGTGGCCATCAGTGGTTTCGGCAACGTGGCCTGGGGTGCCGCCAAGAAGGCAACCGAACTGGGCGCCAAGGTAGTGACCATCTCGGGTCCTGACGGCTACATCTACGACCCTGCCGGCCTCGACGACGAGAAGATAGCCTACATGCTGGAGCTGCGTGCCAGCGGCAACGACGTGTGCGCTCCCTATGCCGAGGAGTTTGAGGGTGCCACCTTCTACGAGGGCCGCAAGCCTTGGGAGGTGAAGGTAGACATCGCCCTGCCCTGCGCTACCCAGAACGAGCTCAACGGCGAGGATGCCGACAAGCTGCTTGCCAACAAGACGCTGTGTGTGGCCGAGGTATCGAACATGGGCTGCACGGCCGAGGCCGTAGACAAGTTCGTGGCTGCCGGCCAGCTGTTTGCTCCGGGCAAGGCCGTGAACGCCGGTGGCGTGGCCACCTCGGGCCTGGAGATGACGCAGAACTCGATGCGCCTGTCGTGGAGCGGCGCCGAGGTAGACCAGCGCCTGCACACCATCATGGCCAACATCCATGAGCAGTGCGTGAAATACGGCAAGGAGCCCAATGGCTACATCAACTATGTGAAGGGCGCCAATATCGCCGGCTTCATGAAGGTGGCCAATGCCATGATGGCCCAAGGCATCGTATAGCCCGCATTCATCTATAGAAACCCAAGATGGGGGACGGCAACACCGTTCCCCATCTTTCTTTTCGCGCCAAAGCCGACGACTACGACAACGGGCAGGCGTGCCGCCCCTGCCATTGGGACAAAAATCGGCCCGGGCCCCGCAAACACCGCGAAACCCGGGCTATGACTGATTTAGACAAAAGAACAGTTACTTTTTGGTGATGACGGTGAACTCGGTGACATTCGACATCACCCTGTTGCCTTGTAGCACGGAGATGCAGAACGTGGCCGACCCGTCGCGTAGTTTCCCGGCCTTCACCATGGCGGTGTAGCGGATGCCCTTGCCAGGCTCGAGCCGCTCGACATGGATATTGGGCGAGATATAGATGTTGCGTGCCTTGGTCGACTCGATGACGGTGGGCTGGATGTCGTAGAGTGTCTCGCCAGAGGCGTTGTAGACCTCGAAGATGACCTTGGAGGTCTCGTTCGACTTGAGCCACCCGTCGTGGTTGTCGTCGACGAAGCGCGGGTTGCGTACTTCGATGCTTTTGTTCACCCTATAGTCGGAGGTGATATCCTCGATGCTCGACGACGAGGGATCCATGATGCGCGGACTGGAAGCCGAATAGTCGGAGGTGTAGTCGCTGCTCTGGAAGTCGTAGAGGCGGTCGTCGCCGTCGTTGTTGGGAGAATAATAGCCAGAATCATCGTTGGAGCCGTAGTTGCCGTAGGACGATAACTGACGCTGGGCCTTCTGGCGCTGCACCTCGTTGTAATGCTCGCGCACCTCACGCCGGTTGGCATCGTCGGCAGCACTGCCGATAACCGCTCCCACTGCCGCACCTCCGGCCATGCCGATGATGGTGCCGATGTTATGTCCGCGGCGTCCGTCGGTGATGCCACCGATGGCTGAGCCAAGGATGCTGCCGAAGTGAGCCCCGGTAAAAGCCCCTGAGCCGGCATAGGTGCCGCATCCGCTGAGCAGCAGGGTGGCACACAGTGTATAAACAATTACTTTCTTCATGTCTGATGTTCTTTTTGTCTGTTAATGAATCTGGAATCCCTTTCCCCGGAGGCTCAAGAGATGTGAGCTGGTTCCGAGGTGTTGTTCCACGATGCAAAAATACGCATGATTGCAAAGAGGGCAAACGGAAATTCCCCAAAAAGAGGTAGGGTTTTCCCTATCTTTGGGAAGCAGGGCTGGAGAGGCATGCCACAAAAAAAGGTCTCCGCCCAAAGGCGAAGACCAATTTATGCGTGTTTGTCCGACTGTTTTTATTCAGCCTTAGCTTCCTCGGTTGCGGGAGCCTCGGGGGCAGCCTCTGCCTTTGCCGACGACTTACGGCTACGGCGTGTGCGCTTGGCAGCCTTTCCAGTCTTAGCCATGTTCTCGTCGAAGTCGACGAGCTCGATGAAGCAAATCGGGGCAGCATCGCCAAGACGATGTCCGAGTTTGATGATGCGGGTGTAGCCACCGGGACGGTCGCCCACTTTCTCGGCCACCGGGCCAAAGAGCTCCTTGAGGGCCTCTTTATTCTGCAGGTAGCTGAAGACCACGCGGCGCGAGTGAGTAGAGTCATCCTTGCAGCGGGTGATCAGAGGCTCGGCATACTTCTTGAGCGCCTTTGCCTTGGCGAGAGTCGTAGTGATTCTTTTGTGCATGATCAGCGAGATGGTCATGTTGGCAAGCATGGCATGACGATGGTCTGCAGTACGACTCAGATGGTTGAATTTCTTGTTATGTCTCATTTTTCTTTTTAATTTTCAAGTTTGTACTTTGAAATGTCGGTTCCAAACGAAAGATTCAGACTCTCGAGCAAATCATCAAGCTCAGAAAGCGATTTCTTACCGAAGTTGCGGAACTTGAGCAGGTCGGTCTTGTTGTACTGCACCAGGTCACCCAATGTCTCGACGTCGGCTGCCTTGAGGCAGTTGAGAGCGCGCACGCTGAGGTTCATGTCGATGAGCTTGGTCTTCAGCAGCTGGCGCATGTGAAGCACCTCCTCGTCGAACTCCTGGTTGCCATTGACATCCGGGTTCTCGAGCGTGATCTTCTCGTCGGAGAAGAGCATGAAGTGATGGATGAGTATCTTAGCCGCCTCCTTCAGGGCATCCTTCGGGTGAATGGAGCCGTCCGTCGACACCTCGATGACGAGTTTGTCGTAGTCAGTCTTCTGCTCGACGCGGTAGGGCTCGACAGAATACTTGACGTTGCGGATAGGGGTGTAGATAGAATCGATTGGAATTACGTTGACGTCGGTGCAGAAATCACGATTCTCCTCGGCCGGCACATAGCCCCGGCCTTTGTTAATAGTAATGTCCAACTGCATGGACGCTTTGACATCTAAATGACAAATCACCAAATCAGGGTTTAACACTTCAAATCCAGTGAGATACTTAGTAATATCACCAGCCTTGAATTCTGTGGAATTCTCCACGGTGATAGTAACTTTCTCATTCTCGAATTCTTCTACTACTTGCTTGAACCTCACTTGCTTGAGGTTCAAGATAATGTTGGTGACGTCTTCCTTGACTCCAGGCACCGATGAGAACTCATGCTCCACGCCACCGATTTTGATGGTGTTGATGGCATAGCCCTCAAGGGAAGAGAGGAGGATGCGGCGCAGCGCGTTGCCGATGGTAACGCCAAAGCCGGGCTCGAGGGGACGGAATTCGAACTTTCCGAACTTATCGTTCGCCTCCAACATTACGACCTTATCGGGTTTTTGAAATGCTAATATCGCCATTAATTTAATGATTATTTAGAGTACAACTCAACGATTAACTGCTCCTTGATATTCTCAGGGATGTCGGCGCGCTCTGGTTTGTGGAGGAACTTACCACTCTTGGTGTTCTCGTCCCACTCAATCCACGGATACTTGCTGTGGTTGAATCCTGCGAGTGCAGCCTCGATGACCTCGAGAGACTTTGATTTCTCGCGAACTCCGATAATCTGACCGGGTTTCACGGAGTAAGAAGGAATGTTGACAACCTTGCCATCGACCACGATGTGCTTGTGGCCTACGAGTTGCCTGGCAGCTGTTCTGCTTCTCTGCCAGCATGACAGCATACTCCGACTGCTTGCGGCGGCGGTTATTGCCATGCTGTCCAGGAGGGAAGTTTCTCCTAGACAAAACTTTGTCAGCGCCGAAGATGGGCTCTCCAAAACGGCGTGCGATTTTTGATTTCGGTCCTATGTATCTTGCCATAATATAAAATAAATTGCTTTGTTGTTGAATAGGCCTTGGCGTTCAAGGCCAGAGGATATGCTTACACGCGGCGGCGTTTTGGAGGACGGCAGCCATTGTGTGGCAGTGGGGTGACGTCGATGATCTCGATGACCTCGATGCCAGCGCCATGGATAGCGCGGATGGCCGACTCACGTCCGTTGCCTGGTCCCTTTACATAGGCCTTCACTTTCCTCAGACCGAGGTCGTAGGCCACCTTAGCGCAGTCTTCTGCAGCCATCTGGGCAGCATAAGGAGTATTTTTCTTTGAACCGCGGAATCCCATTTTTCCGGCCGATGACCATGAAATGACCTGACCCTCGCTATTGGCCAAAGACACGATAATATTGTTGAAAGAGCTGTGGACATGAAG
The DNA here is from genome assembly GCA_900320585.1 of uncultured Prevotellaceae bacterium. Lineage (GTDB taxonomy): Bacteria > Bacteroidota > Bacteroidia > Bacteroidales > Bacteroidaceae > Prevotella. The sequence goes on along the minus strand of ONSV01000042.1, from coordinate 40,759 downwards.
CTGTCCGAGAGCATCAACTTTTACATTTCTCTTTTTCGAAGTGACTGTTTTCTTTGCCATAATTCTTACTTTCTACCTAATTACTTTGTAGCCTTTTTCTTATTAGCAACAGTCTTCTTCTTTCCTTTACGGGTACGGGCATTGTTCTTGGTGCTCTGTCCGCGTACCGGAAGACCGTTACGATGTCTGACGCCTCTATAGCAGCCGATGTCCATCAGTCGCTTGATGTTCATTTGGATTTCTGACCTGAGGTCACCTTCCACTTTGAATTCAGCGCCGATGATTTCACGGATTTTGGCTGCCTGGTCGTCACTCCACTCGTTGACTTTCAGGTCGCGGCTCACGCCTGCCTTGTCCAATATCTTTGCTGAACTACTTCGACCTATTCCGTAGATGTAGGTCAATGCGATTTCGCCACGCTTGTTCTGGGGCAAATCTACTCCAACAATTCTTATTGCCATTGATTTTGATTGAAAAATTTAAAAAATTGATAAACTAGTTTTGGGCATTGCGCCCACGCACTTTTTTAGCCCTGACGCTGCTTGTACTTGGGGTTCTTCTTGTTGATGACAAAAAGGCGTCCTTTGCGGCGTACGATCTTGCAGTCAGGTGTGCGTTTCTTGACTGATGCTCTTGTCTTCATATCTCTAAAAATTATTTGTATCTAAACACTATCCTTCCTTTTGTGAGGTCGTAAGGACTCATCTCGACCTTGACCTTGTCGCCGGGGAGGATTTTAATGTAATGCATTCTCATTTTACCTGAGATGTGCGCCGTGATGGGGCATCCATTCTCCAGTTCCACTCTGAACATTGCGTTCGACAATGCCTCTACGATTGTTCCGTCTTGCTCTATTGCGGCTTGCTTTGCCATATTTACTGATTGATTTTACCTACTATGTTTTCTATTTCGTCGAAAGAAGACAATATCTCGGCCTTTCCCTGCCTGATGGCGATGGTATGCTCGTAATGAGCTGCCGGTTTTCCGTCGCGTGTGCATACCGACCATCTGTCGGGAAGCAGCGAGATAGCCTTGTTGCCCATGGTGATCATTGGCTCGATGGCTATGCACATGCCCGCCTTGAGACGGGTGCCGTTGCCACGTCGGCCGTAGTTGGGCACCATCGGGTCCTCATGCATCTTGCGCCCGATACCGTGTCCGGTGAGTTCCCTTACCACTCCGTATCCCTGCGCCTCGCAATGGTCTTGGACGGCAGAGCCGATGTCGCCGATATGGTTTCCGGCAACTGCCTCCTGTATGCCCAGGTAAAGCGCCTCGTAGGTTGTGGTGAGCAGGTGTCGCACCTCGGCGCTCACCTCTCCTACGCAGAACGTGTAGCAAGAGTCGCCATTGAACCCATCGAGCAGCGTTCCGCAGTCGATGGAGATGATGTCGCCCTCGCGGAGCACGGTCTTGGCATTGGGAATGCCATGGACCACGACCTCGTTGACCGAGGTGCAGATATTTGCGGGGAATGGTCCCCCATAGGGATTGGGGAAATTCTTGAACGTGGGTATTGCCCCATGGTCGCGGATGAACTCCCCCGCTATCTTGTCGAGTTGGAGTGTGTTGACTCCGGGCTTGATATGTCGCGCCAATTCGGCGAGCGTCCGGCCCACAAGCCGGTTAGCCCGCCTCATCAGTTCGATTTCGTCTTCAGTCTTGAGAAATATACTCATCTGAGGATTAGTAAGCCGAGACGCCATTGCCACGTGTGTGGCCGGCGTTGAGCAGTCCGTCGTAGTGGCGCATCATCAGGTGGCTCTGGATTTGCTGCAGCGTGTCGATGACCACACCCACGAGGATCAGCAGCGATGTGCCGCCGAAGAACTGTGCGAAGCCCTGTTGCACGTTGAGCAGTCCGGCGAGCGCCGGCATGATGGCGATGAATGCGATGAAGAGCGATCCTGGGAAAGTGATACGCGACATGATGGTGTCGATGTAGTCGGCAGTTGGTTTGCCGGGCTTCACTCCAGGGATGAATCCGTTGTTGCGCTTCATGTCCTCGGCCATCTGTGTGGGGTTGAGCGTGATGGCTGTGTAGAAATAGGTGAACGCGATGATGAGTGCTGCGAACACCACATTATACAACAGGCTGGTGTGGTCCATGAGCGACCTCATCACATAGCTCGTGTTGTTGGACGAATACTGGACGATTGCCAATGGGATGAACATCAGAGCCTGGGCAAAGATGATAGGCATCACGTTGGCGGCGAAGAGCTTCAGCGGGATATACTGGCGTGCTCCACCAAAAGTCTTGTTGCCCTGCACACGGCGGGCATACTGCACAGGAACCTTGCGAACTGCCTGCGTAAGGAGAATAGCCGCACAAACCACTGCGAAGAGGATGAGCAACTCGATGATGAACATCACCAGACCACCACCAGTGATGGCAGTGAATCGCGAGGTGACCTCCTGCATGAAAGCCTGAGGCAGCCTGGCGATGATGCCAATCATAATGATGAGTGATATACCGTTGCCCACGCCTTTGTCCGTGATGCGCTCACCCAGCCAAAGGATGAACATACTGCCGGCAGCGAGGATGATGAGTCCTGTCCACATGAACCAGTTCCAGGAGATGGAGGGGTTGAGAGCCCCTGCCGACTGAGCCTTGAGGTTGAGGAGGTAGGAAGGAGCCTGGAACACGAGGATGGCTACTGTGAGCACACGTGTGTACCACATGATTTTCTTCCTTCCGCTCTCGCCCTCACGCTGCATCTTCTGGAAGTAAGGCACTGCCACTGCGAGCAGCTGCATCACGATCGACGCAGAGATGTAAGGCATGATTCCCAATGCGAAGATAGACGCATTAGAAAATGCACCACCGGAGAACATATCGAGGAGTGACATGAGTCCGCCCTCGGTTTGTGACTGCAGATTTTCCAACTTGCTCGGGTCGATGCCGGGAAGCACGACGAAGGAGCCGAAACGGTAAATTGCCGTGAACAGGATGGTGATGAGGACCCGCTGGCGCAAATCCTCCACCTTCCAGATGTTCTTCAGTGTCTCGATAAACTTTTTCATTTACTTAGATTATAGTTGTGGTACCACCAACTGCCTTGATAGCCTCTTCGGCAGTCTTAGAGAATGCGTTTGCTGTGACGTCGAGCTTAGCCTTCAGCTCACCGTTGCCAAGAATCTTAACCAGTTCCTTGCCATTGGTAAGGCCAGCGGCCTTGAGCTCCTCGATACCCACCTTCTCGAGTCCCTTCTTCTCGGCGAGCGACTGCAGAGTGGAGAGGTTGACGGCAAAATACTCCTTGTGGTTGATATTCTTGAAACCGGCTTTAGGAACTCGGCGCTGCAGAGGCATCTGTCCACCTTCGAAACCGATTTTTCTCTTGTAGCCAGAGCGTGACTTGGCACCCTTGTGTCCACGGGTGGAGGTACCACCGAGGCCCGAACCCGGACCTCTGCCGATACGGCGACGAGAGTGTGTGGAGCCAGCAGCAGGCTTTAAGTTATGCAATTTCATGATTCTTTGCTTTTATTAGTTCGTTATTCAACTATGGTTACCAGATGATGCACTTTGCGTATCATTCCCCTGATGGTTGGGTTGTCTTCCTTCTCCACCACCTGTGAGATTCTGTGCAGTCCAAGGGCCTCGAGCGTGCGCTTCTGGTCGATGGGATAACCGATCTTGCTCTTAATCTGTTTGATCTTTATAGTAGCCATTTCAATATCTCCTTTTATCCTCTAAAAACTTTTTGCATTGAAACGCCGCGGTTTCCGGCCACGGTATAAGCATCACGCATCTCGCTGAGGGCCTTGATGGTGGCCTTCACGAGGTTGTGGGGGTTGGAGGAGCCTTTCGACTTGGCCAGTACATCCGTCACGCCTGCGCTCTCGAGCACGGCACGCATGGCACCACCTGCCACCATTCCGGTACCAGGAGCTGCTGGTTTGAGGAATACTCTCGCGCCACCATAGGCCACTTCCATCTCATGAGGAATGGTACCCTTGAGCACGGGCACTTTCACAAGGTTTTTCTTAGCAGCCTCTACGCCTTTTGCGATAGCTGCGGTGACCTCGCCTGCTTTGCCGAGACCCCATCCGATGACACCATTTCCGTCACCTACCACGACGATGGCAGCGAATGTGAACGTACGTCCACCCTTTGTCACCTTTGTGACACGGTTGATAGCCACGAGGCGGTCCTTTAACTCTACGTCACTGTTGATTTTAACTCTATTTATTGCCATAATCGCTTAGAAATTAAGTCCACCTTTACGGGCTGCGTCAGCCAGTTGTTTCACTCTTCCATGATAGAGGTATCCGTTGCGGTCGAAGACCACGGCGGTGATGCCGGCGGCCTTTGCCTTCTCGGCGATGAGCTCGCCCACCTTCTCGGCCTGCTTTGACTTAGGCATGGCCTCGAGTCCGATAGACGATGCGGAGACCAGAGTCTTGCCTTTGGGGCAATACTTCACCTCTACGATTTGTCCCTTTTTCTTCACAGTCCTGGTGAAAGGTTTCTCTGTGTTGTACCATGAGTCGTCCACAATCTGCACGTAGATCTGCTTGTTGCTGCGGAACACGGACATACGGGGGCGCTCGGCGGTGCCATTGACCCTCTTGCGGATTCTGTATTTGATCTTAATTCGTCTTTCTACTTTTTTCGTTGTCATAATCGTAAATTATTAAAGTTACTTGGCTGAAGCCGACTTACCAGACTTCCTGCGGATGACCTCACCCTTGAACAGGATACCCTTGCCCTTGTAAGGCTCAGGTTTGCGGAAAGAGCGAATTTTTGCACAGATGAGTCCGAGCAACTGTTTGTCGCACGACTCCAAGTTGATGACAGGGTTCTGATTTCTCTCAGACTTGGTCTCCACCTTCACCTCTGGCGGCAGCATGAGGAAGATGGGGTGTGTATAGCCGAGTGAGAACTCGATGAGGTTGCCCTGGTTGGAAACGCGGTATCCCACGCCCACGAGTTCGAGGGTCTTCTGGAATCCCTGGCTCACGCCAACAACCATGTTGTTGACCAGTGCCCTGTAGAGACCGTGGAAAGCCTGCTTCTGCTTGATGTTGACGGGGCTGTCCTCGTTGATGGAGAATTCCATCTCACCGTTCTCGATTTTCACGTTGATGGAGGGGTCTACTTTCTGTGAGAGCTCGCCTTTGGGGCCCTTCACTGTGATGACGCCCTTGTCCTGTTTTACTTCTACGCCTGCAGGAATGACGATTGGCAATTTACCTATTCTTGACATAATTCGTTCCTCCTGTATTAATAGACGTAGCAAAGCACCTCACCACCGATTTTCAGCTCGGAGGCTTCTTTGTTGGTCATAACACCTTTTGATGTGGAAAGGATAGCGATACCCAGTCCGTTGATAACTCTCGGCATGTCCTTGTAACCGGTGTATTTCCGGAGACCAGGAGTGGAAACTCTCTGGAGTTTCTTGATGGCGTTGGTCTTGGTCGCGGGGTCATACTTGAGAGCGACCTTGATCGTACCCTGAGGTCCATCCTCGATGAACTTGTAGTTGAGGATGTAGCCTTTCTCGAAGAGGATCTTGGTGATTTCCTTCTTCAAGTTTGAGGCAGGAATTTCGACCACACGGTGATGAGCCATGATGGCGTTTCTGAGCCTCGTCAGATAATCTGCTATTGGATCTGTCATATTTGTGATGTTTTTAATTAATCGGGACTCCCCCGACAATATTAAATAAAATAGAAGCTTGTCTTTACCAGCTTGCCTTCTTCACGCCAGGGATGAGACCAGCCGAGGCCATCTCGCGGAATTGGATACGCGAGAGTCCGAACTGTCGCATATAGCCCTTTGGACGACCGGTGATCTTGCAACGGTTGTGCAAGCGGATGGGGTTGGCGTTGCGTGGGATGCTCTGCAGTTTGCGGGCAGCCTCGTAAGCCTCCATCGGGTCGTTTGAAGTGGCGATGATTTTCTTAAGAGCGGCGCGTTTCTCGGCATACTTTGCCACGAGCCTTGCTCTTTTGACCTCACGGGCCTTCATTGATTCTTTTGCCATGGTGATTATGCGTTTTTAGCGTTTTTGAACGGCAGACCGAAGGCCTTGAGCAGTGCATAGCCTTCCTCGTCGGTCTGGGCTGATGTGACGAAAGTGATGTTCATACCCTGGATGCGCTCGATGGTGTCGAGGTTGATCTCGGGGAAGATGATCTGCTCCTCGATGCCGAGGGTGTAGTTACCGCGTCCGTCGAGTTTCGACTCAATGCCCTTGAAGTCGCGAATACGCGGGAGAGCCACGCGCACGAGTTTCTCGAGGAACTCATACATGCGCTCGCGGCGGAGAGTGACCATCACGCCGATAGGCATCTTCTTGCGGAGCTTGAAGTTGGCGACGTCCTTCTTGGAGTAAGTGGCCACAGCTTTCTGTCCGGTGATGGTAGTGAGCTCATTGATGGCCACGTCGATGATTTTCTTCTCCTGGGTGGCGTCACCAAGTCCCTGGTTGATGACGATCTTCTTGAGCACAGGAATCTGCATGGGCGAGGTATAGTTGAACTGCTTCATGAGAGCAGGAGCTATTTTCTCGTTGTATTCTTTCTTTAATTGTGCTGTATTCATTATTTAATCTCCTCTCCAGATTTTTTAGAGATGCGAACTTTTTTGCCGTCCTCATTGACCTTGATACCGATGCGGGTGGGCTTCTGTGTCTTGGGGTCGATAAGGCTCAGGTTTGAGATGTGGATAGGTGCCTCTACCTTGATGATGCCGCCCTGAGGGTTCTTTGCCGAGGGCTTGGCGCTTTTCGAGACGATGTTGATGCCTTCCACGATAGCGCGCTGCTTGTCGATGAGCATCTTAAGCACCTTACCGGTCTTGCCCTTGTCCTCACCGGCGAGTACGATCACGTTGTCGCCTTTCTTGATATGTAACTTTGCCATAGGTTTTCTCGTTTTTAAATGTTAAAGGACCTCGGGTGCGAGTGAGACCACCTTCATGTTGACGGCGCGCAGCTCACGAGCCACAGGACCGAAGATACGGCTTCCGCGGAGTTCGCCGGCATTGTTAAGCAGCACACAGGCATTGTCGTCGAAGCGGATGTACGAACCGTCGGCGCGACGGATTTCCTTTTTCGTACGTACGATGAGTGCCTTCGACACGGCCCCTTTCTTCAAATCACTTGAAGGTATCACGTTTTTCACGGCGACGACGATGATGTCGCCCACGCTTGCATAGCGACGGCGTGTGCCACCGAGCACCCTGATGCAGAGTGCCTCTTTAGCACCGCTGTTGTCGCAAACAGTAAGTCTTGATTCTGCCTGTATCATGATTACTTAGCTTTTTCGATTATTTGAACCAATCTCCATCTCTTAGTCTTACTCAAGGGACGGGTTTCCATGATGAGCACGGTGTCACCAATATTTGCCTCGTTATTCTCGTCGTGTGCGTGATATTTCTTGGTTTTCTGCACAAACTTTCCGTAGATGGGGTGCATCTCCTTGAACTTGGCTGCTACGACGATGGTTTTCTCCATCTTGTTGCTGATGACCACACCCGTTCTTGTTTTTCTTAAATTTCTTGTTTCCATCTGAGCATGTTATTTGTTAAGTTCTCTCTGACGAAGTTCGGTCTTCATGCGAGCGATGTCGCGGCGCACCAACTTTATCTGTGATGGATTCTCCAGAGGAGTGATGGCGTGGTTGAGTTTCATCTGCTGCAGCTTGGCCACAGTGCCCTCGAGTCTCTCTACCAGGTCCTCAGTGGCGAGTTCCTTTATTTCATTGATCTTCATAGTTTATGCGTTTTTATCGAAATCACGTCTTACAACAAACTTAGTCTTGACGGGGAGTTTCTGTGCTGCGAGGCGGAGAGCCTCCTTGGCGATGTCGAAACTCACGCCTTCTACTTCAAACAGGATTCGTCCGGGAGTGACGGGTGCCACCCATCCGGCGGGGTCACCTTTACCTTTACCCATACGTACGTCGGCAGGCTTGCGGGTGATGGGTTTGTCGGGGAAGATACGGATCCACACCTGACCCTCACGCTGCATGTATCTGTTGACGGCGACACGGGCAGCCTCGATCTGCCGGCTGTCGATCCACTTGGCCTCGAGTGTCTTGATGCCGTATGTGCCGAAAGCCAGTTCGGTTCCTCTATGAGCATTGCCTTTGTGGCCGCGCCCATCCTGAGGTCTTCTATATTTTACTCTTTTTGGCTGTAACATTGTAGCTTCACATTTTAACGGTTATTGTTTCTCTTACGGTTACCGCGGTCTCTGCGCCCGCCATTTCCCTGGCGTCCGCCCTGCTTTTCCTGGGCGAAGTTGGGTGCGAGGTCCACTTTTCCGTAAATCTCACCACGGCAGATCCACACTTTGATGCCAAGGATACCCACCTTGGTCAGTGCCTCGGCCTGGCAGTAGTCCACGTCGGCGCGGAAAGTATGCAGAGGCGTTCTGCCTTCCTTGTACATTTCCTTGCGTGCCATTTCGGCGCCATTGAGACGGCCAGTGATCTGAACCTTGATGCCCTCTGCTCCTGCGCGCATGGTGTTGGCGATGGCCATCTTGATGGCGCGGCGGTAAGCGATCTTGCCTTCCACCTGGCGAGCGATGGAGTTGGCCACGATAGTAGCGTCGAGCTCGGGTTTCTTCACTTCGTAGATATTGATCTGGATCTCCTTGTTGGAGACTTTCTTCAACTCTTCCTTGAGTTTGTCGACGTCCTGTCCACCTTTACCGATGACGATGCCCGGACGGGCTGTGCAGATGGTAATGGTGACGAGTTTCAGCGTGCGCTCGATGACGATTTTCGACACGCTGGCCTTTGCGAGGCGCTCGTTGAGGTACTTGCGGATTTTCTGGTCTTCAACCAGGTTGTCACCGAAGTTCTTGCCTCCGAACCAATTCGAGTCCCATCCTCTGATAATTCCCAGACGGTTGCTTATTGGATTAACTTTCTGTCCCATTCTGCTTTGTTATTTTTCGTCATTAGTTTTAGAATCCACGAACAGTGTGACGTGGTTGCTGCGCTTGCGGATGCGGTATCCGCGTCCCTGTGGTGCGGGGCGCATGCGCTTCATGGTTACACCCTCGTCGACGAACACGCGTGAGACGTAGAGTTCGCCGTCTTCTGCCTTGCGGTCGTTCTTGTCCTCCCAGTTGGCCACTGCCGAGCGGAGGAGTTTCTCCACGTCGATGGCAGCCTTTTTCTTGGAGAACCTGAGCACGCCGAGTGCCTTATTGACCTCCAGTCCCCTGATCATGTCTACGACGTAGCGCATTTTCCGGGGTGATGAGGGCACCCCTACGAGTTTAGCGAAGTAGAGGTTTTTTGCAGCCTCTTTTCTTTTCTCGGCTGCGATTTTCTTTCTTGCTCCCATTATATTATTCTTTTTGTTTCAATGGTTAGCCTGTCGTTACCGTTTGTTTCCGGCATGTCCGCCGAACCTGCGTGTGGGGGAGAACTCTCCGAGTTTGTGTCCCACCATGTTCTCGGTGATGTAGACAGGTATGAATTTGTTTCCGTTATGAACTGCAACAGTGTGTCCCACGAAATCGGGTGAGATCATAGATGCCCTGGCCCATGTCTTGACGACGGTTTTCTTTCCGCTCTCATTCATGGCGAGAATTTTCTTCTCGAGAGCTACGTTGATATATGGACCTTTCTTTAATGAACGACTCATAATTACTCTTGTTAACGATTATTTCTTGTTAGCTCTCTCAACAATATACTTGTTTGAATGCTTCTTGGGAGCCCTTGTCTTGAGTCCCTTTGCATAGAGTCCCTTGCGTGAGCGTGGGTGTCCGCCCGACTGGCGTCCCTCGCCACCACCCATTGGGTGGTCGTGTGGGTTCATCACCACACCACGGTTGTGTGGGCGGCGTCCGAGCCAGCGTGAGCGTCCGGCCTTACCCGACTGCTCGAGAGCGTGGTCGGAGTTGCCTACGCTACCGACGGTAGCCTTGCAAGCGCTGAGGATCTTGCGCAATTCTCCTGAGGGGAGCTTGATCAGACAATAGCTGCCCTCACGTGAAGTGAGCTGAGCGAAATTACCTGCCGAGCGAACGAGCTTGGCGCCCTGACCCGGGCGGAGCTCGATGTTGTGGATCACTGTACCGACAGGGATGTTAGCAAGCGGAAGGGCATTGCCTACTTCGGGAGCGGCATCGGCGCCCGACATGAGTGTGGTGCCCACCTGCAGTCCGATAGGAGCAATAATGTAACGTTTTTCACCATCAGCATAGTAGAGCAGGGCTATGCGAGCCGAGCGGTTGGGATCGTACTCGATAGTCTTGACTACGGCTGGAACACCATCTTTCTCTCGTTTGAAGTCAACAAGACGAAATTTCCTTTTGTGGCCGCCGCCCCTGTAGCGGACGGTCATCTTACCGGTGTTGTTTCGTCCTCCGGTGGAGCGCTTTCCACGAACGAGAGACTTCTCTGGTACGGATGCAGTAATATCCTCGAACGTACCAATAATCTTGTGTCTTTGACCCGGTGTGACGGGTTTTAATTTACGTACTGCCATTTTTTATTAAATATTGCTGTAAAAATCAATTGTCTCGCCCTCTTTCAGGGTGACGATAGCCTTTTTGAACGCGCTCTTCTTGCCTTTCACGAGGCCAGCCCTGGTGTAGCGCTGCGAGCGTTTCCCAGCGTAGGAGAGCGTGTTGACGTCGACCACTGTAACATTGTACAGGCGCTCGACTTCTTCCTTAATTTGGAGCTTGTTAGCTTCCGGACTAACGATGAAACCATATCGGTTTGGACGCTTGTCTGTAATCTTGGTCATCTTCTCAGTGACCAATGGTTTCAATATAAATGCCATGTCTATGGGTCTCCTTGATTATTTTGATAAGATTTCGTCGATAGTCCCGAGCGATTTTTCGGTCACAACAATAACATCAGCATTCAATACTTTGTAAGAATTGAGTGATGATGCGAGTATGACTTCTGAACGCTGCAAATTTCGAGCCGACAAATATACGTTTTTATTTGATTCTGGCAAAACGAAGAGCGACTTACGGCCCTCAACTTTAAGATTTTTAGCAATATTTACGAAATCTTTAGTTTTCGGGGCATCAAAAGTGAAGTCTTCCACGATGATGATGGCGTCTTCGATAGCCTTGTATGAGAGTGCGCTTTTACGAGCGAGATCCTTCACTTTCTTGTTGAGTTTGAACCTGTAGTCGCGTGGTCTTGGTCCGAACACGCGTCCACCGCCTCTCATCAAGGGTGAGTTGATATCGCCATGGCGAGCTCCGCCGCCGCCTTTCTGGCGTCCGAGTTTTCTTGTGGAGCCCTGGTGCTCGCTGCGCTCCTTGGCTTTAGCTGTGCCTTGGCGCTGGTTGGCCAGGTACTGTTTCACGTCGAGGTAAAGCACGTGGTCGTTGGGCTCGATACCGAAAATCTCATCGTTCAGTGTAACCTTCCTTCCGGTTTCCTGACCATTTATCTTCAATACGTTAAGTTCCATTATTTCTGAATTAAGACGGTTGAACCATTACACCCGGCCACAGAACCTTTCACGAGGATGAGGTTGTGCTCAGGTATCACTTTTAACACTCTGAGGTTCTTGGTAGTGACTCTGTCGCATCCCATGTGTCCTGCCATGCGCATTCCCTTGAACACTTTGGCTGGATAGGAGCAAGCACCGATAGAACCCGGTTTGCGGGCCCGGTCGTCCTGACCGTGAGTTCTCTGTCCTACACCGCCGAATCCGTGGCGTTTCACCACGCCCTGGAAACCCTTACCTTTGGAAGTACCTGTAACGTCGACGAACTGTGAGTCGTTGAAGATCTCGACAGTGATGGTGTCGCCGAGGTTGTACTCCTCGTCGAATTTGAACTCGGCCAAGTGCTTTTTTGGTGTTGTGTTAGCCTTTTTGAAGGTACCCATCAAGGCTTTGGAAGTACGTTTCTCCTTAGCCTCGCCGAAACCGAGCTGGAAGGCCTTGTAGCCATCGTTCTCCACGGTTTTGACTTGGGTTACAACACAAGGACCAGCTTCGATAACAGTGCACGGCACGTTTTTGCCGTCGGCACTGAAAACGGATGTCATTCCGATTTTTCTTCCTATTAATCCTGGCATTTCAATAAATGTTTATAAAAATTGTTTTTGAATATTCGTTGAGTTATGCAACTCGTTTAGAATGTCTGCTTACTATACTTTGATTTCCACTTCCACGCCGCTGGGGAGTTCGAGTTTCATCAATGCGTCTACGGTCTTTGCGGTAGTGCTGTAGATGTCGATGAGGCGTTTGTAGTCGGAGAGTTGGAACTGCTCGCGTGCCTTCTTGTTGACGAACGTACTGCGGTTGACAGTGTAGATGCGCTTGTGTGTGGGCAGGGGGATAGGACCGCTTACGGTAGCGCCTGTAGCTTTCACGGCCTTCACGATTTTCTCTGCCGACTTGTCTACGAGTTTGTGGTCGTAGCTCTTCAGTTTGATTCTGATTTTCTGACTCATGTTGGTAATTGTTTTTGATGGTTATTATAATGTGGACCGTGGACATCCTTAAGAGTCATACGCTAAGCGATGCCCCGGCCCTCATTTTCTGTTTCTACACCAGGTCGGCCCTTCCGTTGACCTCCTGCAGCACAGCCTTGGCGATGCTGCTGGAGAGGGGAGCGTGGTGGTCGTACTCCATGGAGCTTGTGGCGCGTCCGGAGGTGATGGTACGCAGTGCGGTGACATATCCGAAGGTCTCCGACAGGGGCACCATGGCTTTCACGATGCGGCCGCCTGAGCGGGCCTCGTCCATTCCCTGCACTTGTCCGCGGCGCTTGTTGAGGTCGCCGATCACGTCGCCCATGCTCTCCTCGGGTGTCACCACCTCGAGTTTCATGATGGGCTCCATGAGCACGGGAGCAGCCTTTACGCAGGCACTCTTATAGGCCTGGATGGCAGCGATCTCGAACGACAGCTGGTCGGAGTCTACGGGGTGGAACGAACCGTCGAGCAGTGTCACCTTGAGCGAGTCCATCGGGTATCCGCCAAGCACGCCGTTCTTCATGGCGCTCTCGAATCCCTTCTGCACTGCCGGGATGAACTCCTTGGGGATGTTTCCGCCCTTCACCTCGTTGACGAACTGGAGTCCGCCCTCCTTGAAGTCGGCGTCCACAGGTCCGACGTTGCAGATGATGTCGGCGAACTTTCCGCGTCCACCGCTCTGCTTCTTGTAGACCTCGCGCAGGTTGACGGTCTTGGTGATGGCCTCCTTGTAGTTCACCTGGGGCTTGCCTTGGTTGCACTCCACCTTGAACTCGCGCTTCAGTCGGTCGATGATGATGTCGAGGTGCAGCTCGCCCATACCCGAGATGATGGTCTGTCCGCTCTGCTCGTCGGTGCGCACGGTGAAGGTTGGGTCCTCCTCTGCGAGCTTGGCGAGTCCGATGCCGAGCTTGTCGACGTCGGCCTGCGACTTGGGCTCCACGGCGATACCGATCACTGGGTCGGGGAACGACATGGACTCGAGCACGATGGGATGGTTCTCGTCACAGAGCGTGTCGCCGGTATGGATATCCTTGAATCCCACTCCTGCGCCGATGTCGCCGGCGTCGATCGAGTCCATGGGGATCTCCTTGTTGGAGTTCATCTGGAAGAGGCGGCTGATGCGCTCTTTCTTTCCCGAGCGTGGGTTGTAGACATAGGATCCCGAGGTCACCTTGCCCGAGTAGACGCGGAAGAACACCAGGCGTCCCATATATGGGTCGGTAGCGATCTTGAATGCGAGTGCTGCGGTAGGCTCGTCCTCCGACGGCTTGCGCTCCTCCACCTCCTCGGTGTCGGGGTTGGTGCCCTCGATGTTGACGGCGTCGAGTGGTGATGGCAGGAATGCGCACACATAGTCGAGCAGAGGCTGCACGCCCTTGTTCTTGTAGGATGAGCCGCACACCATCGGGGTGAGTTCCATGGCCACGGTACCCTTGCGGATGGCGGCGATGATTTCCTCCTCGGTGATTTCCTGTCCCTCGAGATATTTCTCCATGAGCGCGTCGTCGTAGTTGGAAGCGCTCTCGAGCATTTTGTCTCTCCACTCCTCGGCCTCGTCGACGAGGTCGGCGGGGATATCCTCGATGTCATACTCTGCGCCCATGGTCTCGTCGTGCCAAAGGATGGCCTTCATCTTGATGAGGTCTACCACTCCCTTGAAGTTCTCCTCGGCGCCGATGGGAATCTGCACGGGGCAGGGGTTGGCACCCAGGATGTCCTTCATCTGCTGCACGGTCTCGTAGAAGTCGGCACCGGAGCGGTCCATCTTGTTCACATATCCGATACGGGGCACATTATACTTGTCGGCCTGGCGCCATACGGTCTCCGACTGGGGCTGAACGCCGTCGGCTGCCGAGTAGGTGGCCACGGCTCCGTCGAGCACCCTGAGCGAGCGCTCCACCTCGGCGGTGAAGTCCACGTGTCCCGGAGTGTCGATGAGGTTGATCTTGTATTTCTTCCCATTCCAGTCCCAAGAGCAAGTTGTGGCAGCCGAAGTGATGGTGATACCACGCTCCTGCTCCTGTGCCATCCAGTCCATGGTGGCAGCGCCGTCGTGCACCTCGCCGATTTTATGGGTCTTTCCTGTGTAGAAGAGGATGCGCTCAGAGGTTGTGGTCTTACCTGCGTCGATATGCGCCATGATACCGATGTTGCGGGTGAGATGTAGATCTTGCTTTGCCATTTGTCTTTTTACCTATTTACTATTACCTGAAAGAATTAGAATCTGAAATGAGCGAATGCGCGGTTGGCCTCGGCCATACGGTGCATGTCTTCCTTGCGCTTGAATGCGCCACCCTGATTGTTATAAGCATCCATGATTTCGGCAGCCAGCTTCTCAGCCATGCTCTTTCCACCACGTTTGCGGGCAAAGTTGATCATATTCTTCATCGAGACGCTCTCCTTGCGGTCGGGACGGATCTCCGTAGGCACCTGGAAAGTGGCACCACCGATACGACGGCTCTTCACCTCCACCTGGGGAGTGATGTTGTCGAGTGCGGTTTTCCAAATCTCGAGGGGGCTTTTCTCCTCTTTGGCCATCTTGGCCTTGACGATATCAAGAGCGTTGTAGAAGATTTCGTATGAAATGGTCTTCTTGCCATCATACATCAGATGATTCACGAATTTCGAGACCTTCTGGTCGTTGAAAACTGGATCTGGCAGTACCAGACGCTTCTTTGGTTTTGCTTTTCTCATTTTTACTTGAAAAATAAATTCTGCTTGGGGCTGTAATTCTTGTTCTTCAACGCTCACTCGAGAGCATTTACTCAACCTGTCTTTAACAATTCTCCAGCAAAACGGTTAAAAAAATTGTTGTGTCCTTTTTTAGTATTGACCTTCTCCGGTGTTACTTCTTCACTTTAGGACGCTTTGCTCCATACTTGGAACGACGCTGAGTGCGGTTAGCCACGCCAGCGGTGTCGAGTGTACCGCGAACGATGTGGTAGCGCACGCCTGGGAGGTCTTTCACACGACCGCCGCGCACCAGCACGATGCTGTGCTCCTGCAGGTTGTGTCCCTCTCCTGGAATGTAGGAGTTCACTTCCTTCTGGTTGGTCAATCTTACACGGGCAACTTTTCTCATTGCCGAATTAGGCTTTTTAGGAGTGGTGGTATAGACACGCACGCAAACGCCACGACGCTGAGGACATGCGTCCAGAGCGGGCGATTTGCTCTTGTCTACCAGTTCCTTCCTGCCTTTTCTTACTAATTGCGAAATTGTAGGCATTTTGTTAATTTTTTAATTATTATATTGTTATTTAGTTGTATGCACAATAAAGATGGCATGCCTCGACACACCATTTTGGGCTGCAAAGGTACGAACTTTAATTGAAATATCCTAATTATATATTGTAGCAGAAGCGTGGAAGTGGATTGATTTATGTTTTTATAATGTTTGTTAACATAAATTAAGGACAGAATCGTCATTGCGTAGTCGATTCTGCCCTTTGATTTGATGTTTTCTGAGCCGTTAGGCCTCACCTTTATTGTTGATATTGAAGGGTGAGATGGTGCGTGGCTGCCTGTTCGGGAGTTGTATTCTCCCGAATTCCTGCTCGTATTTGGCGATGTTTTCCTGCAGCGCCATGGCGAGTCGTTTGGCATGTTCGGGTGCGAGTATCACCCGGCTTCTCACCGTTGCCTTTGGCACTCCCGGCATCATGGCCGCCAGGTCGACGAAGAACTCCGAGCTGGTGTGCGAGATGATGGCGAAGTTGGAGTATACCCCTTGTGCCACCTCTGGCGCCACCTCAATTTGCAGTTGGGGTCCCTGTGGTTTGTTTTGCTGATTATCCATAAAGCTACTGGTTGGACGTTGGATTGAATATTAACGAAGCCACGGCCGCCCTTTTTGTGGGCAGCCGTGGCCAGGTAGGTAAAAGTTAGTTCTCGTCTACTGTCATTTCCTCTTCGGCGAAGTCGAGCACATGTTTGCGGTTGGCCTCCATGCGGTCGTGCTCCTCCTTTGAGCCAACGAGCAGTTTGTCCCACTGGCGCAGTCCGGTACCTGCCGGGATGAGGTGTCCGCAGATAACGTTCTCCTTCATTCCCTCGAGGTAGTCGACCTTTCCACGGATGGCTGCCTCGTTGAGCACCTTTGTCGTCTCCTGGAAGGAAGCCGCCGACATGAAGCTCTTGGTCTGGAGGGCAGCCCTTGTGATACCCTGGAGTATCTGTGTGGAGGTTGCGGGGATGACGTCGCGCACCTTGATGGTGCGGAGGTCGCGTCTCTTCAGTGCAGAGTTCTCGTCGCGCAGTTTCCTGGCCGAGATGATCTGTCCCTCGTAGACATTCTCGCTGTCGCCCCTGTCGAGCACGTACTTCTTGCCCCAGATGCGGTCGTTCTCCTCGGCGAAGTCGAGTTTGTCGACCACCTCCTGCTCGAGGAATGTGGTGTCGCCCGGCTCCTCGATTTGCACCTTGCGCATCATCTGTCGCACGATAATCTCGAAGTGCTTGTCGTTGATCTTCACACCCTGGAGGCGGTACACGTCCTGCACCTCGTTCACGATATACTCCTGTACGGCGGTGGGGCCTTTGATGGCGAGGATATCGCTCGGAGTGATGACACCGTCGGAGAGCGGGGTTCCGGCCCTCACGGCGTCGTGCTCCTGCACGAGGATCTGCTTCGAGAGCGAAACGAGGTACTTGCGCTGCTCGCCGGTCTTGCTGGTGACCACGATCTCGCGGTTACCGCGCTTCAGGCGTCCCATGGTCACCTCGCCGTCGATTTCACTCACCACGGCGGGGTTCGACGGGTTGCGGGCCTCGAAGAGCTCGGTGACGCGTGGCAGACCACCAGTGATATCACCGGCCTTGCCCACGGCACGCGGAATCTTCACGAGGGTAGCGCCGGTCTCTACCATGGCGCCGTCGTCCACGACCACGTGGCCACCCACGGGGAAGTTGTAGGTACCGATCACCACACCGTCCTCATCTACGACGTCGCAGGTAGGCACGAGGGCCCTGTCCTTCGGCTCAATGATGATTTTCTCGGTAAGTCCGGTGGTGTCGTCGGTCTCGGCCTTGAATGTGGAGCCTTCGATGACGTCCTTGAACACCAGCTTGCCCTTGAACTCAGACACGATGACAGCGTTGAAGGGGTCCCATTTTGCGATAATGTCATCCTTCTTCACCAGGTCGCCATGCTTGAAGTAGAGCGAGCTACCATAGGGAAGCGGCTGGGTGGAGAGCACGATGCCCGTGTTCACATCCACGAAGCGCACCTCAGCCAGTCGGCTCACCACCATCTGGCACTCTTTGGGCGTGCCCAGTTCTTTCCCTTCTACGAAGGGCACGGTGCGCACCTCGTCGAACTCCACCTTCGAGTCGTTCTTTGCCTTGATGGATGCGTTGGCGGCAGCGTTGGCAGCCACACCACCGGCGTGGAACGTACGGAGCGTAAGCTGTGTACCCGGCTCACCGATAGCCTGTGCGGCGATGACGCCCACGGCCTCACCCTTCTGCACCATGCGGCTGGTGGCGAGGTTTCGTCCGTAGCACTTCATGCACACGCCCTTGCGGCTCTCGCAGGTGAGCACCGACCTGATTTCCACGCTCTCGATGGGCGAGTCCTCAATGGCCTGTGCCACATCCTCGGTAATTTCCTCTCCGGCTGCCACGATGAGTTTCCCGGTCATCGGGTGTACGATGTCGTGCACCGACACACGTCCCAGGATACGGTCGTAGAGTGTGGAGATGACCTCGTCGCCACTCTTCAGCGCCGAGCAGACGAGTCCGCGGAGCGTACCGCAGTCTTCCTCGGTAATGATCACGTCGTGCGACACGTCGACGAGTCGGCGTGTGAGGTATCCGGCATCGGCGGTCTTCATGGCCGTATCGGCCAGACCCTTACGTGCACCGTGCGAAGCGATGAAGTATTCGAGCACCGACATACCCTCCTTGAAGTTGGAGAGGATAGGGTTCTCGATGATCTGCGCACCCTCGGCACCGGCTTTCTGAGGCTTGGCCATCAGTCCGCGGATACCCGAGAGCTGCTTGATCTGGTCTTTCGAACCACGGGCACCCGAGTCGAGCATCATGAACACGGCGTTGAATCCCTGGTCGGCCTCCGTCATCTCCTTCATCAGGATATTGGCGATGTTGTTGTTGACGTGGGTCCAGGTATCGATCACCTGGTTATAGCGCTCGTTGTCGGTGATGAATCCCATGTTGTAGTTGTCGGTGATTTGTCTCACCTCCTCGTTACCCTTCTCGATGAGCTCTGCCTTCTCTGGCGGGATGATGATGTCGTCGAGGTTGAACGAGAGTCCTGCGAGGTAGGCCATGCGGTAGCCCAGGTTCTTGATACCATCGAGGAACTCGCAGGCACGTGCGAATCCCACCGACTTGATGACGTCGGCGATGATGTCGCGCAGGCTCTTCTTCGAGATGACCTTGTTGACGAAGCCCACCTCTTCGGGGATGATGCCGTTGACGATGACACGTCCGACGGAGGTCTCCACCATCTTGCTGACGAGGTTGCCGTTCTCGTCGAGGTCTTTCACCACCACCTTCACCTGGGCGTGCAGGTCGCACTTGCCCTCGTTGTGGGCGATGATGGCCTCCTCGGGTCCGTAGAATGTGAGTCCCTCACCCTTTGCGCCCGGACGTATCTTGGTGATATAGTAGAGTCCGAGCACCATGTCCTGTGAAGGCACGGTGATAGGCGCTCCGTTGGCCGGGTTGAGGATGTTGTGGCTCTGGAGCATGAGGATCTGTGCCTCGAGCACGGCCTCGTTGCTCAGTGGCAGGTGCACGGCCATCTGGTCGCCGTCGAAGTCGGCATTGAAAGCCGTACAGGCCAGCGGGTGGAGCTGGATGGCCTTGCCCTCGATGAGTTTGGGCTGGAAGGCCTGGATTCCGAGTCGGTGCAGTGTAGGAGCACGGTTGAGGAGCACGGGGTGTCCCTTCATCACGTTCTCGAGGATATCCCAGATGACGGGCTCGCGGCGGTCGACGATTTTCTTGGCGCTCTTCACCGTCTTCACGATACCGCGCTCGATGAGCTTGCGGATGATGAACGGCTTGTAGAGTTCGGCGGCCATGAGTTTCGGATGACAAAGGGCTTGAACAGCTCGAGCGCCATTTCCTTCGGCAGACCGCACTGGTACATCTTCAGCTCAGGACCGACGACGATAACCGAACGGCCGGAGTAGTCGACGCGCTTGCCGAGGAGGTTCTGGCGGAAACGTCCCTGCTTGCCCTTGAGGGAGTCGGAGAGCGACTTGAGGGGCCTGTTCGACTCGCTCTTCACGGCGCTGCTCTTGCGCGAGTTGTCGAAGAGGCTGTCGACGGCCTCCTGGAGCATACGTTTCTCGTTTCTCAGGATCACCTCGGGAGCCTTGATCTCCATGAGCCTCTTCAGGCGGTTGTTGCGGATGATGACCCTGCGGTAGAGATCGTTGAGGTCGGAGGTGGCGAAGCGTCCACCATCGAGTGGCACGAGTGGTCGGAGCTCGGGAGGTGTGACGGGGATAATCTTCATGATCATCCACTCGGGCTTGTTCACTTCCTTGCTGTTGCGGAAAGCCTCCACCACCTGGAGCCTCTTCAGTGCCTCGGTCTTCCTTGCCACCGACGAGTCGTTGTTGGCGCGCTGGCGCAGTTCGGCGGCCAGTTCGTCGAGGTTGAGCGATGCGAGGAGGTCGTAGACAGCCTCTGCACCCATCTTTGCCACGAACTTATGTGGGTCGGAGTCGGGCAACATCTGGTTCTCGGGAGAGAGCTTGTTCTCCACGATGTCGATATACTCGTCTTCGGAGAGCAGGTCGTACTTGTTTGCCCCGAGGACCTCCTCCTTGTCGTTGGAGGTTCTTCCCTCGAAGTCGCCGGGCTGGATGACCACATATTTCTCATAATAGATCACCTGGTCGAGCTTCTTGGTGGGCAGTCCGAGGAGGTAGCCGATCTTGTTGGGCAGAGACCTGAAATACCAGATATGGGCCACGGGCACCACCAGTTCGATATGTCCGGAGCGCTCGCGGCGCACGTTCTTCTCAGTCACCTCGACACCGCATCGGTCGCAGACAATGCCTTTGTAGCGTATGCGCTTGTATTTGCCGCACCCGCACTCATAGTCGCGTGTGGGACCGAAGATGCGCTCGCAGAAGAGTCCGTCGCGCTCCGGTTTGTAGGTGCGGTAGTTGATGGTCTCAGGCTTTGTCACCTCGCCATACGAGTTTTCCAGGATTTCCTCTGGTGAGGCGAGTCCGATGGTAATCTTTGTGAAATTATTCTTAACTTTTGAATCTTTCTTAAAAGCCATGTCTGATACGATTTAGTCGAGTTTGATACTTAATCCGAGTCCGCGTAACTCGTGCAGAAGCACGTTGAGAGATTCGGGTATGCCCGGCACTGGCATGGGCTCTCCCTTGACGATGGCCTCATAGGCCTTGCTGCGTCCCACGACGTCGTCGGACTTCACGGTGAGTATTTCCTGCAGCACGTGGCTGGCACCGAAGGCCTCGAGTGCCCAGACCTCCATCTCTCCGAATCGCTGTCCGCCGAACTGGGCCTTACCGCCGAGTGGCTGCTGAGTGATGAGCGAGTACGGGCCGATGCTACGTGAGTGCATCTTGTCCTCCACCATGTGTCCGAGTTTGAGGAAGTAGGTGATACCCACGGTGGCGGGCTGGTCGAACTGCTCACCTGTCTCACCGTCGTAGAGGTGTGTGGAGCAGAGTCGTGGCAGTCCGGCCTTGTCGGTCCACTCTGTGAGGTCGTCGAGTTTTGCTCCGTCGAAGATAGGAGTTGCGAACTTCACGCCGAGTCGCTTACCGGCAGCACCGAGGATGGCCTCGAAGATCTGTCCGAGGTTCATACGCGATGGCACGCCGAGCGGGTTGAGCACGAGGTCGACGGGTCGTCCGTCCTCGAGGAACGGCATGTCTTCCTGCCTTACCACCTTCGACACGATACCCTTGTTACCATGTCGTCCGGCGAGTTTGTCGCCCACGCCAATCTTGCGTTTCTTGGCCACATACACCTTGGCCATCTGGAGGATGCCCGAGGGCAGCTCGTCGCCGATGGTGATGGCGAACTTGCGGCGTTTGAGCTCAGCGTCGAGGAGCTTGGCTTTCCTGATATAGTTCATGATGAGCTGCGAGATGAGCATGTTGGTGTGCTCGTCGTCGGTCCACCCGTTCGACTGTATTCCCTCGTACTTGAGGTTCTTCAGGTTGGTGGGAGTGAACTTTGAGCCCTTCGTGATGATCTCCGAACCAGTATAGTCTTTCACGCCCTGCGACGACTTGTCCTGGATAAGGATGAGCAGACGCTCCACGAGGATGTCCTTGAGCTCCTCGTTCTTGGCCTCATACTCCTCGTCGATTTTCTGGAGGAGCACCTTGTCCTGCTTGCGAGCCTCTCTCGTCTTGACGGCGCGCGAGAAGAGTTTCTTGTCGATGACCACACCGCTGAGCGACGGATTGGCCTTGAGCGACGAGTCTTTCACGTCGCCGGCCTTGTCGCCGAAGATGGCGCGCAGCAGTTTCTCCTCTGGCGAGGGGTCGCTCTCGCCCTTCGGCGAGATCTTGCCGATGAGGATGTCGCCGGGCTCCACCCTTGCGCCCACGCGGATGATACCGTTGGCGTCGAGGTCCTTGGTTGCTTCCTCGCTCACGTTGGGGATATCCGACGTGAACTCCTCCATACCGCGTTTTGTCTCACGCACGTCGAGCTGGTACTCGTCCACATGCACGCTGGTGAGGATATCGTCGCGCACCAGTCGCTCTGAGAGCACGATGGCGTCCTCGTAGTTGTATCCCTTCCATGGCATGTAGGCCACGAGGAGGTTGCGTCCGAGAGCGAGCTCACCATTCTCGGTGGCATATCCCTCGGTGAGGATTTGTCCTTTGTGCACCCTGTCGTCCTTGTTGCAGATAGGCCTCAGGTCGATGGTCATGTTCTGGTTGGTGCGACGGAACTTCGGAATGCGGTATTCCTTGAGTGAGGGCTCGAAGCTTACGAACTCCTCCTCCTCGGTGCGGTCGTAGAGGATGCGGATGGTGGTGGCGTCGACATACCGAGTCCTCGCACACCTGCTTCTCCAGTCCGGTACCCACGATGGGCGAGTCGTTGTGGAGCAGAGGCACGGCCTGGCGCATCATGTTACATCCCATGAGGGCGCGGTGTCCGTCGTCGTGCTCGAGGAACGGGATGAGTGCTGCTGAGACAGAGGCGATCTGCTGTGGCGACACGTCCATGTACGACACCTTCTCGGGCTCTACCACGGGGAAGTCGGCGTCGAGACGGCACTTCACCACGTCGCGGATGAACGAGCCATCGTCGTTGAGCGGAGCGTTGCCCTGTCCGATGAAGTGCTCCTGCTCCTCCTCGGCAGTCATGTAAACCACATGGCTGTTGTCGAGGTCCACCACCTGGTTGGTCACCTTGCGGTAGGGTGTCTCGATGAATCCGAGTCCGTTGATGGTGGCATACACACAGAGCGAGGAGATCAGACCGATGTTCGGTCCCTCAGGGCTCTCGATGGGGCAGAGGCGTCCGTAGTGGGTATAGTGCACGTCGCGCACCTCGAAGCCAGCGCGCTCGCGCGAGAGGCCGCCAGGTCCGAGTGCCGAGAGGCGTCGTTTGTGTGTGACCTCGGCCAGCGGGTTGGTCTGGTCCATGAACTGGCTCAGCGGGTTGGTGCCGAAGAACGAGTTGATGACGCTCGAGATGGTCTTGGCGTTGATGAGGTCGGTGGGTGTGAAGTCCTCGCTGTCGCGCACGTTCATACGCTCGCGGATGGTGCGGCTCATACGTGCCAGACCGATGGAGAACTGGTTGGCCAGCTGCTCTCCCACCGTGCGCACGCGGCGGTTGGAGAGGTGGTCGATATCATCCACGGTGGCATTCGAGTTGACCAGCTGGATGAGGTATTTGATGATTTCGATGATGTCTTCCTTGGTGAGGATACGCGTGTCCATATCGGTATCCAGTCCAAGTTTCTTGTTGATGCGGTAGCGTCCCACCTCTCCCAAGTCGTATCTCTTGTCGGAGAAGAAGAGGTTCTGAATCACCTCCTTGGCGCTGGCATCATCGGCGGGGTCGGCGTTTCTCAGCTGTCGGTAGATATACTGCACGGCCTCTTTCTCGGTCTTGCTCGAGTCTTTGGCAAGGGTGTTGAAGATGATGGAGTAGCGGTTGGCGGCATCGCCTGCCTTGTGCAGGAGGATCGACTGGGCGCCGCTCTCGAGGATGGCGTCGACGTCTTCCTTGGCGATGACATGCTCGCGATCCACACACACCTCGGTGCGCTCGATGGAAACCACCTCGCCCGTCTCCTCATCAGAGAAGTCCTCAGTCCAGGTCTTGAGCACCTGTCCGGCGAGACGCCGTCCGATGACCTCCTTGAGGTTCTTCTTGTTCACCTTCACCTCCTCTGCCAGGTCGAAGATCTGCAGGATGTCCCTGTCGCTCTCGAAACCGATGGCCCTCAACAGGGTGGTAACGGGGAGCTTCTTCTTACGGTCGATGTATGCGTACATCACGTTGTTGATGTCGGTGGCGAACTCTATCCATGAGCCCTTGAAAGGAATGATGCGCGCTGAATAGAGCACGGTACCGTTGGCATGCACGCCCTGGCTGAAGAACACGCCAGGCGAGCGGTGCAGCTGCGACACCACGACGCGCTCGGCACCGTTGATGATGAAGGTGCCATTGCTTGTCATATAAGGTATGGTGCCCAGGAACACGTCGGAAGTCTTGATACCAAAGTCCTCATGGTCGGGGTCGGTGCAATAGAGTTTCATCATGGCCTTGAGGGGCACGCTGTAGGTAAGTCCGCGCTCCAGGCACTCCTCGATGGAATATCTTGGGGGGTCGATGAAATAGTCGAGGAACTCGAGCACGAAATTGTTTCTCGTGTCGGTGATGGGGAAGTTCTCCGAGAACACCTTGTAGAGTCCGTCGTTCTTTCTCAGCTCGGGTGGTGTGTCGAGCTGCAGGAAGTCCTTGAAAGACTTCAATTGCACATCAAGAAAATCCGGTGTGGGCATCGGATTCTTCACGCTGGCAAAGTTTACTCTGTTGTTGTTTTGTGAAGCCATTAAAAATTTGATTTCATCCGGTCGTTGGTACATGACCGGCGGGATTGCAATGAAAAGACACAAAAAGGTTAAGAATCCCCTACTGGGAGACTCTTAACCACGAATTTCGAGAAGTGTGCCGCGTGGCATGCGCCACGCGGTGGTGATGTCTAGAAATTATTTCAGCTCAACCTTGGCACCCTCGGCCTCGATCACCTTCTTCAGGTTCTCAGCCTCAGCCTTGGCAACAGCCTCTTTCAGTGTAGAGGGAGCGCCGTCGACGAGGTCCTTAGCCTCTTTCAGACCCAGACCGCAAGCCTCTTTCACAGCCTTCACGACCTTGAGTTTGTTAGGACCAACCTCGGTGAGCACTACGTTGAACTCAGTCTTCTCTTCCTCAACGGGAGCGGCGCCAGCGGCGGGACCAGCAGCAACAGCAACAGCTGCAGCGGCGGGCTCGATTCCATACTCGTCCTTGAGGACAGTAGCCAACTCGTTAACTTCCTTTACTGTCAAATTTACCAATTGCTCAGCAATAGCTTTGATATCTGCCATTTTATTATGAATTTTTAAATTGTTTTATAAATAATGTTGATGACTTAAAATTATTCAGCACGCTCGCCTAAAGTCTTCAGCACACCATGGATGGTGCCAGCGCCTGATTGGAGAGCAGAGAGCACATTCTTTGCGGGCGACTGCAGCAAAGCCACAACGTCGGCGATGAGCTCGTTCTTGCTCTTGATGGAAGCCAGTTCCTCGAGTTTGTCGGCACCCACGAAGATACCCTCCTCGGCATATGCGCCTTTGAGTGCGGGTATACCCTCTTTGGTGTACTCCTTGAGCAACTTGGCAGGTACGTTAGCCGTATTGCAGAACATCACGGCCGTATTTCCCTTCAGGGTATCATACAGTTCGGAGAAGTCGATGTCGGAAGCCTCGAAAGCCTTGTGCAGCAGGTTGTTCTTCACGACGATCATCTTGATCTCGTTCTTGAAGCACTTGCGGCGGAGCTTGCTGGTGTTCTCAGCATTGAGGCCAGTGACGTCGACCAGGTAGAAGTGAGGATATTCCTTCAGCTTCTCGCCCAGCTCAACGATGATGGTATCTTTTATTTCTTTTTTCATTTTACGCTATCCGTTTAGAATTATTCAATTGACTTGGGATCGACCTTGATGCCCAAGCTCATTGTGCTTGAAATAAAGATACTCTTGATATATGTACCTTTAGCGGCAGCCGGTTTCAGCTTGATCACGGTTGCGATGAATTCTTTCGCGTTCTGATAAATCTGGTCCGGTGTGAAGGTCACTTTGCCAATCGAGGTGTGAATGATACCGGTCTTGTCGACCTTGAAATCAATCTTACCCTGCTTGACTTCCTTCACAGCCTTAGCAACATCCATAGTCACAGTGCCACTCTTTGGGTTAGGCATCAGTCCGCGGGGACCGAGGATACGTCCGAGAGGACCTACCTTTCCCATGCAAGAAGGCATGGTGATGATCACATCCACATCAGTCCAGCCACCCTTGATCTTGTCGATATATTCCTCGAGGCCCACGTAGTCGGCACCAGCCTCCTTGGCAGCAGCCTCTTGGTCGGGAGTGCAAAGACAGAGCACGCGCACTACCTTGCCAGTGCCACATGGCAGCGACACCACGCCGCGAACCATCTGGTTGGCCTTACGGGGGTCGACACCCAGACGAACGTCGATGTCGACAGAAGCCTCGAACTTGGTTGTGGTGATTTCCTTCACCAGCTCGGCTGCTTCCTTCAGTGTGTAGGCCTTCCCTGCTTCAATCTTATCGGCTACTGATTTCTGGTTTCTTGTCAGTTTACTCATAGTTCCTAAATTGAAGTTAAATGATTATCCGGGAAATTCGCCTTTTACAGTGATACCCATACTTCTAGCAGTGCCGGCAACAAGTTTCATCGCAGACTCGATGGTGAAGCAATTGAGGTCGCTCATCTTGTCCTCTGCGATAGCCCTTACCTGATCCCATGTCACAGAAGCAACCTTCTTGCGGTTGGGCTCAGGCGAGCCGCCCTTAATCTTGGCAGCCTCGAGCAGCTGGATGGCTGCGGGAGGAGTCTTGATTACGAAGCTGAAAGACTTGTCGTTGTAATAAGTGATAACGACGGGAAGCACTTTTCCTGCCTTATCCTGGGTTCTGGCGTTGAACTCCTTGCAGAACCCCATGATGTTGATGCCCTTCGAACCGAGAGCAGGACCCACTGGGGGTGAAGGATTAGCTGCGCCACCCTTAATCTGTAATTTGATTAATCCAGCAACTTCTTTAGCCATTTTCGTTTTAAAATTAAAGTTTGATATTATAAAAGAAGTTCAAGATCCGTAACAATCTCTTATTCTTTTACGACTTGCATAAAACCAAGCTCGAGCGGAGTTTTCCGTCCGAAGATTTTGACCATAACCTTGAGTTTGCGTTTCTCCACGTTCACCTCTTCGATGACGCCTGAGAATCCGCTGAACGGGCCTTCCGTAACCTTTACTGTCTCGTTGACCTCATAGGGGAATGACACCTCATTCTCGATTTCGGTCTCCTCGGCATTACCAAGCATACGGTTGATTTCTGACTGCTTGACAGGAGAGGGGTTGTCCAACCCGCCGAGGAATCCCAGCACGTTGGGCATGAAGCGAAGTGTGTGAGCCACGTCGCCTTTCATTTCTGCCTCAACGAAAATATAGCCAGGGAGAGCTACTTTCTCCTTGACCACACGTTTCCCGTCGCTGCGTTGCACAGCATGTTTCTCCATAGGGATGACAATCTGGGAGACGTATTGAGACAAAAAGGGATTGTGCTTAAGTTCGGCCTCGATGTATTCCTTCACTTTGGCTTCCTTACCGCTCACGGTCTTAAGCACATACCAGTTTTTTCCTGTCTGAGCCATTTGTTAAGAAAACAATTGATAAATAAATTGCATACAATTCTTAAACACCACGTCCATAAGGAACACCACGAGAGCGATGATAAGGGAAGCAGATAGAACAACCATCGCAGTGTGAGACAATTCCTTGTAGGTAGGCCAAGTAGTCTTATGCGCAAGTTCGTCGTAACAATCCTTGCAGTAGTTTACAAATCTCTTAAACATATCTTTTTCCTTTTTAGCACGGGAAGGAGGACTCGAACCCACGACCCTCGGTTTTGGAGACCGATGCTCTACCAACTGAGCTATTCCCGTAAAAAAGTTCCCGCGCCCACTGTCGCGGGAACCTGATTGTATCCTTTTGAGATATTAGTCTTCGTAAACCTCAGTGATCTGGCCAGAGCCCACTGTGCGGCCACCCTCACGGATAGCGAAGCGGAGACCCTTGTTCAGTGCCACGGCGTAGATGAGCTCAACATTGATCTCAACGTTGTCACCAGGCATTACCATCTCGGTGCCCTCGGGGAGAGTGATCTCACCGGTGCAGTCCATGGTGCGGAGGTAGAACTGAGGACGATACTTGTTGCCGAATGGAGTGTGACGGCCACCCTCTTCCTTCTTCAGCACGTAGATGGAAGCCTTGAAGCGCTTGAAAGGCTTGATCTGACCCGGATGGCAGAGCACCATACCGCGCTTGATCTCTTTCTTGTCGATACCGCGGAGGAGCAGACCTACGTTGTCACCAGCCTGACCCTCGTCGAGGATCTTGCGGAACATCTCAACACCGGTAACCACCGACTTGGCATCCTCACCAAGACCGAGCAGCTCAACAGCGTCGCCAACGTGGATAACACCAGTCTCGATACGTCCGGTAGCCACAGTACCACGGCCAGTGATTGAGAACACGTCCTCAACAGGCATCAGGAAGGGCTTGTCGGTAGCGCGAGGAGGCTCCTGGATCCACTCGTCGCAAACATTCATCAGTTCCATCACCTTCTCCTCCCACTTGGGATCGCCGTTGAGGGCGCCAAGGGCAGAACCGCGGATGATAGGAGTGTCGTCCTCGAACTCATACTGAGCGAGAATCTCCTGCACCTCCATCTCAACGAGGTCGAGCATCTCCTCATCGTCGACCATGTCGCACTTGTTGAGGAACACCACGAGGCGGGGAACGTTCACCTGACGGGCGAGCAGCACGTGCTCACGGGTCTGAGGCATAGGACCATCGGTAGCGGCCACCACGAGGATAGCACCGTCCATCTGGGCAGCACCAGTAACCATGTTCTTCACGTAGTCGGCGTGTCCCGGGCAGTCAACGTGAGCATAGTGACGTTTCTCAGTCTCATACTCCACGTGAGCGGTATTGATAGTGATACCGCGCTCTTTCTCCTCAGGAGCGTTGTCAATCTGGTCGAACGACTTCACCTTGTCCTTGTTAGCCTCGATCTTCTCGGCGAGCACCTTGGTGATAGCGGCGGTCAATGTGGTCTTACCATGGTCAACGTGACCGATAGTACCAATGTTTACGTGCGGTTTCGTACGCACAAAATTCTCTTTAGCCATTGCTTAACTTTTTATTTTTAAAATGATTAATCGTGTATTTCTGCTTCTCACAACTAAAAGAGCTGTTACCGAGAGTTGAACTCGGGACCTCTTCCTTACCAAGGAAGCGCTCTACCACTGAGCTAT
The DNA here is from genome assembly GCA_900320585.1 of uncultured Prevotellaceae bacterium. GTDB lineage: Bacteria > Bacteroidota > Bacteroidia > Bacteroidales > Bacteroidaceae > Prevotella. Next base: position 11,732 of record ONSV01000042.1, on the reverse strand, counting down.
AACAGCAACATGGAGCGGAAAACGGGGCTCAAACCCGCGACCCCCAGCTTGGAAGGCTAGTGCTCTATCAACTGAGCTATTTCCGCAAATTTTTGTGGGTGCTGATGGATTCGAACCACCGAAGTCGAAAGACAGCAGATTTACAGTCTGCCCCATTTGGCCACTCTGGAAAACACCCTCAATGTTCTGAATCCTCCTCATTTAGAGCCTCTTGTCGGATTCGAACCAACGACCCCGAGATTACAAATCACGTGCTCTGGCCAACTGAGCTAAAGAGGCAAATCTATGCAGCCGTCAAGCTAAAGTCGAAGGACTTGTCGTAAAACGGCTGCAAAGATAGGCATTATTTTCTATACGCCAAAATTTTTCGGCTATTTTTTTATCTGTTGCGAAGTTTTTCTTTGAATTTCGTCAGCTGCACTTTCATGGAGTCTACGCACTGGTCGACGCCCTCCTCGAAGGAGTCACATGTCTTTTCCACAAACAGTGTTTGTCCGGGCACGGTGACCGTAAGGCTGGTCTGCTTGTTGAGTGCGGTGGCAGGCTTGACTACTTTGAGTTGCACCTCTACTTTCTGTATGTCTTCGAATGTTTTCTGTAATTTCTCGGCTTTCTTTTGGATGAAAGCTTCCAGTTTCTCGGTAGCGTCGAAATGAATCGGCTGAATTTTGATTTCCATAGTTACCTCCGTTTTTAAGGGTTAGGCCCTTGGATGGGCTTTTTTATATACTCGCTTGAGTTGCTCGAAGGTGGCATGGGTATAGATCTCCGTTGTGGAGAGGCTCTCATGCCCCAGCAACTTTTTCACACTTTCCAGTCCGGCCTCATGGTTGAGCATGGCTGTGGCGAACGTATGCCTGAGCACATGCGGTGAGCGCTTCTTGAGCGTGGTCACGCGGCTGAGGTGTTTCCACACCTCGTAGCCCACGCGGTTGCGGTTCATGCGCTCGCCTTTCTTGGTGACAAAAAGTGCCTCCGACTTGCGTGGCACCTCGTTATCGCGCCGGCGAACATACACCTGCAGCGCCTCTTTCAGTTCCTCGCCAAAGGGGATGATGCGCTGTTTGTCGCGCTTTCCCGTGACCCTCAACTCACCGGTGGTGAAGTCGACCATGGTGTCGTCGAGGCCGATGGCTTCGGAAAGCCTTATCCCCGTGGAGTAGAACATTAATAATAATGTACGTGCGCGAAGGTCCTCAAACCGCTCGCCCCACATTTCGGGCTGGAGCAACTCGTTGATCTCGCTCTCCTTGAGGAATTGCGGCAGGGGCTTGTGCTTCTTGGGGCCTTTCACAGTCCGGGCCGGGTTGCCGGCTACCAGTCCCGCCATCATGGCGTATTTGTAGAACGACCTCAGGGCGCTGAGCCTCCTGTTGACCGAGGTGGCCGACTGCCGACTGTCCATCATGCACTCCATCCACCCCCTTACCACGTCGCTGTCGACCGTCTCCCAGGAGAGGCTGTCGTCAAGGGTCTTGAAATACGACTGGAAGTTTTCCAGGTCCCTGCCGTATTCCCTTACGGTGAGCTCAGCGTAGTTGCGCTCGTGCCGCAGGTATTCAAGGAATCCCTCTATCATGCGTGGCGCTCAGGTTAAATTCGGCAACGAATATAAGGAATAAAACTCAAACTACCAAATTTTCCCAGGAAAAAATCTTATTCCTCGGCGTTTCTCAGCTTCTGTACATAGATGGCCTTCTCCATCTTGAGCCTCTTCAGAACAGACGGCTTGTTGAACTGCTGACGTGCGCGGAGTTCCTTAATCACACCTGTCTTCTCGAATTTTCTCTTGAATTTCTTCAAAGCTCTCTCGATGTTCTCGCCATCTTTTACGGGTACAATAATCATGCTTTTTGTCTTTAAATTTTGAATGTTAAACAATATGTGATGCCCCAGATTTAGGGACGTGGGTGCAAAATTACATCTTATTTTGCTAACTGCCAAATATTTATTCGATTTTCTTTCTCCATTGTACCCCATATTTCTACAGATTAGCCTATTGCGGCCCACCCCACCGTAAAGGGCCAAGTCTCACCTGGCAGCGCGTACCTGGCAACGAGCGATGGCTTTTGCAAAGGTGCTTTCATTTTTAGTAAAGTATTTTTCTTTTATCGCCATATTTTTAATTACTTTATATACAAAACTGTAAACTATTGGTTTACAGCAGATAAAGCATGACAAACATCTCTTTACGCGTATGATTTATCGGAAAAATAGTCAACCATTAAGATACAACATGTTAATATTTTTAAAATTCTGACACCAATTAGATTACACTCTATAAATGGAACTCCACTATTTGTTTAAATTTACACATCGAAACCACAAAAGACTAAGTATTCCCACCTCTTCGAGACTAACAATCATAATTCTTATATATATGGACAACTTAAAAAAATATTCAAAACCACTAATGATTGTGGAGAGATTCGAGCCGAATCATTATTGTATCCCATGTGATCCTCCTCATCAAGTTGTAAGTTATACGTTGACAGATCCTTATCCCAGCTGGCAACATTTCATCATGGATTCAGATGGGGACCAAGAGTGTACACTTGTAGATTTAGAGAGTGGCTACAGGCAAACCACGGACAAGGGTTTGCACCAGCAAGAACTTACAACCCATGTGGCACCGGAAGTTTGCTGGCCCGCCAAAATTGCCAATCCAACAACATTGGAGGAAGTGATGACAGACGTGCCGCTTTGGTATGGTACAGATGACCATAATCAAAGTGGCCACGTATATGCCTTTGAGACTCTCAAAATCAACTACAACCAGTCTTAGGTTTTATCTTTTTCATCATACCCCTGCTTCCTGACAAAATCTGGTTTTGTTTCCGAACCGTCTCCTTAGTCAGGAAGCAGGGTTTTTTCATTTCATAGAAACAGGTGTGCAAGCTGATTAAACAATGAAATTGCCTCGCTATATCTGTGTGGTGACTTTCCTAAGCCACTGCTGGTGCTCCTCGTCGAGCAGTGGCGAGAGACGGTCGAAGACCAAATTGTGGTAGCTGTTGAGCCACGCCTTCTCCTCGGGGTCGAGCAGACCGAGGTCGGCAGGACGGAGGTCGATGGGACAGAGCGTGAGCGGCTCGAACTGCAAGAACGAGCCAAACTCCGTCGTCATGTAAGGCGTGATGAGCAGCGTGTTTTCTATACGCACGCCGAATTTCCCCTCCACATAGATGCCCGGTTCGTCGGTCACCGTCATGCCCTCATGAAGCGGTGTCGGCATCCACTCCATCCGGATCTGATGCGGTCCCTCGTGCACGTTGAGGTAAGTACCCACCCCATGGCCCGTGCCATGGAGGAAGTTGAGTCCCGCCTCCCACAGCGGAGCCCGGGCCACCGCGTCGAGCTGTGAGCCACAAGCCCCTTTGGGGAACTTCAGCATCTGCAGCCTGATATGTCCCTTGAGCACCAGCGTGTAGACCCGCCGCTCCTCCGGGGTGACCGGTCCGAGGGCGATGGTGCGCGTGATGTCGGTCGTGCCATCGAGATACTGTCCTCCCGAGTCAACGAGCAGCAACCCCTTGGGCTGCAAGTGAATATCGGTCTGCTCGGTAGGCTCATAGTGCACGACAGCCCCATGAGCGGCATAGCCCGAGATGGTGTCGAACGAGAGTCCACGGAAGTGCTGCTGCTCCGACCTGAAAGCCTCGAGCCGACCCGACACCGACAGTTCGGTGAGCGTGTCCACCTCTCCCCTGTCCATCATTCCCTCGAGCCATTTCAGCCATTTCACCATCGCCACCCCGTCGCGCTCCATCGCGTGGTGGAATCCGGCGATTTCCACCTCGTTCTTCACCACTTTCATCACGGGTATGGGCGAGGGACCTGCCACCACCTCGCACGCCACCGCTTTCCACAGCGTGTGGTTCACCTTCTGTGGGTCGAGCAGCATCGTGCCCTTGGTGATGCCACGCAGATGAACGGCAACAGCCTCGTAGGGCGCGGTAGATACCCCTATGGCCTGCAGCGCATCGAGCACCTTCGGGGAAATCTTCTCCGGCGCGACGAAGAGCGTGGCCTCCTCCTGCGTGATGAGCAGGTAGGCCACGAACACTGGGTTGCAATGTACGTCGCCACCCCTGAGGTTGAGCGTCCAGGCAATGTCGTCGAGCGCCGACACGAGCAGGGCATCGGCCCTCTCCCGGCGCAACTCGGCACGCACCCGTTCCAACTTCGACGAAGCATCCTCTCCCGCAAACTCCAGCGGAAAGACCTCCACCTGAGCGTCGGGCACCGGCGGACGGTCGGTCCACAGCTCATCGAGCGGGTCGATGTCGGTCACCACCTCGATGTCGCCATATTTCGCCAACTGCCGGGCGAGGTCGTCCACCTCGGCCGCCATGCTCACCATCCCGTCGATGCCCACACGTGCCTGTGGCACGCCAGCCAGACACTCGCCCAGCCACTCGGCCACCGAGGGCGTGCCCGCGATGCGCTCCTTCATGAGCACGAACTCCGTGCCCGCAATCTGTTCCGCGGCCGCGATGAAATAGCGCGAGTCGGTCCAGAGCGCGGCCTTGTCCATCGTCACCACCGCCGTGCCCGCCGAGCCGTCGAAGCCGGTGAGCCACTCGCGCCCTTTCCAGTGGTCGGGCAGATACTCGCTTTTGTGGGGGTCGCTACTGGGGATGATAAACGCGTGGAGATGCGCTTCGCGCATCAGTCGGCGAAGGGCAAGAAGCCTGTCAGCTATGATATTGTCGTGCATAATGGTAGATTTGAAAGGTTGGGTTTACAAGATGCAAACTTACACATTTTTCCCCGAACCACCAACCCCTGCAGCATTTTTTCTGGCACATACGAACCGCCGTGCTCCCACCAAATCGCGCCATTAACAAAAGATTAAGGCGGGTTCTAAAAATTCCCACGTAAATAGAGAGTATAATATATGATTTACGTTTTGTCATCTTTTCGGCCCTTTGCAGCGCATACAGCCAGCTTCTTCGGTCACATAGCCCGCTATGTTCCCTCATCAGCTGACAGTCTGCACTCGCAAATCATCCGAAAATCCGACAAAGCCAATTTTTCGAACCCACCTAAACAAAAAATGAGGGATTTCTTTTTGCAGTTCGCTCAGTTTTGTATAACTTTGTCGCAGATATCTACAACATTTAATACTATAAACAATTATGGCATTTTTAACTAACGAAAAACTGACCATCGTCGGCGCAGCTGGCATGATTGGTTCAAACATGGTGCAGTGCGCCCTGATGATGGGCCTTACCGATGACATCTGTCTTTACGACGTGTTCTCTCCCGAAGGTGTGGCTGAGGAGATGCGCCAGAGTGGTTTCGGCAACGTGAAGATCACCGCCACCACCGACGCCGAGGAAGCCTTCACCAACGCCAAGTATATCATCTCGTCGGGTGGCGCTCCCCGCAAGGCCGGTATGACCCGCGAGGACCTGCTCGCCGGTAACTGCAAGATAGCCGAGGAGCTCGGCCAGAACATCCAGAAATTCTGCCCCGACGTGAAGCACGTGGTGATTATCTTCAACCCCGCCGACCTCACCGGTCTGGTAACCCTGCTCTACTCGGGCCTGAAACCCGGTCAGGTGACCACCCTCGCCGGCCTCGACACCACCCGTCTGCAGTCGGCCCTCGCCAAGAAGTTCAACGTGATGCAGGACGAGATCACCGGTTGCGCCACCTATGGCGGACATGGTGAGCAGATGGCCGTCTTCGGCAGCCATGTGGAGATTGCAGGCCGCAAGCTTACCGACATCATCGGCACCCCCGAGTTCCCCGCTGAGGAATGGGAGCAGATGAAGACCGACGTGACCAAGGGCGGAGCCAAGATCATCGAGCTCAGGGGCCGCTCATCGTTCCAGAGCCCCTCTTACCTGTCGGTAGAGATGATTCGCGCCGCCATGGGTGGCGAGCCCTTCCGCTTCCCCGTAGGCACCTATGTGAAGACCGACAAGTACAACCACATCATGATGGCCATGAAGACCACCCTCACTCCCGAGGGCGCTACCTTCGAGGTACCCCAGGGCACACCTGAGGAGAATGCCAAGCTCGACGCCAGCTACGAGCACCTGTGCAAGATGCGCGACGAGCTCGTGACGCTCAATATCGTGCCTCCCATCTCGGAGTGGAACAAGATCAACCCGAATCTCTAAAAACATAGCCTTACGCCGAAGGCCTGCCGCAAGCAGGCCTTCGGTTTTTTCCGCCATTGCCTGTCGAAGCACGAACCCGTTGCAGTGAGGAATACTGTCATCACCGTTAAGGTTGGCATTATTTTTGCAGGAGAACGACATCACCCTTTATACATAATAACAGACAAGCATCATATCATTTTATGGAAATTATCCGCAACCAATCGTTCGGTGGTGAACGCCCCCTTTTCGAGTCGCACAACCTCCGGCTGGAGAACGTCGTCATCACCGAGGGCGAGTCGGGCATCAAGGAATGCAGCGACATCGAGGCCGACCACTGCCGTTTTGAGGGCAAATACCCCTTGTGGCATGTAGACCGCAGCATCATCACCCACTGCTACTTCGCCCCCGGCTCAAGGTCGGCCATCTGGTACTCCAACGACATGGAGATGAGCGACTGCGTGATCGACGGTCCGAAATTCTTCCGCGAGATGCGCAACCTGAAACTCCGCGACGTGACCATCAACGACGCCGACGAGACCTTCTGGAACGTCGACGGCCTCGACATCGACAATGTGACCCTCCACGAGGGCACCTACCCCTTCATGGGTTGCCGCAACGTGATGGTGCGCAACCTGAAGAGCGACAGCAAGTACGTGTTCCAATATGTGAAGAATGTGGAGATACACAACGCCCACATCGTGACGAAGGACGCCTTTTGGGAGGTGGAGAACGTAACCATCTACGACTCCTATCTCGACGGAGAGTACCTGGGCTGGCACTCCAAGAACCTGCGCCTGGTGAACTGTCACATCCTGGGTGAGCAGCCCCTCTGCTATGCCCACGACCTGGTGCTCGAGAACTGCACCTTCGACGCGGCATGCGACCGCGCCTTCGAGTACTCCACGCTGGTGGCCGACATCCGTGGCACGGTGACGAGCGTGAAGAACCCCGCCAGCGGGCGTATCGTGGCCGACGGCTATGGCGAGATCATCATCGACAAGAACATCAAAGGTCCCGCCGACTGCGAGATCATCACCCGAGACACCCCACAGCAACCATGAGACATGACTTCGACCAACCAGTAGAGCGCCGCGGCACGAACTGCGTGAAATGGGACACTCCCGAGGCCAAGGATGCCATCCCGATGTGGGTGGCCGACATGGACTTCCGCGTGGCCCAGCCCATCGTCGATGCCGTGACACGGCGTGCCCAGCACGGCGTTTTCGGCTATACCCAGGTGCCCGACACCTATTACCAGGCCGTCGTCGACTGGTTCGCACGTCGCCACTCCTGGCATATCGACCCCTCGTGGATACTCTACACCTCGGGCGTGGTGCCCGCCATCTCGGTGGTGGTGAAAGCCCTCTGCGAGCCCGGCGACAAGGTGCTCATCCAGACCCCCGTGTACAACTGCTTCTTCTCGTCGATCCGCAACAATGGCTGCGAGATAGTGGAGAACCCGCTTGTCTACTCCGGCCAGACATACCATGTCGACTTCGACGACATGGAGCGCAAGGCCAGCGACCCGAAGGTGAAGCTCTTCGTACTCTGCAATCCCCACAACCCCGCGGGCAGGGTATGGACCAAGGCCGAGCTGGAGAAGATGAACGACATCTGCCTGCGCCATGGCGTGAGAGTCGTATCCGACGAGATCCATTGCGAGCTGGTGATGCCCGGCCACCGGTTCACCCCCTTCGCCTCGGTGTCGGCAGCCTGCCAGGACAACAGCATCACCTGCAACTCGCCCTCGAAGTCGTTCAACACCGCCGGCCTGCAAATTGCCAACATCATCAGCAACGATGCGGAGACCCGCCAACTCATCGACCGCGCCATCAACATCAACGAGGTGTGCGACGTGAACCCCTTCGGTGTAGAGGCCCTCATCGCCGCCTACAACGAGAGTGAGTACTGGATCGACCAGCTGTGCGACTACCTGTATGGCAACTACACCTACCTGCTCGACTATTTCAGCCATCACCTTCCCCGTCTCGGCGTCACCCGGCTCGAGGGCACCTACCTGGTGTGGGTCGACATCCGCAGCACCGGCAAGACCTCTGACGAAGTGAAGGACCTGCTCCTGAACGAGGGGCACGTGCTTGTGAACAGCGGCACGATGTATGGCCAGGAGAGCGGCGAGGGATTCATCCGCATCAACATCGCCTGCCCGCGCGCCCAACTGGCCGACGCCCTTGAGCGAACGGGCCGTGTGCTGGCAGGCCTCACCAACCAACAACAATAGACATGGCACTTATCAAATCAGTAAAAGGCCTTACCCCGAAATGGGGCAAAGACTGCTATTTCAGCGAGACCGCCTCGATTGTGGGCGAAGTGGAGATGGGCGACGAATGCTCCATCTGGTTCAACGCCGTCGTCAGGGGCGACGTGGCATACATACACATGGGCAACCGTGTGAACGTGCAAGACGGTGCCTGCGTGCATGTGACCTATGAGGTGGGTCCCACCATCATCGAAGACGACGTGTCGATAGGGCACAACGCCACAGTCCATGCCTGCACCATCCGCCAGGGCGCGCTCATCGGCATGGGCGCCACCGTGCTCGACAATGCCGACATCGGCCGTGGCGCCATCGTGGCTGCCGGCGCGCTGGTGCTGCAGGGCACCAAGATCGGCGACCATGAGATATGGGGCGGAGTACCCGCGAAATTCATCAAAAAAACCCGGCCCGACCAGGCCGAGAGTTTCGCTGCCCACTATGTGGGTTACTCCAAATGGTATCTGGAAGAAGACGCCAAGGAAGGCGTCAATCCATAAGCGGAACGCGCTTATAGTCACAAGCCGAGGGCACTCATCACGATATGGGTGGCCCCGGCTTGTCCGTTGACAAAGGTGCCAGCCTTCTCGCTCGACGACTGCAACAACTTCTCATCGGTCATCAGCCGGTCCATCACCACCTGGAAGTCCTCCTCGTCGCTGATCTCAAAGCCCCCCTGGGCGGCAAGCAGTCCCTGCGCCTCCTGGAAGTTCTTGTTGTTGGGACCGAAGATCACGGGCATGCCCCACACGGCTGCCTCGAGCACATTGTGTATGCCCACGCCGAAGCCACCGCCCACGTAGGCCACCTCGCCATACTGGTAGATGCTCGACAGCAGTCCGAAGCAATTGATGATGAGGCAATCGGCCTCGGCCGCCTCCTCAGGGGTGGTGTCGGTATAGTACACCGTCTTGCGCTTGAGTTTCGACATGATCTGCCGCAGGTGGTCGGCACCGATGACATGAGGCGCGATAATCAGTTTCCAGTCGGGATGCCTGTTGAAATAAGGGATGAACACTTCCTCGTCGGGCGGCCAGCTCGACCCGGCCACAAACACCTTTTTCCCACCTTTGAACGCCTCGGCTATGGGAAGGTGCTTCGCTGCCTCCTTGATTTGCAGCACGCGGTCGAAACGCGTGTCGCCCGCCACCGTGGCACAGTGGATGCCGATGTCTCTCAGCAGGTTCACGCTCTGCTCGTTCTGCACGAAGAAATGCGTGAAGCACCTGAGCACCGCCGCATACTCATGTCCATACCAATGGAAGAACACCTGGTCGGGGCGGAAGATGCTCGACACGCTATAGACAGGCACCCCCCGATGTTTCAGGATATGCAAGTAGTTGTACCAGAACTCATACTTGATGAAAAACGCCATCACGGGCCTCACCAGCCTGAGAAAGCGGATGGCATTGATACGGGTGTCGAGCGGCAAATAGCAGATGATGTCGGCACCCTCGTAGTTCTTCCGCACCTCGTAGCCCGAGGGCGAGAAGAAGGTGAGCAATATCTTGTATTCGGGGTGCTCGCGGCGCAGATGCTCCATCAGAGGGCGTCCCTGCTCAAACTCCCCCAACGACGCGGCATGGAACCACACGTACCTCGCGTCGGGGTCGACATTGGCCTTCAGCACGCCGAAAGCCTCGCGCTCTCCCCGCCACATCTTGCGCACCTTCTTGTCGAACAGACTGTAGATGGCCACGCCTATGAGATAAAGGTACATCAATATGTCGTACACACCACGCAGGTTAGGTAAGACAGCAAATCACCCCAACACCTCGATGGCCCTGCGCAGACGGCTCAGGGTCTCCTCCTTTCCAAGGAAGGCAGAGATATCGAACATGCCCGGTCCCTTCCCGATGCCCACCAGTGCGAGCCGGAAAGCGTTCATCACATCGCCCAGTTTGTAGCCCTTTCGCTCCACCCAGGCCATGACCACGCGCTCCTGGTTCTCGAGCGAGAAGTCGTCGAGCGACGCCAAAACGTCGGCCAGTTCGCCCATCACCTTGGCTGAGTCGGCCTTCCAGCGCTTGCGCACCGTCTTCTCGTCGTACTCGGTGGGAGGGATGAAGAAGAAAGAGCAGAGCGGCCACAGTTCCTTGACGAAGCTCACGCGGTCTTTCATCATGCCCACCACCTGGACGATGCGCGACATCGGCTCGTCGATGCCATTGCCCGCGACGATGGGTGCGAAGAGCTTGGCCACCTCCTCGTTGCTCTTGTGGAGCATATACTCATGGTTGAACCAGATGCCTTTCTGATAGTCGAACCGGGCACCCGACTTCGAACACTTCGACAGGTCGAAAAGGCGCACCAGCTCATCGAGTGAGAACAGCTCCTGGTCGGTTCCGGGGTTCCATCCCAGCAGCGCCAGGAAATTGATGACGGCCTCGGGGAAATAGCCACTCTCGCGGAATCCCATCGACACATCGCCCGTCTTGGGGTCGTGCCACTCCAAGGGGAACACCGGGAATCCCAGTCGGTCGCCGTCGCGTTTCGACAATTTTCCCTTCCCCTCGGGCTTGAGCAGAAGAGGCAGGTGCGCGAAGCGCGGCATCGTACTCTCCCACCCCAGCGCCTGGTAGAGCAACACGTGCAGGGGCGAACTGGGCAACCATTCCTCGCCGCGGATCACATGTGTGATCTCCATGAGATGGTCGTCGACGATATTGGCCAGATGGTAGGTGGGCAACTCGTCGGCACTTTTGTAGAGCACCTTGTCGTCGACCACGTCGCTCATGATCTTCACGTCGCCGCGAATGAGGTCGTCGATATGCACCTCGACACCCGGCTCCACCTTGAATCGCACCACATACTGCGTGCCCTCGTCGATGAGCTCGCGCACCTCATCCTCTGACATGGTGAGCGAGTTGCGCATCGTGCCACGACTGCGCGCATCGTACTGGAAATTGGGAATCTCGGCACGCTTGGCCTCCAGTTCCTCTGCGGTATCGAAGGCGATGTATGCCTTGCCGTCCTCGAGCAACTGGTCTACATAGCGCCGGTAGATCTTGCGGCGCTCACTCTGCCTGTAGGGACCATAGTCGCCCCCTATCGACACGCCCTCGTCGAACTTGATGCCCAGCCATGCGAACGACTCGAGGATATAGTCCTCGGCCCCAGGCACGAATCGGCTGGAGTCGGTATCCTCGATACGCAGCACAAGGCTGCCACCATGCTGGTGGGCAAACAAGTAATTATACAACGCGGTGCGAACACCACCGATATGTAATGGTCCGGTAGGACTTGGTGCGAAGCGCACCCTCACTTTCCTTTCTGTCATGATTATCCAATTTTCTGCAAAATTACGGTTTTTTTTTGAAACCATGCAATTTCGCCCCCTATTT
>ONSV01000266.1 GCA_900320585.1 uncultured Prevotellaceae bacterium | reverse complement strand
CCCGCACGGCTAATGCTGCCCGCCAGAGTCTGAACAGCGGCTTGAAGGTAGCCTTCCGCTCAGGTGCCGTTATGGGTCTCACCGTCGTAGGTCTCGGCCTGCTCGACATCGCCATCTGGTTCATTGCGCTGAACAGATTCACTGACGATTCACTCATCACCATCACCACCACCATGCTTACCTTTGGTATGGGTGCTTCTACGCAGGCCCTCTTCGCCCGTGTCGGTGGCGGTATTTATACCAAGGCTGCCGACGTGGGTGCCGACATTGTGGGTAAGGTCGAAGCCGACATTCCTGAGGACGACCCACGCAATCCTGCTACCATTGCCGATAACGTAGGCGATAACGTAGGCGACGTGGCTGGTATGGGTGCCGACCTCTACGAGTCGTATTGCGGTTCTGTGCTCTCTACTGCTGCCCTTGGTGCTGCCGCCTTCTCTGTGGCTGGTCTCGAGGTTCAGTTGCGTGCTGTCATTGCCCCCATGTTGATTGCCGCTGTGGGCGTCTTCCTGTCGCTCTTCGGCATCTTCTTGGTTCGCACCAAGGAGGGAGCCACCATGCGCGACCTGCTGAAGTCTCTGGCCCTCGGCACCAATGTCAGTGCTATCCTCATTGCCATTGCCACCTTCGGCATCCTTTATTTCCTTGGCATCGAAAACTGGCTCGGCCTCTCCTTCTCAGTCATCAGCGGACTCGCTGCAGGTGTCATCATCGGTCAGGCCACCGAGTATTACACCTCTCACTCGTACAAGCCCACCCAGAAAATCTCTGAGGCTGGTCTTACGGGTTCTGCCACCGTTATTATTAAAGGTATAGGCACAGGTATGATTTCTACCTGCATCCCCGTCATCACCATTGGCGTGGCCATCATTCTCAGCTTCGGTTTTGCCAACGGCTTCGACCTCTCCATGTCTAGCGAGAGTCTGGCTCACGGACTCTATGGCATTGGTATCGCTGCTGTAGGTATGCTCTCTACGCTGGGCATTACGCTGGCCACCGACGCTTACGGACCTATTGCCGACAATGCCGGTGGTAATGCCGAGATGTCTGAACTGGGCGAAGAGGTTCGTCATCGTACCGACGCGCTCGACGCTCTGGGCAACACCACTGCTGCTACCGGTAAAGGCTTTGCCATTGGTTCTGCAGCCCTCACCGCCCTCGCTCTCCTCGCCTCTTACATCGAGGAAATCAAGATTGCTATGGAGCGTGCCGGCATCATGATGGAGAATGTCAAGGGCGAAACCATCAATGCCGCTCAGGCCACCATCCCTGATTTCATGAACTATTTCCAGGTCAACCTCATGAACCCCAAGGTGCTCGTGGGCGCTTTCATCGGCGCTATGGCTGCCTTCCTGTTCTGCGGACTCACCATGGAGGCTGTAGGTCGTGCTGCTCAGAAGATGGTTGAAGAGGTTCGCCGTCAGTTCCGCGAAATTCCTGGCATCCTCGAAGGCACAGGCACTCCCGACTATGGTTCCTGCGTTGAAATCTCCACCCGTGCTGCTCAGCACGAAATGATATTCCCCTCACTCCTCGCCATCGCCATTCCTATCGTTGTAGGCTGCGTCCTCGGCGTTGCTGGTGTCCTGGGTCTGCTCGTAGGCGGATTGGCAGGAGGCTTCACCCTAGCTGTCTTTATGGCCAATGCAGGTGGTGCGTGGGACAATGCCAAGAAGATGGTCGAAGAAGGCAACTTTGGTGGCAAGGGCTCGTTTGCCCATAAGGCTACCATCGTGGGCGACACCGTGGGCGATCCCTTCAAGGATACCTCTGGTCCATCGCTCAATATTCTCATCAAACTCATGTCGATGGTCAGCATCGTAATGGCTGGTTTAACCATCCTCTTTATCTAAAAATCCACAGGGAAAGGGCTCATTTTTCGATGAAATGAGCCTTTTTCCTACTTTTTTTGAAAAAAGTCTCAAAAAAGTTTGGTGGATTCAAAAATACTGCGTACCTTTGCACCCGCAATCGAGAAAACGATGCACCCGTAGCTCAGTTGGTAGAGCACCTGACTCTTAATCAGGGTGTCCAGGGTTCGAGCCCCTGCGGGTGTACTAAGATTACACAACATGGTATAAGG
>ONSV01000177.1 GCA_900320585.1 uncultured Prevotellaceae bacterium | reverse complement strand
TCATGGAGAACGGATACCTGGTGATGCCTTACAGCTACAAAGACTATAAGATTCTCGACAACGGACCATTGCGCTTCACCGTGGAGCTGACCTACAACCCCTCTACCGTGCAGGGCGACAAGAATGTGGTGGAGCACAGATTGCTCAGCCTCGACAAAGGGTCGAACTTCAACAAGATGACGGTGTGGTATGAGGGACTGTCGAGACCTTGCGACCTGGCAGCAGGCGTGGTGATTCACGAGGAGGACACGCAGACCCTGAAATGCGGGCGCGACTTCGTGGCCTATGCCGACCCCACCGACAACCCCGCGGCACAGAACTTCCAGATCTTCGTGGCCGCCCTCTTCCCCAATGGGGTGAGCGACACCAAACCGCTGCTCTTCGACCAACCACGCAACGGAGCCGCCGGACATGTCGTGGGTATCGTGCGCGGCTACCAGGACAAGCTGCGCTACACCTACTACTTCGGCTCGGCATGGAGCAAGAACGACGTGCGCAACTTCGACGAGTGGCTCCTCCGCATCAACGGGTTCCTCGACGCGCTGCATAGTCCGCTCGAGGCCTATATCAAGTGACTCCCGGCGTTTCGCTCCTGAACTCCCCGAGTTACCTAACACTTCTGAATCAATCATTAACAACCACAAAAATATCAGACATGAAAAAACTGCTTTTAGGTGATGAGGCCATCGCTCAAGGTGCGCTTGATGCCGGACTGAGTGGCGTTTATGCCTATCCAGGCACTCCGTCGACCGAAATCACCGAGTATATCCAGAATTCTCCCCTCGCTGCCGAGAGGAACGTGCACCGCAAATGGTGCACCAACGAGAAAACGGCCATGGAGACCGCACTCGGTATGTCGTATATGGGAAAAAGAGCACTCGTGTGCATGAAGCATGTGGGACTGAACGTGTGTGCCGACCCGTTCGTCAACTCGGCCATGACAGGTACCAATGGCGGTATCGTGGTGGTGGCTGCCGACGACCCCTCGATGCACTCATCGCAGGACGAGCAAGACAGCAGGTTCTATGGCAAGTTCGCCATGCTCCCTGTCTTCGAGCCCGCATCGCAGCAGGAGGCCTACGACATGATTGGCGAGGCTTTCGACTACTCCGAACAGGAGCACCTGCCCGTGCTCATGCGCATCACCACACGCATGGCCCACTCCAGGGCCGTGGTCGAGGTGAAGGACACACCTAAGGAGCAGAACGCGCTCAACTACGACTCGGTGGCAGCCAACTGGGTGCTGCTGCCCGTCAACGCGCGCAGGCGCAACAACTATGTCACCGCCCAACTGCCACGACTCGAGGAGGATGCCGCCACGTCGCCACACAACGTGCTGACCGACGCGCCCGACCACTCGATGGGTATCATCGCCTGTGGCATAGCATACAACTACGTGTGCGAGTGCTTCCCCGACGGATGTCCCTACCCACTGCTTAAAATCACCAGGTATCCGCTGCCCAAATCGCTGGTGAGGCAAATCACCGACTCCTGCGACAACGTGCTCGTGGTGGAGGAGGGACAGCCTCTGGTGGAGGAGATGCTCAAGGGCATCATGCCGGGCAATGCCAATATCAAGGGAAGGCTCACCGGCCACCTGCCTCGCACCGGCGAACTCAATCCCGACTGGCTCAGGGAAGCCTTCGGAATGGAGGAGCGCGAGGGCTATGAGAGCGGCGAGAACGTGATGCCACGACCACCAGCTCTCTGCCAGGGATGCGGCCACCGCGACGTGTATGCCGCCCTCAACGAGGTGCTGCGCGAATACGACAACCCAAGGGTGTTTGGCGACATCGGCTGCTATACCCTCGGATTCCTACCGCCCTACCACGCCATCCACTCGTGCGTCGACATGGGTGCGAGCATCACCATGGCCAAGGGTGCCGCTGATGCCGGACAATGGCCATCGGTGGCCGTCATCGGCGACTCCACATTCACCCATTCGGGCATGACCGGACTGCTCGATGCCGTGAACGAGAATGCCAACATCACCGTCATCATCAGCGATAACCTCACCACGGCCATGACAGGCGGACAAGACTCGGCCGGAACCAACAAGTTCGAGGCTATCTGCCGCGGACTGGGCGTGCCCGACGAGCACCTGAGGGTGGTGGTGCCACTGCCAAAGAACATGCCCGAGATCACCCAGATCATCAGGGAGGAAATCAACTACAAGGGAGTGAGTGTCATCATCCCAAGGCGTGAGTGCATGCAAACCCTGCAAAGACACTTGAAACAAAAGAAAAACAAGGAGGCAAAGAAATGAAAACTGATATCATACTTTGTGGAGTAGGTGGACAGGGAATCCTCTCCATCGCCACCATCATCGGCGAGGCGGCCATCAAGGAAAACCTTTACATCAAGCAGGCCGAGGTGCACGGAATGTCGCAGCGCGGAGGCGACGTGCAGAGCAACCTCAGACTCTCGTCAAATCCCATCGCAAGCGACCTCATCGGCCGTGGACAGGCCGACGTCATCATCTCCATGGAACCCATGGAGGCGCTGAGATACCTGCCGTTCCTCAAGAAAGGAGGATGGGTCATCACTTCCGCACATCCGTTCGTCAATATTCCCAACTACCCAGAGCCCGAGGCCATCTACAGCGACCTGGCCAAGGTGGAGCATGTCATCATGCTCGAAATTGAGAAACTGGCCAAAGACAATGGCGTGCCCCGCTCGGCCAACGTCATTCTCTTAGGGGCTGCCCAGAAAGCGCTGGGTATAGAATACGAGAAATTAGAGGAGGCCATCAGAAGGGTCTTCGGACGTAAGGGAGAAAGTGTGGTGGAGGCCAACATCAAGGCCCTGGCCATCGGAAAGGAAGCACAGCAATGAAACCTACACCAATACCCAGGAACATCATCGACGATGCCATAGCCGACTATGGCATCCAGGACTTCGCCAAGGCCACCATCCGGGAAGTGAAGGCCGTGGCGGCCTTCGCCGAGAAAGAGGCGGGAGTGGAGTTCATCAAAATGGAAATGGGCATCCCCGGACTGCCTGCCGCGAAGATTGGCGTCGAGGCGCAGATACAAGCACTGCGCGACGGCATCGCCAACAGCTATCCCGACATCCAGGGCTATCCCGAACTCAAGAAGCAGGCCAGCAGGTTTGTCAAGGCCTTCGTGGGCGTCGACATCAATGCCGAGGGGTGCATCCCCGTGGTGGGTTCGATGCAGGGCACGTTCGCCTCGTTCCTGCTCTGCTCGCAGGCCGACCCGAAGCGCGACACCGTGCTCTTCATCGACCCGGGATTCCCCGTGCAGAAAATGCAGCTCCAGGTAATGGGAGTGAAATACGAGACTTTCGACGTGTATGACTACCGTGGCGAGAAACTGGTGCCCAAGCTCGAGAGCTATCTCGAAAAGGGAAATATCTGCGCCATCGTATACAGCAACCCCAACAACCCCTCATGGATCTGCCTCACCGAGGACGAGCTGAAGGGTATCGGCGAGCTGGCCACACGTTACGACGCCATCGTCATGGAAGACCTGGCCTATTTCGCCATGGACTTCCGCAAGAACCTCAGCCGTCCGTTCGAACCGCCTTTCCAGGCCACTGCGGCAAGGTATACCGACAACTACATGTTGCTCGTGAGCGGTTCGAAGGCTTTCAGCTACGCGGGCGAGAGAATCGGCGTGGTGTGCATCGGCGACAAGCTTTTCCACCGCCATTTCCCGGCCTTGGCCGAGCGCTATGAGGGACTGCCCTTCGGCATGGTGTTCTCCACACGTATCCTCTATGCGCTGTCCTCGGGCACGAGCCACAGCGCGCAGTTTGCCCTCGCTGCCATCATGAAGGCGGCCTGCGACGGCACCTATGACTTCCGCAGCGAGGTGGCCGTCTACGGACAGAGGGCCCACCGCCTGAAGGAAATCTTCAAGCGCCATGGGTTCTATGTGGTCTACGACAAGGACATGGGCGAGGATATCGCCGACGGATTCTATTTCACCATCGGATATCCGGGAATGACAAGCGGCCAACTGGCACACGAGCTGATGTATTATGGAGTGAGCGCCATCTGCCTCATCACCACGGGCAGCCATCAGGAGGGACTCAGAGTGTGTACCTCGTTCATACGCGACAACCAGTATCAGCTCCTCGACGAGCGCATGCAGATTTTCCGCGAGAATAATCCCAGATAGGCGCGTTCCTACAGCACGTTTCCCTTCTTCATCAGACATTCCTATTTTGTCACGCCTTCTTCCAAGGGATGTACACAGGTGCAAAGTAATTATGTCCCCCTCTTGATTAGAGGGGGAAGTCCCGAAGGGACAGGGGGCGTAGAAAACAGAGAAGGCGCTGTAGAAGAGGGGATTCCTCGAAAAAAGCAAAGGTCTTTAAGGCAGTAATGCCCTAAAGACCTTTTCCTATCATGCCATTTCCTGGCATGAGGCAGCAGTGTGCAATGCTTATGCCTCGGCGATGCCAGCCTCGATCCATGTCTTCGACACGGCCTCGGCATCACGAAGGGCCACTTCCTCCGACAGAGGAGTGTTCTCGTCAATCTGGTAGTTGTCTACCAACAGCTTGGCAAGGTCAGCGACGGTGAACTCCTTGTCCTGGATGGCGTTCCAGAGAAACGCGGAGGTCTCGTTCATACTGATGATATTGGTGAAGTCGATGAGCCAGATGCGACGGTAGAATGCCAGTAGATAGCGGCGGATGGGACGAAGCCGCATCCATATCCACGAATAGGTCTTCCACTTCCAGCCATCGGTGCGGTCCATCGTCGTGCGGCCCTTGCGGTAGAAACCTATCACGGCGGCCTTGATGTCGCATAGCCTGCAGTGCTCGGGACTGAGGTTGCCGTCGCCAAGAAGCGTCACGGCATCGCCGTCGATGGCGATGATGCGGTGGAGGACATAGTGGCCCGGCTCTACCTCTGCCAGCACAGGGTCGCCAACCTTGGGCGACTTGGGACTGGTGAGCAATGCGCTGTCGCGTTCGGTCTCCAGAAACGGCCGCATGCTGAAACCTTTCAGGTTGATTTTGGCGGTGTGCCCCTTCTCCAATTCACTGATGACTAAGGGGAACAAGATGCTGTTCTCCATGTGGATACGCTTCATGGTGGGCTTCGACGTGTTCATCTGCAGAATGGCTCCAGGTCCTTATTTTACGGCAATGGTGGCACAACTCAGCTCGGCTGCCTCGCGGTCGGGCAGGCAGTGGATGATATAGGCAGGCACAAGACTTACCAGTTTCGACACCGTGTCGCAGATATGGCCGTAGCTGTCGGAGTCCCATTTCATCGCCGAGCAGGAGGGGAGGATAGAGGTGAATCCCTCAATCGGCGAGAGCTTCTCCACGTAGTTGTGGTCGGCGCGGTCGATGCGCGACATAGCGCCCAATGGGGCTTTGATGTTGCGGTAGCATGGGGTCTTGCCACTCCATGGACTGCCATAGATGTAGGCCTTGTCGTCGATAATGCGGATGATGGGGTTGTCGTCGTTCATCAGGTCGCAGTTGGGGATATGACGAAGCCAGTTGCTCACGTGGGTCGACTTGCCCGTGCCGCTGTTGGCGCAGAAGGGATAGCCATAGCCATTGTGGCGCACCAGTGAGGCATGGATGAAAAGCGTCTGGTGGTAACAGCTCGCAATGGCCGTGCTGAACATCATCACGTTGGTCATTCCGAAATTACGCGAGTCGAAACCTCCTTTCAGTGCGCATTTCACAAGCTTGAAACGGTCGGAGCTCTGCAGCATGCTGCACTCGTTGCCACGCATGTCCTTGAAGATCATCTGGTAGCCCCCGTCTTTGATGAGGTCGACGATGATATGGCCATTGCCACTCTCAAAATCGCGGATGCGGTCGCGACGGTCCTTCTCGATGGGCTGCAGGTCGTCGTCAACCACCAATTCGTAGAGATATTCCGCATCGGCGGGCTTTTCGTCTACGATAAAGTTCTGGCAAGAACTGATGAGGGCATAGTTGTTGACTTTGGGATTAAGGAATGTTACCTTGATATAATGCTCTGCTATGCAAAGGTTGATGATCTGTGGATTCATTTCTTTTTGGGTTTATTGCTTTTAATGACGAGGAGGGATGACGGGGGTGCTGTCGGGGTTGTCGCCGGTTCCATCTGCCGAATGGTTGTCCTTCAGCATGCCCTTTTCCTTCTTTGCCTTAGATTTCTCGGCACGGCGTGAGGCTTTCTTGTCGATGGTGCTGTTGTCAGCGGTCAGACCATCGGGGGTAACGGAGTGGAACTTGAATTCCTCCTCGTCGATCTCGCGGATGTCGTATTTCGACGGACGCTTCTTCGTGCCCGAGAATCGCTTCTTCATACGCTGGTACTTCTTCATGATGTCCTTCTCTTTGAAGGCGAACGATACCAGGCAGGTGCGGTTGGCCTCACCATGGGCGTTCACATAGGCCTTCAGCTGGTAGGAGTAGTCTAAACGGCCGAGAAGCATGTTGCCCTTGTCTTCTATCCAGGCACTGTCGATAATCTGGATGTCGGTGATATAGACGATGGAGTCGTTGAAAGAGGCTGAGACACCAAAGATGTACACAGGAGTACACCGCGCCTTGCTCAAGGCAGGCATGGCATGGAGCGTGAGCAGGGCGATAATGAGTGCTACAAATTTCAATTTCATCAATGGAATGTTCTAATACCTTAAAAAGTAATACTATTGCCCTAAATAGGAGCGTAGCAACTTGTTCTTTGTGTTGTGGCGGAGACGGCGGATGGCTTTTTCCTTGATCTGGCGCACACGCTCACGGGTGAGGCCGAATTTCTCGCCTATCTCCTCAAGGGTCATCTCGGGCTGGTTGATGCCGAAGAAGGCCTCTATGATGTGGCGCTCTCGCTCGTTCAGGGTGAGCAGGGCGCGGTTGATCTCGTTGCGAAGCGACTCCATCACCAACTCAAAGTCGGTATCGGGGGAGTCGTTGTTGGGAAGGATGTCGAGCAGGCTGTTCTCCTCGCCGTCGGCAAAGGGGGCGTCCATCGACACGTGACGGGTGCTCACCTTCAGCGCGTCCTCAATCTTGTCCTCTGGCAGGTCGACAAAGTCGCCTATCTCATCGGCACTCGGACGGCGCTCGTGCTCCTGCTCGAAACGGTTGGCTATCTTGTTGATCTTGTTCACCGAACCCACCTGGTTGAGGGGGAGGCGCACGATGCGGCTTTGCTCGGCGATGGCCTGGAGGATGCTCTGGCGAATCCACCACACCGCATAGGAGATGAACTTGAAGCCACGGGTCTCGTCGAATTTCTCGGCGGCCTTGATCAGGCCCAGGTTGCCCTCATTGATGAGGTCGGGCAGGCTCAGGCCCTTGTTCTGGTATTGCTTGGCCACGGAGACAACGAAGCGCAGGTTGGCTTTGGTCAATTTCTCAAGGGCCTTGCGGTCGCCCTTGCGGATGCGCTGAGCCAACTCCACCTCTTCTTCCACAGTGATGAGTTCCTCATGACCGATCTCTTGCAAATACTTGTCGAGAGAGGCACTCTCCCGATTTGTAATAGATTGCGTGATTTTCAGTTGTCTCATGTGGCTAAATTTTAAGTGACTGCAAATTTACTATATTTTCAACAAAACAACAAAGAAAAAGGAATTTATTTGTTTTTTTGTAAAAGAATAAGCCCGAACGGTAGTTTTTCCATATTTTATGGGTTTTCCGTACCCTCGTCTTCACTCCTGCCACTCCTGAGCACCCGAACTCCAGAACTCCAATCAAAAACTCCCGCCACGACCGGCGGGAGTTCTTGCGAAAAAAGGAAGATGAATTAGTCGAGCTGTACGGCGAAGTATTTCTTCACACCAGCGGGATTCAGGCCTTGGATGATGAGCACGGGCTCATTGCTGGTAGAGGCTTCCTTCACCACACGCTGCAGGTCGCTCAGGCTCTTCATCGCCTCGTCGTTCACCTTGGTGATGATGAAGCCCTTGGTGATGCCGGCTTCTTGCATCTTGCCCTTGTTCACCTTGATCACCTCGAGGCCATAGCTGATGTTCAGGGTCGACTTCTGCGTCTCGGAGATT
>ONSV01000087.1 GCA_900320585.1 uncultured Prevotellaceae bacterium | reverse complement strand
AGGAGTTGCAGGAGTTAAGACAACAGCCCGGTTTTCCCGTTTTCATATCTCAAACCATTTATCTTCTGCCCTTCTTTCAACTTGAAAAAGTAGAGGTATTGTTTTTACTTTTTTATCTTCATTGTAGCCGTGTTCCCTGTCTGCCAAGCGGAGTACTGCACCTTGCCGCCTTTGACATAGGCGATGCGCAGGCAGCGTGCGGGAGCCTCCCTTTTTCCCTCGACAGGAGTGAGCGCCACCGTGAGGCGGTTCTTGTTGAGCGAGGCCTCGATTTTGGTGACGAGGTAGTCGCCGGTGCGGTAGCCGAAGCCATCGCCCGCATCCTCATACAGACAGCCCACTGCCTTGCCCTCGCTGTCGGCACACACGAGGAGGGTGAGCGAGTCGGTACGCATCAGGGCCGTGCTCTGTGCGAGGTTGGCCGTCGGGATGACCGACCCAGGTCTTTGCTTGAGCACCGCCTGGTATGCGTCGGGGTTGCTCTCGAGCGTGAGGGCTTGCCATGAGCCCTTGTCAGGCTCAGCCACCTCTCCCGCCCATTTAGGGATGACCATGAGGTCGCCCCCCAGGAGGAAAGCCTTGTCCTCGCCCCTCAGACTGAGGTCGCGGGCATCGGCCATGAACACCGGGCGCATCACGGGCATGCCATCCACACTCGCCTCACGGAAGGCGGTATAGATATAAGGCATGAGCACATAGCGGCGGTTGATGGCCGTACGGCAAACATCGAGTACCTCGGGTGTGAAAGCCCAGGGTTCCTGCTGCGCGCTGCCCTTGATGCTATGGTTGCGCACGAAGGGGAAGAACACGCCCATGGCCGTCCACTGAGCGAGCAAGTCGCCTGTGGCACTCTCGCAGAATCCGCCGATGTCGGGACCGCTGAAAGGCTGTCCGGAGAGGCCGAGCGTGAGCGACATGGGGACGCTGAGGTGCATCTGGTCTTCCGATGAGAGGTTGTCGCCCGTCCATGTGGCGGCATAGCGATGACCACCAAGGAAGTTGGAGCGAGAGAGGATGAATGGCCTCTTCTGCGGATTGGCGAGCATGAGTCCCTGTCGGCTGGCCCTCACCATATTGAGTCCGAAAACGTTATGGTAGCGCAGGTGCGTGCCGGGCGAGAGTCCCTCTCCCCCCAGGTGCATATTGCTGACGGGCATCGTGGTCTCAGGCTGTCCGAAGACTGCGGGCTCGTTCATGTCGTTCCAAACGCCATCGATGCCAGTGGCCATGAAGTCCTTGTAGAGCGTTGCCCACCACATGCGCACGTCGGGTCGGGTGAAATCGGGGAAGTGGCAAGGTCCGGGCCATACATCACCCACGAAGGGCTTGCCCTCCTTGTCTTTCACCCAATAGTCGCCTGCCGTGCCCTGGTCGTCGACGAAATATCCCTTCTCGGCCTTCACACCGGGGTCGATCATATAGACCGCCTTGAAGTTGTTCTGGTGCAGGTAGTCGTTGAGCCGCTTGGGCTGGGAGAACTCCTTGGGGTTGAACGTGAAGATGCGGTAGCCATCCATATAGTCGATGTCCATCCAGATCACATCTGAAGGAATCTTGTGCTCACGGAGCTTGTCGGCAATCTCCATCACCTGCGTGTCGGGCTGGTAGGAGAAGCGGCACTGCTGGTAGCCCAGCGACCACAGTGGCGGCAACGACATGGTGCCGGTGAGGTCGACCAGTGCCTTCATGAGCGCCTGCGGGCTCTCGCGCTCAATGACCACCACCCTGAAAGCCGGACCAAGGCTCTCGAAAGTCACCTTATGGTCGTCGGTGGTGATGGTCTGGCGCCAGGTGTTGTCGGCGATGATGCCGAAGGCCGTGCCGTCGGCCCTTACGCCCATTACCCATGGGTGGCTCTGGTAGAGATGCGAGCCACCGTCGACGCTGTAGGCCGGAGTGTCGACATTCCACAAGCCCACGGTGCGTCCGTTGCGGCGCAATGGTCCGGTCACCTCGCCCGTGCCATAGAAATCGACCTGGCCCGTGACGGCGATGGTGGCCACGCTCTTGCCATCGCGCATGGAGAACTGCGGCCTGATTTCCCACTGTGCCGGCAGCGCATTGATGGCCTTCGGCTCATGCTCGAAGATGGGCGACGGCTCGTGCTGCGTGGCATCGTAGTGTGGCGGATAGAACACCGCCACCTGATTATCGGAGACAAAGGCAGCCTGCGCCATTGCCATGACGGCAAGGGCGAGGCTGCTTATCAACACGATGACTCTTCGGGTCATACCAACCTTTTAATTACTTGACGAAAATCTTCCTTACAGTACCATCCGACATCCTGACGATGTTGACGCCATGTCCCATCTGCTGCTGGCGTACGCCGCTGACGGAGTAGACCGACTCGATGGTGGCGTTGGTTGAAGTGGCAGGAGTGATGCCCTCTGTCTCGTTCACATAGTTGTCGCCGTCCTTGACCACAACACCGTGTGTAGCGTCGAGCACTGGGTGCATATCGGTGCCGAGTGTCTGGTAGAACACCACCTTGCCGGCACCCTCGTTGATGTCGTAGCAGAGTTTGCCGTTGCTCACGCTGGTCTCATCGGCCTGGGTGACCTGCATGCCATTCACCTCGAAGCAGTTGGTGAAGTTGACGTTGGAGCCGTTGTAGCGGGCAAATGTGCGGTTGCCATCGACAGCGCCTGGCACCACATAACCGCTGTTGTAGGTATTGATGACCTCGGCATGGTCGCCCAGCCATCCAGAGATGGCGCCACACTCACGCTGGCCTACGATGTCGCCAGTGTTGTAGCAGTTGATGATTCTCACGTAAGCCTCGCTCAGGTCGTTCACGCCCAGGATACCAGCGCCATTGACGCCATCCTGACCAACGTTGACCACGGCCTCGTTGCCACAATTCTCGATGGTAAGGGTATTGCGTCCGATGGAAGTGCCTGCAATACCTGCGGAGTAGCCAGTGGAATAGATTTCGCAGCTGGCATCCACCACTACGTTCTTGATATAAGCGCCGCTCACTACACCGAAGAGGCCCTTGTTACCCATCTCCGACTCGATGAGCATGTTCTTGATACGATAGTCATGACCATCGAAGGTACCTTTGTAGGCACGTTTCACGTCCTCGTAGTTCTCCTCGTCGATTTGCTGTGTGAAGCGTGTGCCGATGCCCTCGAACTGAATGCCGGCCATATCGATATCATTGGCCAGGTCGACGATGACGTTGCCGTCGATGTCGCCATTGTTGATGGCGTCGGCCAGGTTCTTCAGCTGTTGTCCGTTGCGGATGATGCGTGCGCCGCAAACCGAGCAGATGTCATCCACATACTGGTGCTCGTCGCGCTGTGGCTCACCCTGGGTGTTGGAGTAAGTGATGTCGCCACCAGGAGTGCCATCGCAGTTGAGCGAGCCATTGGCATAGACCATGGCGTGCGAGGCGAATGGCACGGGGTAGGCATCGTCGGAAAGGTTCTGGCGCCATGCGTCGGTCTCACCACCCTCGTTGATTTGGTAGCAGAGTTCGCCAGAGGCCACGGCCTCGGTTGACACCATCGTAGCGGCATTCTCCCAGAAATCGGTGATATTGCTGGTGTAGAAGCAGTTGTTGATATTTCTCACGTGGCGTGCGATGACAGTAGAGTTGCCTGTGAGCAGGAACTCAGACGGAGCCACGTAGCAGTTCTCGATGATGGTCTCCACCTCGCCATGGGCATAACCGATGATGGCGGCACTACCCTCGCTGTAGGGAGCATTGATCGAGCCTACGAAAGCACAGTTGCGGAACACGGGGTTCTCATGAGCCACGGCGCAGAGACCACCATTGGTGGCATCGCCGGGGAACGAACCGATGATATTGGCGCTCACCACCACATTCTCGATGAGAGACGAGCCACGGGTAACGAACATAAGACCGCCGATGAAGCGCTGCATGCTCTCGATAGTACCTGTGATGCGGAGGTTCTTGATAGTTGCATTGGAGATGACCTTGAAGAGAGCCACGCCATCGTATGACACGTTGTAGGCCACATTGATGGAATGCTCCTGGCCATCGAAGATGCCATCGAAGGCACGTGCCTCGTCGCTCTCGCTGGCGGTGAAGGCATCGCCACCAATCATCACATCCTTGCGGGTAAACTCAGAGAAGTCGATATCGGCACCCAGACGGGCATTGACCTTCTTGTTGCCATGATTGACGAGTGCGGCGAACCAGTTGAGTTCTGCAGCTGTATTGAGCGTATAGAATCCGTCGGTGAGGGGGAGGAAATCCTTGTCGACATCGCCACAGACCGAGCAGATGCCATCGACGAACTTGTGGGGATCGCGGTTCGACTCATTGACGTTGGAGAAGGTGGCGTCGCCACCCTTCGACGAACCGTCGCAGTTGAGGTCGCCCACGGCATAAACCACACCATGAGAGGAGAATGGCACGGGGTGCATGTCGGTGCCGAGTGTCTGGTACCAGATGACGTCGTCGCTCTGGTTGCCATTCATCTGATAAGCCACAGCACCACAGCTCAGGTCGTACTCATCCTCGCTGATGAGCGTGCCTTGATAGCCATAGGTATCGAAGTTGTTGGTACCCTTGCCGTTACCATTACGCCAGAGCGAGTTGGTGCCATCCATACCGATGACGAAACCAGCGTTGTAGCAGTTGGTAATCACGCTGCCCGAATTGCCTACCCATCCGCAGAGGGCAGCACACTCGCGGTTGCCGGAGATGCCACCAGTGTTGAAGCAGTTGAGCAGACGGATGCCACAGGCACTGCTCATGCTCACGCCGCAGATACCGGCTGCATTCTCCTCGGCAGCACCGATGCTAGCCTCATTGCCACAATTCTCGAACGTCACCACGCCACCGCCGTTTGTACCACCGGCGATACCAGCCACGAAACGTTTTCCTGACACGAAGCACGACCAGTCGACAATCACATTCTTGATGTACGCGCCATCGTTGAGCACGCCGAAGAGGCCTACATATTCGGCCTCGGGCATTTCGAGCGACATGTTGCGGACAAAATGCTGCTGTCCGTCGAAGGTACCGGAGAAAGGACTGCTCACCGTGCCGATGGGCTGGTGAGTGACTCCGGAGAGATCGATGTCGGCAGTGAGAGCACCACTGATGTTCCCATTACCACTGGCCACCATGTTGGAGAAATCCTCCAGGTCTTGTGCGTTGGCAATCTGGTAAACCCCATCTTGCTGGTCGAGGGCAAAAGCCCTCTGGCCACCCATCCACAGGCCAATCATGGACAGGAGCACGAAAAGTAAATTTTTCTTCATCTTCATAAAAGGTTTTAGTTATATGGTTGATTCTTGGAAATATTTTTGCTAAGGAGTTTAGGGACTTTAAGCGAAGCTCAAACCTCAAACCTCAAATCTCAAACCTCAAATCTCAAATCCTATTGAGCTATTGGCCGCAACCACTGAGCCTTCACCTTCTCATTGAAGATGTCGACGGTGATGCGGTATACGCCATCTTTCGAGATGACCCATTTCGTATCTTTGCCGCCTATGCGCAGTCGGTTGTCGACAAGGATGTCGGTGCCCTGCTCATAAGGGTAAAGGGCCTTCAGGAACCATCTGTTTTGTCCCTGGAACTTGAAGCTGGTGGGTTCCTCCACTCCCACATGACGTCTCAGTTCGCCCTCCCATGTCCAAACATAAGGATTGTCGAGCTGCTGTGTCATGAGCAGCATCTTGCCCTCTTTCCATCCTGCGTCGGTAGCGCCGCCAGCGATGAAGAGCTCGCCCCAGGGCACACAGACCTCGCCACGGAGCATCTTGCTGTCGGGATAGACGTGGATTCTATAGTGGTCGTCGTCGAAAGCCACCTGCCATGCCTGTGTACTGGCATCGGCCGTGGCCGTGAGGGCAATGCCATGGTTGACGACATTGGCATCGGGCATCGCCGGTGTGAGGAACACCGTATTCTTGCCCACCTTCTTGGTGGTGATGACCTTCAACTCACCAGCCTTGAGGCTACCGGCATATTTGAAGTCGTTTTCGCTCACCATCTCGAGGGGCTGGGTGCCTCCGGGCACTGCCGAACCCGTAATCCAGAGTTGCTTGTATTGTTGTGCGTGAACGGCCGAGGCAGCCATGAGCCCCAGTGCCATAATGATAGTTCTCATCTTCGTCATAGGTTTATGGTTGAAGTTTCACGGTTATTTCCTTGTTGCAGTCGGTGGCGGGCACATAGACGGTGACCATTCTCGACTGGCTGTTGTAGTTCCACGCCCCATTGGTCAGGCGCTGACCGTTGACCATGACGGCCGAGGGACGGTCGATCGAGAGGAACTCCACCGAGTAGGCCCTTTTCTCAGGCATGCCGGGGAAGCTGCCCTTCCTCGGACAGATGGTGAGCGAGGAGCCCTCATGGCGCAGGAGCGTGGTGGTGAAAGCGCCCGTCTTGTAGCCCTCGGTGTCGCCTTCGTCCTCATAGAACGTTGCCGTGCCATCTGCGCCAGGCACCACTTTGAGGATGACCCTGTCGGGACGGGTATTGAGATTGAGCATCGGCGGGTAGTTGACAATCACGGTTCCGGCCTTGTAAAAATAGGGTATTTCCTCCTGGGTATAGGCATCGGTGAGCACCTGGTTGCCCTCTACCACCTGGTTGCGGCACACGTCATACCATTTGCCCTCGGGCAGCCAGGTGCGGCGTGATGCCTTTCCGCTGTCGTCGGTAGGCGTAACGACAGGAGCCACGAGGATGTCGTCGCCAAACATATACTCATCCTCGAAGAGATAGGCATTGCTGTTCTCGGGCGAATCGTAGTAGAGCGGGCGGCAGATGGAGACACCCGTGTCGTAGGCCTGTCGGGCTGCGGTGTAGATATAGGGCATGAGCGCGTAGCGCAGCCTCACTGTCTCGAGCAGCAGCGGGAAGTTCTCGTATTTCCAGATACGCCGTTCGATGCCCGGCCAGTTGGTGGCATGTGTGCGGAAAATCGGGGTAAAGACACCATACTGCATCCACCTGAGGTAGAGTTCTGGGTCGTTGCCATCGGTCTGCTGATGTCCGCCCAGGTCATGTCCCCAATATCCGAAGCCCACGTTCGATGCGGTGGCGGTGAAATAGGGTTGCCATGCCAGGGTGCCGTAGGTGGTGAACGAGTCGCCAGAGAAGCCGATGGGATAGCGGTGGCTGCCCAGTCCGCCCCAGCGGTGGAAGATGAGGGGCCTGTGGTTGGGCCGGTTGTTCTTCATATCATTGTAGAAGACGTGGTTGCACCAGAAGGTCTCTCCCAGTCCGCTCACGTACTTGCTGGTGAGGTTCTGCTGCCAGTCGAGCCACCAGAAGTCGACCCCCTGGTTCTCCCTGGCCCTGATGATATGCTTGAACATATTGTGATAGAACTTGGGGTCGCTGAGGTTCCAAGGCACCACCTTGGTATCCTTCGGCATTCCCATATCGTCGCGCAGGTCGGTGAAGAAGTCCTCGTCATCATCCACTCCGTCGGCAGGATGGAGGTTGAGCGACACCTTCAGTCCGTTCTTGTGCATCCAGTCGATGAGGCCCTCTGGGTCGGGAATGGCCGTACGGTCCCAAGTCCATCCTGTCCATCCTTGCGTATGCCAGTCCATGTCGAAGATCATCACGTCCATGGGGATGTTGTTGCGTTTCACGTCGTTGACGATTTCCATGAACTCGTCGGCGGTGTAGCGCTGGTACTTGCTGTACCAATACCCCAGCACATAGAGTGGCGGCATGGGCTGACGCCCTGCTATCTTGATGAAATCGCCCAGTGCCTTCTTGTACTGGTGGCCATATCCCAGGAAATACCAGTCGATGGCGGTCTTGTCGACAGGCTCGGCCACCCAATCGATACCATCATATTTCTTGTCGAAGGCGAAAGTGGTGGAGCCATCGCCACGCTTGGTGGCCGGCGACTCGTCGATGATGCTCCATCCAGCACGCGAGAGGAGTCCGTTCTCCAGTTCGTGCCGCTTGTTATCGCCAATCTGTCCGTCGAGGGTTCGGGTAGTGCCTTTGAGGTTGAGCGCGTCGTCCTTTCCGGGATACCACAGCACATTCCTTCCGTTCAGGTTGAACGAGATGGAGAGCACCTTGTCGGAAGGTTTGGAGGCGCTGATTACCCCACCTATCTGATACTTCAGTGTCAGGGCCTGGGTCTTGATATAGAGGAACCCGTCTTTACGCTCGGTGGTGAACTGCGGTACCGGCAGGTTACGGTTGACGACGGCGAACGTCGCGCGGTCCTCAAACTGACTGGTGTTGCTATACTGTATACGAATCATTTCTGGGGTAAGAACCGTGAAGCGTGCCTTACCCTCGCTGACCACCGCCTGTGGGTTGGCCACAGGATTGTTCTCGGTCTGTGCGAAGACCGAGCCGACGGTGAGTAGGATTGTGAACAAAGCGAAAAAGCGTCTCATAACAATGCAAAAAAAATTTTTCGTTGCAAAGTTAAGATAACATACGCCCGAAATGAAAAAAGCAAGCGAGTGTATAAGTGATATTATACTACAAAATAGTCGAAACCGCTGATTATCAACAGTTTCGACTATTCGTCACATTGTGCTTGTATAATGGAAATATTCCGTTTTACAACCCTTAAATCTCCATGATTTCCTTCTCGAACTGCTCATTCTCGATGATGGAGCGGTTTTTGATTCGGGTTTTGTAGGTATTGACCGTATGCACCGAATAATTAAGGAATTTGGCTATCCGCTCACTGTCGCTGATGCCCAGACGTATGAGGGCGAAGATGCGCATCTCGGAAGTAAGCGATTGCTCATTGGGGGGCAGTTTGCGGTCTTTCTCCTCGAACAGGAGATTGAACCGCTGCACGAAATCGGGGAAGATGTTGAGGAAAGTCTGGTCGAAGGCCTCATACATGTTCTCCCTTTCGGCATTGAGGTTGGAGAGTTTCATCATCGACCTGAGGTCATCGTATTGCCTGGCCACGATTTTCCGGTCGATCATGAGGTAGAGTTTCTCGAGCTTGGCGATGAACTCCGCATTGGTGTAGAAGGAGCGCCCGATATAGGCATTCTTGATCTTGTCGTCTTCCTTGAGCTGCCGGTTGGCGGTCTGGAGTTGGGTAAGCTGCGAGGCGATGGTCTCCCTGGCATCAGTAAGGGTGCGGTTTTTCTTGCGTATGAACCAATAACTATAGAGGATGACTGCCGAGAGGAGGACGAAGAGGCAACTGGCGGCAATGAGCCAATTGCGCTGGCTTGCCACGGCCTCGTACCTGTCGCGCTCAATAATGGGAAGGATATCGCCGATTTCGATTTTGCGCAGGCGGCTGTTGTAGAACTGCACATCCTCGAGCGCCTGGTGCACATACACGCTGGCCCGCTCGTGCTCGCCTTTCTTGTAGATGAGCCTGGAGAGGTGATAGAGGGCGGTAATCTCACGGGTGGCCGTCTCGTTGTCGTAGATGGACGACTGCGCGAAATACTCGATGGCCTTCTCCTCATTGTCGAGGAAGATGTATGCCCATGCCATCTCGGCGGTGGCCATCGCCTTCATGTGCAGGTCGGAATCGCTCAAGGCCAGCACCTTGTTGAACGACTCGAGTGCTTGCTGGTATTGGCGGTCACGCATCTGCCTCGACCCTTGTATTGACCACCACTTGCATGAATTCTGGGGTATGAGCTGCTTGAGCGAGTCGAGATAGGCATTGCTCTTGGTGATGTACTTGGTATAGAAAGACTCCTCTCTCACATAGTCGGCCTGGGCCCTCCACAGTTGTCCGTTGTGCTCATAGTAGTCTTCGAGGAGCCTACCGCTGAGTTTGCTCCTGTCGATGGACTTGAGCACCTCGGCGGCCTCGGTGAGGAAACCAGCCGAGATGAGCGAGAAGGCCACGGCATTGCTTGCCTTGGCAATCCTGTCGTCGTCGTTGTTGAGCTTGGCCACGGTCAGGCACTCCTCGGCATAGTGGTGTGCGGAGTCGTAGCAGTAGCTCTTGTACTCGTCGTAGAGCCCGTACAACAACTCGTAGTATCTATCAGTATTCTTCTTATCGAGTTGGGAGAGTTGCTTCTTCAGTGCGTCGATACGGTCAACGCGCTTCTGCTCATAGGCATCGCGGCTGGACAGACTCTTGTCCAGCTTCGACAACCATTGGCCGGTAGCGTCATCGGCGCATACGCCAATAGGCCAACCTATCAGAGCGATAAGAAAGCAATAAAATATGTGTTTCATAAATATTATCTATTCCATTCCAAATATTTGTCAAAATTAGCCAAAATCGACCAACAAACATCAAGCGATTAAAAAACTTAACAAATATTAACGTAGAGGAGGTGTTTTCACAAGCTTGAGTCAACCTATCGGATGACTCCCCTCTCCTGCAGAAAAGGGATGAGAGGGGAGCCAGAAGACAAGGATGATTATCAGAGCACTGGGAGCAGATATTCCCAGATGAGGTCCATATAGGGCTGATAGAGCGAGGAAGAGGTGGTGAGCACCAGCACCGCATCACGGTCGGGGAATACGATGATGTATTGTCCGGCAAATCCGTCGGCGCGGAACGCATTGTGGCGGCATATCCACATCTGGTAGCCATAGCCTTGCACCCACTCGTTGTTGTCTTTGTTGAGCCCCGCCTTCTCCAGGTCCTCGAAGCGTGTTCCGGAGGGAGCCGAAGGCACCTGGTAACTGGACATTTGCTCGAGCCACTCGGCGGGCACAACCTGCTTTCCGTTCCACATGCCTTTCTGCAGGAACAACTGTCCCATTTTGGCCATGTCCTCAGTCTTCAGCGACAGTCCCCAACCACCACAATTGATGCCCTGCGGACTCTCATCCCACTCCGGACGGTCGATATGCAAAGGCTGGAAGAGCCGGGTGTCGAGATAGTCGATGAGTTTCTCGCCTGTGACCTGCTGCACGATGGCAGAGAGCATGTATGTTCCGACGGAGTTGTAGAGGTAATACTCGCCCGGCTTATGCTTGACGGGCCATGAGAGGAATCCCTTCACCCAATCCAGGGAGTCCACCTTCTGCGCTTTGGGCTCCTCGTCGTGCCCACAGGTCATGGTGAGCAGGTCGCGCACGGTCATGGCCTTGAGGTTGTCGCTTGGGTCGGCAGGCAACTTGTCGGGGAAGAATTTCACCACGGAGTCGTTGAGATTGAGTTTCCCCTCGTTGATGGCCAGTCCGACGGCAGTGGCTGTGAAAGTCTTGCTTACAGAGAACATGGCGTGAGGCTTTTCGGGTGTATAGTCATTGAACCATTTCTCGAACACCACCTCGCCGTTTTTCAGAATCATGATGCTGTGCAGCGTAATGGAATCGGGCTTTACGGGACGAGTCTGCGTGGCGAGGACGAAAGAATCGACAGCCGCCACCACTTCGGGCGAGGCCGTAGTCCTGGGCAGGTTGACCACTTCTTTAACTTCTTGTTTGCAACCTACCAACAACAATGCTGCCAGGGCAAGGAACAACATGGATTTTTTCATAAGACAATGCTTGAGGTTAATAATACAATCGATGTTTCGCATTCGCTCAACTTTTTGAAGTTCAGGAGTTCAGGAGTTGCAGGAGTTCAGACAATAGCCCGAATTCACCTCATTATGTTCAATGGCGTTTAATTGGAGTAATGTCTGAACTCCTGAACTTCTGTA
>ONSV01000175.1 GCA_900320585.1 uncultured Prevotellaceae bacterium | reverse complement strand
ATCTACTCCATCTCGGGTGCCTCGCATGTGCTGGCCCTCTCCGGACTGCACCTGGGCATTATCTATATGCTGCTCTCGCTGGTGCTGGGGTCGCGTCGCCGGAGCGTGCTGCGCGAGGTGCTCATCATCCTTGGCATCTGGTCGTACGCCCTTTTCACCGGACTGTCGCCATCGGTGGTGAGGGCCTCGCTCATGATCACGGTCTACTCCTTCGTGGGCTTGGTGGGCCGCGACCGCATGTCGCTCAACGCCTTGTCGTTCACGGCCATCGTCATGTTGCTCTCCAATCCCCTCTGCCTCTACGACGTGGGGTTCCAGATGTCGTTCCTGGCGGTCATGGCCATCCTCATCTTCCACAAGCCCCTCTATGCCTTGGTGCCAGCGGCCTTTCTGGAGCAGCACCGATGGGCGAAATGGGTGTGGGCGATGGTGGTGGTGTCGTGCAGTGCGCAGTTGGGCGTGGCACCGCTCACGGCCTATTATTTCGGGCGTTTCTCCACCTATTTCCTCCTCACCAACTTCTTTGTCATCCCTTTGGCCACGGTCATCCTTTACCTCACGGCAATGCTCTTCGCCTCGGCAGTAGTGCCGCCGTTGATGCCGTGGGTGGCCAAGGCCCTGGCCATGGTGGTGGGATGGCAGAACACGCTGGCCACATGGGTGGCCTCGTTGCCGGGCTCGAGCGTGGAGCATATCCACATCGGCCGCATACAACTGCTATTGGTGTATGTGGTGATAGCTGCCCTGGCCACCATAGGCTATAAGGTGCTCAGGCTGAAAAACAAGATTTGAGGAGAGGGCTAGTGGTGACTAGTGATCCTAGTAGCCCTAGTGATCCTAGTCATCCTAGTAAAAACGCTAAAGCCCCAGCTCTTTCCTGAGGAATTTTGCGGTGTAGCTGTTCTCGCACTGGCAGATTTGCTCGGGGGTGCCCGTGGCCACTACCTGACCACCTTTGCGGCCACCCTCTGGCCCCATGTCGATGATGTGGTCGGCCAGTTTGATGACATCCATGTTGTGCTCTATCACGATGACGGTGTTGCCGCGCTCCACGATGCGCTTCAGCACGTCCATGAGGATGCGGATGTCCTCGAAATGCAGGCCAGTGGTGGGCTCGTCGAGGATGTAGAGGGTCTTGCCCGTGTCGCGCTTCGACAGTTCGGTGGCCAATTTCACGCGCTGGCTCTCACCGCCCGACAGGGTGGTGGAGGGCTGGCCCAGTTTGATATACCCCAGGCCCACATCCTGTATGGTCTTGATTTTCTGCAGGATATTGGGCACGTTCTCGAAGAACTCTACGGCCTGGTTGATGGTCATGTCGAGCACGTCGGCTATCGACTTGCCCTTGAACCTCACCTCGAGGGTCTCGCGGTTGTACCGTTTGCCGTGGCACACCTCGCAGGGCACCATCACATCGGGCAGGAAGTTCATCTCGATGGTCTTGTATCCGTTTCCGCCACAGGTGTCGCAGCGCCCGCCTTTCACGTTGAACGAGAAACGGCCAGGCTTGTAGCCCCTGATCTTGGCCTCGGGCAGGTTGACGAAGAGCGAGCGGATGTCGCTGAACACGCCGGTATAGGTGGCGGGGTTCGACCGTGGCGTCTTTCCGATGGGCGACTGGTCTACGCTCACCACCTTGTCGATGAGTTTCAGTCCTTCAAACTCCCTGTAGGGCATGGGCTCTTTCAGCGAGCGGTAGAAATGTTGTGAGAGGATGGGCTGCAGGGTCTCGTTGATGAGGGTCGACTTCCCCGAGCCACTCACGCCGGTCACCACGATGAGTTTGCCCAGTGGTATCTCCACGTCCACGTCCTTCAGATTGTTGCCCGAGGCCCCTCTTATCCACAGGCTCTTTCCTTTCCCCTCGCGCCGCTTCTCGGGCAAGGGGATGCTCTTCTCACCATTCAGGTACTGGCTGGTGATGGTATGCTCGCGCAGCATCTGGTCGATGGTGCCTTGGAACACCACCTCGCCGCCCCGGCGGCCTGCCTTCGGTCCGATGTCCACAATATAGTCGGCCGAGAGCATCATGTCTTTGTCGTGCTCCACCACGATTACCGTGTTGCCGATGTCGCGCAACTGTTTCAGGCTGGCGATGAGCCGCTCGTTGTCGCGCTGGTGCAGGCCGATGCTCGGTTCGTCGAGGATATAGAGCACATTGACGAGTTGTGAGCCGATCTGTGTGGCCAGTCGGATGCGCTGGCTCTCACCGCCCGAGAGCGATGCCGACTGGCGGTTGAGCGACAGGTAGTCGAGTCCCACCTCGAGCAGGAAGTCGAGTCGGGTGCGTATCTCCTTCAGTATCTCGTTGGCGATGGCCCGTTGCTTGTCGTCCAGGTGGCGTTCGGCCTCGTCGAGCCATTCGCGCAGTTGCGAGATGTCGAGGTCGGATGCCTCGGAGATGTTCTTGTCGTAGATGCGGTAGGATAGTGCCTCGCGGTTCAGCCTTTGTCCCTTGCACTCCGGACAGGTGCGGAGGGCCAGGAACTGGTCGGCCCATTTCTGTCCGCTGGCGCTGTCGTCTTTCTCCATCACCATCCTCAGGTATTTGATGACGCCGTCGTAGGTGACGAAATAGTCGCTCGAGGTGTGCACCAGTTCCTTGGGTATGCGGATGTTGCCCAGTGAGCCATAGAGGATTTCGGAGAGCGCCTCGTCGGGCAGGTCTTTCACGGGAGTCTTCACCGTGCAGTCGTATTTCTGCAGCAGGGCGTCGATCTGCCAGAATATCATCTGGTTCTTGTATTTCCCCAAGGGCACGATGGCGCCGTCGGCGATGGAGAGCGACCGGGCAGGAATCACCTTGTCGAGGTCAATCTGGTTGACGTAGCCCAGTCCCTTGCAGTGCGGACAGGCACCTTCGGGCGAGTTGAAGGAGAATTTGTTGGGTGCGGGGTCGCCATACGAGATGCCCGTCGTGGGGCACATCAGGCGCTTGGAGAAGTTCTTCAGGCTGCCGTCGGTCTTGTCGAGTATCATCACCACGCCGTCGCCCTGGCGCATGGCGGCCTGCACGCTGCGGCGCAGCCGCTCGTCGTCCTTGCCCTGCACCTTCAGCTTGTCGACCACCACCTCGATGTTGTGGTTCTTGAACCGGTCTACTTTCATGCCCCGCTCCAGCTCCATCATCTCGCCGTCTACCCGCACGTGCAGGTAGCCTTTCTTGCGCATGCTCTCGAAGAGCTCGCGGTAGTGTCCCTTGCGCTGTCGCACTAAGGGTGCGAGGATGTAGATGGGATGGCCGTCGTAGTGGTTGAGAATCATGTCGAGCACCTTCTCCTCGGTGTATTTCACCATCTTCTCGCCCGTGTGGTAGCTGTAGGCCGTGCCGGCGCGGGCATAGAGCAGTCGCATATAGTCGTAGACCTCGGTGGTGGTGCCTACGGTGGAGCGGGGGTTCTTGTTGGTGGTCTTCTGCTCGATGCTGATTACCGGACTCAGTCCGGTGATCTTGTCCACGTCGGGGCGCTCCATGCCACCAAGGAAATTGCGCGCATAGGCCGAGAAGGTCTCGATATAGCGGCGCTGCCCCTCGGCGTAGATGGTGTCGAAGGCGAGCGACGACTTCCCCGAGCCCGACAGTCCGGTGATGACGGTCAGGCTCCCACGGGGTATCTCCACGTCGATGTTTTTCAGATTGTGCACTCGGGCACCGTAGACATTGATTTTCTCGTCTTCGCGTTGCATGTTTCTCGCTTTCTCTTCGTGCTGCCGGGGCAGCGGTATTCTTGCGCGGTCTTTATTCGTTTCTGAAGGAGGGAAGTGGTGAGGCAAAAGGGCTTGTCACATCCCGTCACCGCCACCGCCGCCCGACGAGCTCCCCGTCTCGGAATATCCGCGCAGCAGGTTCACGTCGCGCTTGATGTGGTAGCGGCGTCCGTCGGCCCCCTTTGCCACCACGTCCACAAAATAGGTGCCCTGCTTCACGTCCTGTCCATGGAAGGTGCCGTCCCATCCTTCTTCGGGATTAGTCCACTCGTAGATCTTCTGTCCCCAGCGGTTGAAGATGATGGCGCGGAATTCCACCAGGCTCTGGTATTCCTTGGCTTTGTATACATCGTTGATCTGGTCGCCATTGGGCGAGAAGGCATTGGGCATCAAGAGCTTGCTCTCGCTGATGGTCACGGTGATGGGCGTGGCGTCTCTCCAGTACTCGTCGGTATAGGCGATGGTGTCGTTGCCTTGGGTGAAGATGGCATAGAGCATGATGTGGTGCGAGCCGGCATCGGTGAAGGTATAGTTGGTGTCCTCCTCATACCTGATGAGGTAGGGCTCTCTCGATTCCGTGTTCTCTCCTAATTTGGTGAAGCGCCATTCATAGTATGCGTTCCATGAGCCTACGTTCTCGGCATTGGCCAGGAACCGGGCCTCCAATGGTGCCGAATCGGAACATTCGGTACCTTCCGTGACTTCGCCCTTGGCATTGGTGAAGACGGCGGAGGGGTTGATGGTAGGTACATTGTCTTGTGCCCAGACGGCATGGGAAGCTATCCAGACAAGGGTGATGAGGGTAAGGAGTCGTCTCATGTTTGACTTGGGTTTGAACTGCAAAAATACGAAAAATCAAGTGTACAATGAAATAAACGGATTGGTTTTTTCCCGAGATTGTTGAAAAACGGTGGGCATTGTCGATGTAATAACGCATTTCTTTGGTGGATGGTATATATTCTCGGAAAAATTAACTAATTTTGCTTTTACAGCGAAGATAGGCTGCACCTATCATATAACAAATTATTCAAGAGGTTTGAGCAAGCCTAGGGAGCGGTTGAGCCCCCTCCCGATGTCGGGAGGGGGACGGGGGGAGGGTAGGTACCCCTCCTTAGGACAAGGAGGGGGCGGGGTGGTTGTGACCCCCCAAGCCATTGGCTTGGCCGCTCGTTATTCGGGGCTTCATTTTGAGAGTTGCCCAATTCGTTACTCAGAAAAGAAAATAAATCTGACGATTTATTTTGCTTTCCATTCGGTTTGCACTATCTTTGACCTTCGGTCGAAGATAGGCTGCGGCTCGGAAAAACTCAAATAAATTTGGTTTTTCACTCGCCTTGCACTATCTTTGCAGCCAATTATGAATATTACTGTGTCTATTTTTCACTTTTCTCTTGGCAAGAGGGTGATGGCGGGAGCGCTTCTCCTCCTCTTTCCGATGCTTGTGATGGCCCAGAAACAGGCGGCCATTCCCTCGGCATCGGCCGACTCCGTGGCTTCTATCCAGTTAGGCGCTATAGGCCCCATTTCCGGAAACATCATCAACGTGGAAGGTGTCACCTTCAAAATGATCACCATCGAGGGCGGACGCCTACAGATGGAGGTGGAGAATCCTGAGCCTGCCGACTCGCTGGCACCAAAGACCATCGTGCGCGAGGTTTCGCTCCACGACTTCTTCATCGGTGAGACCGAGGTGACACAGGAACTGTGGGAAGCCCTCATGGGATACAACCCCTCACGCGACAAGGGACCACAGAAACCGGTGCAAGGAGTGAGGTATGTGGATATCGAACTCTTCCTCATGAAACTCAATGCCATCACGCGTCGCCATTTCCGCCTGCCTACAGAGGAGGAGTGGGAGTTCGCCGCCCGTGGCGGCCGGAGGTCACGCAATCTGCCCATGGCCGGCAGCTACGACATCAACGACGTGGGCTGGTACTGCAACAACAGTGGCAACCTGGCACACAACGTGAAGGGTAAATGGTCGAACGAACTGGGCCTTTACGACATGAGTGGCAACGTGAGTGAGTGGTGCACCGTGTCGGGCGGGGTAGGGCAGCGGTCGGCTTCCACCCGAGGTCACCGGCAGGTGCTCCGTGGTGGCGGCTACCTCGATTTTGCCAGCCACTGCCTGGTGAGCGACCGCCAGGAGAGCCCTTCCACCATCTGGGCCGACGATATCGGCTTCCGGTTGGCGGAGTAATTTTTTTTATAGTTGCTATAGTAGCTATAGTTTTTATAGATTTTATAGATTTTTAGACTCTAAAACCCTTACCATGCCTACCGATATCTCCAGCATGCAGAATCCCAAGATCAAGCGGCTTCAGTCCTTGCAACAGAAGTCGTCGGAGCGCCGCAAGGCCCACCTCTTCGTGGTGGAGGGCCGGCGTGAGTTGCAGCATTGTGTGGAGGCGGGCTTTCAGGTAGACACCCTCTTCGTGTGTCCTGAACTGTTCGGTGAGCAGGGGCTGGAGGAGTTTCTTGGGCAGATGGGGCTGGCCGACCTTTCCGAGACGAGATGCTTCACCGTGAGCGCGTATGTGTATGGCAAGGTGGCCTATCGTGGGGGCACCGAGGGCGTCATCGCCGAGATGCGCTCCCGTGAGCTCACCCTCGACCAGCTCAAGCTCTCGGCACAACCGCTCTTGGTGGTACTCGAGAGCGTGGAGAAGCCTGGCAACCTGGGTGCCGTGCTCCGCAGTGCCGATGCCGCCGCAGCCGATGCCGTGGTGGTGTGCGACCCCCTTACCGACCTCTATAACCCCAACCTTATCCGCAGTTCGATAGGGGCAGCCTTCAGCGTGCCCTGCGTGGCCTGCGACTCGGCTGAGTGCATCCGCTTCCTCAAGTCGAGGGGCATCGCCATCCTCACGGCGCAGTTGCAGGACTCCAAGCCCTACTACCATACCGACATGCGCCGGTCTACGGCCATCGTCATGGGCACCGAGTCGACCGGACTCACCCAGCAGTGGCGCGAGGCTGCCGATGCCCATATCCGAATCCCCATGCTGGGCAGGCTCGACTCGCTGAATGTCTCCGTCAGTGCCGCCATTCTGCTCTTCGAGGCCGTCAGGCAGCGCAACGAGCAGGAATAATCCCTTTTTTATGATGCGAAAAGTGCTGCCCTTCATCTTGCTTGTCACACTCATCCTTTTGCCTTGTTGCAAAGGGGGAGCGCAGAAGGGTGACACTCCATCCGACTCGGTGGAGCATGCCCAGTCGGCACCAGCCGAGGGCACCATCCCTTCCTCCGCCGCCGTCTCTTTCCGCACCGACTCGTTCAAGTATTCGCTCACTGGCAAGATGGGGCGCTGCGACGTCTATCTCGACTATCCGGTACAGGGGCCGCAGCAGATACTGTCATCGGTGAGGGAGTGGATGAAGAGCACCATGTTCGAGAATGGCACCTCTATGATGACCGACGACCCCATGCAGTTGGTGCGGGCCTATTGTCAGGAGCGGCAGGCCGTGCTCGCGAAGACCCTTGAGCAGATGGATATCGCCAGCGTGAGCAAGGACGACGCGCCGGAGGAGGGCATCGAGATACGGCTTTTGTGCAGCAACGACCGCTTTGTCACCTACGAGGTCTACCGCTATTCGTATATCACCCATGGCGCGCATGGCGAGTATTCCGACTATGGCACGACCTTCTCCATGGCCGACGGCCATCGGCTGGGCAATGTGGTGAGAGAGATGGACGAGCAGTTGTTCGTCCATGTGCGCGAGGGACTGAAAAGCTATTTCGAGATTACCAGCGACGAGCAGCTGGAGGCCATCTGCACCACCGACCTCAGTCTGATGCCCATGCCCACCTTCCCGCCCTATCTCGTGCGCGATGGCGTGCGGTTCCATTATTCCATCTACGACGTCTGTCCCTTCGATTGGGGCGACCCCGTGCTCACCATCCCCTACGATGTCATTCGTCCATATCTCACCCAGGAGGCACTGGACGTGATTGACCATTCTTAGGATTTGCTCATTAACGACCTTAATGACTTTAATGACCTAAAGCCCACAATCCTCCAACCTTTATGTTTATATCGTTCGCGATATATTGTTAAACTAACTTAAAACTTTGGTTCTATCGCTTGCGATATGAATTTTTCTTCTTACTTTTGTATCGCAAACGATAGAAACAACAAAATAATATAATAAAGTATGCAAAAGATTTATGATTTCAAGGCTCTGACGAGTAAGGGTAAGGAGATGGATTTCTCTGAGTTCAAGGGTAAGGTGCTGCTGATTGTCAACACCGCCAGCAAGTGTGGTTTTACGCCCCAGTTCGCTGGACTGGAGGAGCTGAACCAGAAATATAAGGACCGTGGACTGGTGGTCATCGGCTTCCCCTGCAACCAGTTCAAGGAGCAAGACCCCGGCTCAGACAGTCAGATTGAGGAGTTCTGCCAACTGAACTATGGCGTGACATTCCAGATAATGAAGAAGACCGATGTGAATGGTGCCGCTGCCGAACCCATCTTTGAGTATCTGAAGGCCCAGGCCCCCACCGAGGAGTACAACGGGTTGAAGGCCAAGGCTGCCAAGGCCCTGTTCAAGACCATCAGCAAGAGTGTGGAGAAGGACAGCGACATCAAGTGGAACTTCACCAAGTTTCTTATCTCGAGAGACGGCGAGACCATCAAGCGCTATGCTCCCACCACCGAGCCGAAGGACTTCGAGCACGACGTGGAGGCCATGCTGTAGAAGAGCAACGTTATCATTTTCCACTATCTGATCATGCACGAAGAATTACGACTCGACAATCAGGTTTGTTTCCGTCTCTACTCGGCGGCCCGACTGGTGATGCAGGCCTACACGCCGATGCTCAATGAACTGGGCATCACCTATCCCCAGTACCTGGTGCTGATGGTGCTTTGGGAGAAAGATGCCCAGCCCGTGAACGACATCGCCCGCCGGTTGCTCTTGGAGACGAACACCGTCACCCCTCTTCTCCAACGTATGGAGAAGCAGGGCATCCTCACCCGCAAGAAGGGAGAGCACGACAAGCGCCAGCAGATTGTGTCGCTGACCGAGAAAGGACTTGAGATGGAGCAGCGGGCCTTCGACATCATCCCTGAGGGTATGGGCGAGCGCTTTGAAGCCTGTCCGCTCAGTATGGATGACTTCAGGCAACTGGCCAACGGGCTCGACCAGATTATCGAAACACTTAAGTAGCAATTCA
Source organism: uncultured Prevotellaceae bacterium (assembly GCA_900320585.1). Classification (GTDB taxonomy): domain Bacteria; phylum Bacteroidota; class Bacteroidia; order Bacteroidales; family Bacteroidaceae; genus Prevotella. The sequence goes on along the minus strand of ONSV01000175.1, from coordinate 405 downwards.
CACAACAATCTGAATTTGAAAGGAGTTCAGGAGTTCAGAAGTTACAGGAGTTCAGACATGACCATAGCTAACTGCTATTGAGCCTAACGAGTTGGATTCCAACAATTCTTCTACACACTGAAACTTTAAGGTTATTGACAAAATTGGACAGGCTGCTCTCATATATCGTCAGGTTGGTGGTTTGGCTCACAGGATGGGCCAAACCCTTGGCGCGTCTGCACCTCTTCGGCTATGAGGAGTGGAGCCCGAGGCCGACCATAAGTATCTGAGGGCCGGTGTGGACGACTGCCGCGAGATCCTCCTCCGTATGGGAGCCAACGAGAACGACATCTTCCTCGGCACGCTGAATGCCGGGCACCCCGGCGGCATGCTGCCGCTGACCTCTGCCGAGGCAGAGACGCTGCA
>ONSV01000090.1 GCA_900320585.1 uncultured Prevotellaceae bacterium | reverse complement strand
ATGGCAGCAGCCTGTGGATGGTGGTCAACATGTCGAACAAGGTGGAGGTGGCCCATGCCGCCACCGCCGTGAGCCGCGGCCATGTCGACATACCCAACTGTCGCTACGTGGCCTTTGCCGGAGGCTATGCTTATGTGAGCGCCTATGTGGGCGATATCAGCAGCGAGTCGGTGCTCGGCGGCGTCTACAAGGTCGACACCACCACGCTCCAAGTGGTGGGCAAGGTGACGGTGGGCTACCAGCCCGACGAGTTGGTGGTGAGCGGAGGCAAGATCTACGTGGCCAACAGCGGAGGCTACCAGGCCGTGCAGGGCAAGGGCTACGACAACCGCGTGAGCGTCATCGACCTCGCCACCTTCACCCATGAGCGCGACATCGAGGTGGCTCCCAACCTCTCGCTCATCCGTGCCGACCGCCATGGCCGCCTGTGGGTGGCCTCGCGGGGCGACTACGGCTCACACCGTCCCAACCTCTACTGGCTCGAGAAGAATGCCGACGGACAGATGGTCCTCGCCGGCAGCATCGATGTCTCCGTAGGAGGGATGTGCATAGAGGGCGACTCCCTCTACTACTACGGCGCCACCCTTGATGCCACAGGCAGACAAATCAAGGCGTTTGGCATCATCGACCTCCAGCAGAAACGCATCGTTGACCAAAACCCGTTGCAGGAACCTGCCGACAACCCCATCAAGACCCCCTACGGCATCACCGTACACCCCGAGACCCACGACATCTTCGTGATGGACGCCACCAACTACGTGTCGAGCGGCAAGCTCTACTGCTTCGACCGTCACGGCCAATGGAAATGGGCGATGTGGACAGGCGACATCCCTGCCCATACCGTCTTCGTGCCCCGCGACCTGAAAGCCGATTTCGAGCCCGAGGACGACACCCCCAAGACCTACAGCAAATACATCCTGGCCGTAGACGAGTATATGCCTGCTCCGGGACAGTTCGTCAACACCCTGCCCGAATGCACCGCCGACGACACGCCCGCCTCGGTGGCAGCGAAATGCACCGAGGCCATCGCAGGCAACAACTCGGGGTTGGTGACCCTGGGCGCCTATGGCGGATACATCACCTTCCACTTCGACCACAGCATCGCCAACGTGAGCGGTGAGCGCGACTTCTACATCAAGGGCAACACCTACGCCGGCAACAGCGAGCCCGGCATCGTGATGGTGGCCGAAGACACCAACCGCAACGGCATCGCCGATGACCCCTGGTATGAGCTGGCCGGCAGTGCCGACACCGACAGCGCCGCGCTCATGGTATACAACTACGAAATCACCTATACCCCCAACCCCCTTGGCGACATCGGATGGACCGACAACCAAGGGCGTAGCGGCGTGGTGGAGCGCAATACCTTCCACACCCAGGAGTACTTCCCGCTATGGCACGACGGACCGCTGCACTTCAGTGGCACCCTGCTGCCCCGAAACGCCGAGAACCAAAGCCGTGGCACCACTCAGTACTGGACACTCAGCGCCTTCCGCTACGGCTATGCCGACAACGTGGCCAATACCGACACGCTGGGCTGCAGCTTCGACATCGGATGGGCTGTGGACAACCGCCGCCAGCCCGTGCACCTCGACCATATCGACTTCGTGCGCGTGTATAGTGCCGAGAACCAGATGTGCGGGTGGATAGGCGAGACCTCTACCGAGGTGAGCGGTGCCGAGGACCTGCACCTGGAAGCCTCGCTCGAGGCCATGAGCCGCCGCAAAGGCATGGCAAGGAAACCGAGAACCAAACAACATTAACTTCAATATTCACATAAAAACTATGTTATGATGAGGAAATTCTACCTTTCATTTTTTGCTGCCCTGCTCTTCGCACTGAATGGCATGGCAGGCGACGTGGTGACCTTCGAGGAGATAGAGGTCAACGAGGACGGCTACCAGAACGACTTTGGCGATGAATCCTGCTTCGAACTGGGAGGCTTCACCTTCAACAGCAACTACTTCCCCGAGTGGTACTATTGGTCGGGCTTCGCCATCTCCAGCCGCACAGAGACGACCTTTGTCAACCTTACCCCCGACCAGTACAACAGTTGCGTGGGACATGGAGTCAATGGGTCAGAGAAATTCTGCGTGGTCTATCCCCAAGGCGAGGAGATAGAGGTTGACGACCCTGAGGGCACAGTCATCTCGGGTTTCTACGCCACCAACGAAGCATGGGCAGTGGACGCCATCCTCAACGGCGACGGCATGACTCCCGGAGCCTTCGGCCCTGGCGACTGGTTCAAGGTGACCGTCATCGGCAAGCACGCCGACGAGACCACCGAGAGCATCGACTTCTACCTGGCCGACTACCGCTCGGAGAACGAGGACGACCACTACTATCTCACCGACTGGACATGGGTTGACCTCACCCCATTAGGAAAGGTCATCTCGCTCACTTTCCAACTTGACAGCTCGCGCAAGAACGACTGGGGCATGACCACCCCAGGCTACTTCTGCATGGACGACTTCAACGGTGTGGCCCCTGCCGCCGGTGTGGCCACCTTCGAGGAGATAGCCCTCGAGCCCGAAAGTGCCTACAACGGTGCCGGCGTAGAGGGTGAGACCATCACCGACATCTATGGCTCGCAGAGCATAAAGAGCCAGTTCGCCAGCGGTGCCTACCGCTTCACCACCATCTACACCCCCTCATGGGGCTCGTGGTCGGGCATTGCCGTGTCGAACGAGACCTCGACGGCCTACGCCACCTACGCCGACCAATACCGCTGCGCCTTGGGCCATGGCTACGACGGTTCTGCCAACTTCGCCGTGGTCTTCCCCTCTGGCAACAACGAGACCGTGGAGCCCGCCGACGGTCCAGCCGTAATCAGTGGTATGTATGTCACCAACTCGGCATGGAACATCTCGGCCTACACCCAAGGCGATGGCATGACACCGGGTGCCTTCGCCACCGGCGACTGGTGCAAGCTCACCATCACCGGCACCCATGCCGACGGCACCACCGCCACCACCGACATCTACCTGGCCGACTACCGTTCGGAGAACGAGGCCGACCACTACTATCTCGACTACTGGCAGTGGGTAGACCTGAGCGTGCTGGGCGAGGTAAGCAACCTCACCTTCGCCATCACCAGTTCGCGTGCCAACGAATGGGGCATGACCACCCCGGGCTACTTCTGCATGGACAACCTCGGTGGTGAGCCCGACGAGACCGCAGGCATCAGCCACAACCACTTCGTTGCCCCGAACCGGGTGGCCACCTCGCGCCACACCCTCGACGGCAAGGCCATCAATGCTCCGCAGCGCGGTATCAACATCGTGCGCATGAGCGACGGCACCACACGCAAAGTAGTGGTAAAATAAGGATTTGAGACTGCTTGCCGATGAGCAAGCGGATTAAGTTGAGTCAATTATACGGAAATAGGGGACTGCGCTTGTCGCAATCCCCTATTTCCGTATGGCTTGAGACGGAATCCGACTCTTAAGCCTTACGCCAAATCTGCTGCTGCTCAGGGTTCACTACCATGCCAGTGGGCATCTGGAAGAACACCAGGTAGGTGTCGATGAACTTCGATATGGCTTTCTTGCACTTGGCGGCAAAGGCCTCCTTGCTGTACTCTACCGCTACGACGGGGTTGATATTCATTGCTTTCATAGTTGTATTTATTTAATGTTGTTGATATGGGTTGATACTTCGTTTGTTGTTAATGTCTGTTGTCGATTCATTCTTGTTACATTCCTTGAGTGCACTGTGGGTAAACCGGACTGATGAACATGAGGAACTTCACCATGTTGGCAAGACCTTTCTTCACCGACTTCATTGCTTTCACTGCTGTTGCGCTGCCCTCATACTGGGCGACTGTCATTGGGGTTGCATTCATTGTTTTCATAATCGTATATTTTTTGTTTTTAATTTCTTGTTGTTTTGTTGTTTTCACTCCGACAGGCTGTCCTGTCTTTGTTGTTTCTGATGCAAAGATATGTCGGTTTTCAACGCCCGCAATAGTTTTCGGCGAATTCTTGCCAAAGTGCATAAGACACAAAACCAAATTTGCGACAAACAAAATAAAACGGCGGAAAAACTGTCGCAAAACCGAAAAAATGACACGAAAAAAGTGATTTTTCAACGAAATAGTGATACACTTAGGCTATCTGCCCACCCCTTTCGGAGAAATATCACCGACAAGATATCGCCAATTGTCATAAAAAAGGAAAAAAAACAAACTATCAACACCATATATCAAAAAAATTCCATATATTTGCAACATGTCAATAATAAATGGGTTTACCATTGCATTGCGCTGCTAACTTATTCAACAACCTTAAAAATCAAGAAATATGGCAAAGACACCAACTCCACACATCGGTGCGAAACTGGGCGACATCGCCGAGACCGTGATCATGGCTGGCGACCCCCTTCGCGTGAAAAAAATGGCCGAGACCTTCCTCGAGAATCCTGTCCTCTTCAACCAAGTGCGCGGCATGCTGGGATACACCGGCACCTACAATGGCAAGCGCGTGAGCGTGATGGGACATGGCATGGGCATTCCCTCCATCTCTATCTACACCTATGAGCTCTTCAATTTCTATAACGTGAAATCCATCATCCGCGTGGGTTCGGCCGGCACCATCCATCCCGACCTGCACATCGGCGACCTGGCCATCGCCATGGGCGCCTGCACCGACTCCAACTACGCCGCGCAGTTTGAGTTGCCCGGCACCTATGCCCCTATCGCCAACTTCGACCTACTCCGTGCCGCCGCCGACGAGTGTGAGCGCAGAGGCTTCAACTACAAGGTGGGCAACGTGTTCTCCGCCGATGCCTTCTATTCGGAGAATGCCCACACCGAGAAGTGGATCAACATGGGCGTGATGGCCGTTGAGATGGAAATAGCCGCCCTGTACATGAACGCCGCCCGCTCGGGCAACCGCGCTTTAGGTATCTGCACCATCTCCGACAACATCATCACCGGTGAGGCCACCACGGCCGAGGAGAGGCAGAACTCGTTCACCAACATGATGGAAGTGGCCTTCTCGCTCGTATAACCCATAACCCAGAGATGAAGAAAGGCATCGTGCTTGGCGCCTCCTCGGGCATAGGAATGGAAGTGAGCCGCCTGCTGCTCGCCGACGGATGGACCCTCGGCGTGGCCTCGCGGCGCACCCACCTGTTACAGGAACTGAAAGACCAGTGGCCCAGCCAGGTGGAGGTGGCCGCCATCGATGTGACCAGCGACGATGGCGAGCGACAGTTGCTGGAACTGACAGGTAAGGTGGGCGGAATGGACCTGTTTTTCTATGCGCCGGGTATCGGGCACCAGAACCCCTCGCTCGAGGCCGGCATCGAGATGAGCACTGTGGAGACCAACGCCCTGGGCTTCACCCGGATGATAGGCGCCGCCTACCGCTACATGGCCGGGCATGGCGGCGGACATATCGCCGCCATCACCTCTATCGCCGGCACCAAAGGACTGGGACCGGCACCCTCCTACTCGGCCACGAAAGCCTTTCAGAACACCTACCTGCAGGCCTTGGAGCAGTTGGCCAACAGCCAGGGGCTGCCCATCCGCTTCACCGACATCCGGCCCGGATTCGTTGACACCGCCTTGATAGCCGACGGCAACCACTACCCCATGACGCTGCAGAAAGAAGCCGTGGCGCGCGAGATCATGACCGCCATCGGCAGGCGGCAGCACATCAGGGTGATCGACTGGCGCTGGCGCATCGTCACAGCCTTCTGGCGCCGTATTCCCCGCTGGGTATGGCGCCGACTGCCCCTGACATCGAAAAAAACATAACTGAATAAAATGGAAGAGAAGAAACACTACAACGTGGTAGCTGCCGTCGTCGTAAACGATGGCAAATACCTGTGCATGCAACGTTGCCGCTCGAAATACGAATATATCTCCGAGCACTGGGAGTTTCCCGGTGGCAAGGTGGAGGAAGGCGAGAGCGACCACCACACGCTGCTGCGCGAAATCAAGGAAGAGATGGACTGGGATATCTATGTGGGCCGCCGACTGGGTTCGGTGATACAGGAATATCCCGACTTCTGCATCACACTGACCGCCTACCTCTGCAAAGGGGGAGACGGCGAGTTCAAGCTGCTCGACCATCTGGACTACAAATGGCTCGGCAGGGAAGAACTGGAGAAACTGAAATGGACGGAGGGCGACCGCAAGTTGCTGTCCTTCCTTTAGGCTCTCCTACCTGTAGATAGTATAGCCGCCTCCGTCGCTCTGCGCGTATTTGCGGAGCAACTGCTGTATGAACTCGGCATTGCCCACCACATGCTGCTCGTCGCCGTCGTATCCATTGATGAGCACGAGCAGGTGGGTGGTACCGAGTTCTATCTTTGTGCGTTCATGGTCGCTCGTGGGCGTGCCCACACCCCCTGCCGCATCGCGGTAGACAGGCAGTCCCTCGATATTGATCATCCCGCGCCCGATGCCCTCGTAGGGCTCTCCTGCACGCCCCACACCCAGCGTGAGCGTGTCGCCCTGGAACTTGTCGGCATCGAAGCCCCCTATGCTATATCCAAAGGCGATGGAAGCCAGATTGATGAGGTCGACGAGCGTATCGATCTGGTAGAGTTCCTTGCCTTGCAGCATACGGCGGATGAGTTGTTCGGCGGCCGGACGGTAGCGTGAGGGATCCTTCCCACATTTCTTATATACCGCACGCGTGGCGGCGATGCCCGGCAGCGCCTTCAAGCTCTCGGTGGTGAGTTCGGCACGGAAGCGCTCGCCCAGAGCATTGATCTCCTCCCATAGAGGGGCACAATATGGCGTGTTCACGCAATAGGCCTCGACGGCAGCCCCCACGAATCCCGGGCACACCTGTTCTATTTCCTGTGATACGATGACATTCATTGTGGTTGGGTTGTAAGGTTCAACATCTCGAGAAACTCATCCTCAGAGACGATACGGATGCCCAGTTTCTCGGCTTTCTGCAACTTCGACGGTCCCATGTTCTCGCCGGCGAGGATGAACGACGTCTTGCCGCTGATGCTGCCCACGTTCTTGCCGCCATGCTGCTCGATGATGGCCTTGTACTCGTCGCGGCTATGATGGGCAAACACCCCGCTGATGACGATGCTCTGTCCGGCCAGTTTGTCGGAGGCACCCTGTATCTGCTCCTCGGAGAGGCTCATCTGCAGCCCATACCCCCGCAGGCGCTCGATGATGCGCTGGTTGACGGGGTTCTGGAAATAGCCCACCACACTGGCGGCGATCACATCGCCCACGCCCTCCACCTGCACCAGGTCGTCGGCGGTGGCACTCATCAGCGCGTCCATCGTCTTGAAATGCCGTGCCAGCAAGCGGGCCGACGTCTCGCCCACGAAACGGATGCCGAGGGCGAAGACCACGCGCTCGAAGGGCACCTGCGTGGAGGCCTTGATGCCATTGACGATTTTCTGTGCCGACTTCGTGCGCGACCCGTCGCCATTGATCTGCTGCACCTGGATGTCGTAGAGGTCGGCGATATCGTGGATGAGTCCGTGGCGGTAATAGTCGTCGATGGTCTCCGGTCCGAGCGAGTCGATGTTCATGGCCTTGCGGGCGATGAAATGCTCGATGCGGCCCTTGATCTGCGGTGGACATCCCGCGTCGTTCGGACAATACCATGCCGCCTCACCCTCATAGCGCACCAGTTCGGTGCCACATTCCGGACAATGGGTGATAAACCGCACCGGCTCGGCACCGGGTTCACGTCGCTCGGTGTCGACCCCCACAATCTTGGGAATGATCTCGCCCCCTTTCTCCACAAAGACATAGTCGCCCAGATGCAGGTCGAAAGCCCGGATGAAGTCCTCGTTGTTGAGCGTGGCCCGCTTCACCGTGGTACCGGCGAGCAGCACCGGGTCCATATTGGCCACTGGCGTGACCGCCCCCGTGCGCCCCACCTGATAAGTGACCTCGCGCAAGCGGGTGCACTCGCGCTCGGCCTTGTATTTGTAGGCGATGGCCCATCGCGGACTCTTCGCCGTGAATCCTAATGCACGCTGCTGGCGGAGCGAGTTCACCTTCAGCACCACGCCATCGGTGGCCACGGGCAGGTTGCGCCGCTCGGTGTCCCAGTAGGCGATGAACTGGAGCACCTCGTCGAGGGTCTTCACCTTGCGGATACCCTCGCTCACCTTGAACCCCCAGGAGCGGGCCGCCTCGAGGTTCTCGTAATGTCCGTCGGCAGGCAGCGACTCGCCCAACAGATAGTAGAGATAGGCGTCGAGCCGGCGGCTCGCCACGAGTTCCGACTTCTGGCTCTTCAGCGTACCGCTGGCCGCATTGCGGGGGTTGGCAAACAGTTGCTCGCCATTCTCCTCACGCTCGGCATTGAGTTGGTCGAACACCTTCCACGGCATGAGGATCTCGCCCCTGATTTCAAACGACCGGGGGATGGGCGCCTGCTGACTGAAGAGGTCGAGGCCCTGTTTCTGCTCTTCCCATCCCGGCAGCACGAGGGGGATGGAGCGGATGGTCTTCACGTTGCCGGTGACGTCGTCGCCATGCACGCCATCGCCACGCGTCACGCCCCGCACGAGTTTTCCCTCCTCGTAGGTAAGCGAGATGGAAAGTCCGTCGTACTTCAGCTCACAGCACACCTCGAAGGGTTCACCTCCAAGCAGTTTACTCACACTGGCATACCACTCCGCCACATCCTGCTCGCTGTAGGTATTGGCCAGCGAGAGCATGGGATAGCGATGGGCCACCTGGGTGAACTCCTGGTTGAGGTCGCTGCCCACGCGCTGTGTGGGCGAGTTGGGGTCGGCCATCTCGGGATGCCTGGCCTCCAGGTCCTGCAACTCATGCATCAGGAAGTCGAACTCCTGGTCGCTGATGATGGGTTGGTTGAGCACATAGTAACGGTGGTTATGCTCGTGCAGCTCTCGCCGCAACTGCTTGATTCGGTCTTGCTCGGTCATAATGAGTGTCTGTGTGAATTGGCAGCGAAGTTACGGAAAGTCGAGAAAAAAAAAAAAAGAAATGAGGAATAATTTGATTTGAGGTTTGAGGTTTGAGATTTGAGGTTTGAGATTTAGGCTTCGCTTCGCAGCAGCTTTGTCTGCCAGAAGATTATGGGTACCAACAACCGGTATTCGGTTTCGCAAAGTCAGAATGACTTTGGGGAAAAATCGATTCTAACATCGATTTCCTACACGCGAAAACCGAATACCGGTCGGGGAAAAGCAGTCGTTTAGTTCAACCGGAATGAGATGGGCACTGCATATTTCACGCGTACGGCTTTGCCTTCCTGCATTCCCGGAGTCCATTTGGGCATGGCGCCGACAACACGGACCGCCTCGGCGTCGAGGTATTCGTTGACGTTTTGGATAACGTGGATATTGCTGATTGAGCCATCTTTCTCAACGATGAAATTGACAAGAACCCTGCCCTGAATACCTGCTTTAGAGGCAGCTTCAGGATAACGGACATTCTCTGAGAGGAACTTCATAAAAGCTTCAATTCCGCCAGGGTATTCCGGCATCTTTTCCACCACATCGAAGGCTTCCGAGTCATGGGTTTCGGGGTACATGTCGACGACAACAACCTCGACGTCGTCTGATGTAGCCGTAGAAGAAGCTGGCTGCAACGTCATTGTCAAGGCCTCGCGTGCAGCATCCTTGGTCGTGACGATGATGACCCCGTTCATCCCATCCTCACCAAACACCTCGAGAGAAGCCTTGTCTTTCAACACGCTGACATTGTCGATAGTTTGAGGATCGAGCTTCTGCAACTCTGCAATGGTGGAGCGCTTGCCGTCGATGACAACGAGAGGATTCTCCAAACCGTCCTTCATCTCAACATGGATACTGACAGGCGCAGTGGAAACGGTATCTGCTTTCACTTCGATGGTCTTACCACTCACATTCACTTTTCCGGCTTTGCGGCCTTTCTTCACAATTTTCTTTTGAGGATTTTGGTACACATATTCGGTGACGGTCTCGGCGTTGAGCGCCAGGAATGTACCTAGGATGGGCAGGAGCGCGAGCAGTTTCAACCAACTCTTGCCATTGGATTTCTTATGGTTAAGCATCATTTTTATGCGGTTTTTGAGGGTACTGTGAGTAATGCCGTTGGCTATGGAGTACCCGCCACTGACAACGGCCTTTTGGATAAGTAGATAAAGATACTGACGCATATTGATGCCTTGAGAGAGAACAGCTGCATCGGCCTCATACTCATGGATGGCACGCAGGTCTTGGCGAAGCATCCATATAGCGGGGTTGAACCATTGCAGTGCGGTGAGTGTATCAACGAGGAGTACGTCGAGCGAGTGCCGCCGTCGTATATGGGCTCGTTCGTGGGCCATGATGGCCGAGTCTTGATGTTCGAAATCGGCTACGTTGAGCACAATATAGCGCATCCAGCTGAAGGGCGACACCTGCTTGCGGGTGACGGCGATGACGACGCCATCGTCTTGTGGGTGACGCTCACTGTGCATGATGAGACGAACCACCTGCACGACCGACCATACGACATGGCCCACCACAATAAGCACCCCCAAGAAGAACACGACGATGGCTGCCATTTGCCACCATGTCATGGAAGGCTCGACGATTGCCGCCAATGGCTTTCCAATGGCGACGCTGGAACGGACGGATTCCAAGACGACAGTATGATGGAAGGTAAAGACACAGAACGGCAACACGAACGATGCTACTGCCGTGGCGAGCAGCACCACGCGGTTGAGGCGGTGAAACGTGTCGCGGCTGAGCAACAAGCGATAGAACAAGTAGAAAATCGCTATCAGCACAGCTACTTTCAAGTCGTATTTCAGGAATTCCAACATACTGATTTGCTTATTGTATTATGATTGCTCTATTTGCTCGATCAATTCTTTCAGTTCTTCCAAGGAAATCTTCTCGTCTTTCACGAAACTGCTGACGGCATCCAGATACGAGTCGTCGAAATAGCTCTTGATGACTCCGGCCAGGCTCGAACGTCCGTATTCCTTCTCCGACACCATGGGGAAATACTGGTAAGACGTGCCAAACTGCTTGTGGCCAAGCATGCCCTTCTTCTCCAAAATTCGCACCGTAGTGGATAGCGTATTGAAATGAGGACGTGGCTCGTCGTAGTACTCCAGCAGTTCCTTGACGAACATCGGTCCATGTTGCCAATACAGGTCCATGATTTCCTTTTCCTTGCGAGTCAGTTTTTTCATTGTTCGTTTTCTTTTTGTTTCACATCCATCAAAATGCGTCTGTATCTTATCCACCTACAAAATAACTAAAAAATTTAGTTGGTACAAACTAAAACCTTTAGTTTTTAAGGATTGTTAAGAAAAAAGGAGCGCATTTTTTAGTTGTTCACACAAGAG
>ONSV01000173.1 GCA_900320585.1 uncultured Prevotellaceae bacterium | reverse complement strand
CAAAGCCAGACCAGCCTGGCCATGCAGAGTCTGCTCAGCGGCACCATCAGCCAGCAAATCAACAACGTGCTGAAGAACTTCATCAAGACCAGCAACTGGAACTTCGGTGCCAACATCTCTACCGGCAACGAGGGATTCAACAACGCCGAGTATGAGGGACTGCTCAGCGGGCGGCTGCTCAACAACCGGCTGCTCATCAACGGACAGTTCGGCTATCGCGACAACCCCAATGCCACCACGAGCTTCATCGGCGATTTCGACATCCGCTACCTGCTCCTTCCCAACGGCAACCTGGCCGTGAAGGTGTACAACCAGGCCAACGACCGCTACTTCATCAAGAACAGCCTGAACACCCAAGGACTGGGCCTCATCATGAAGAAAGACTTCAACGGATGGCGCGAACTGTTTGGCATCAAGCGAAAAGAGAGAAAACCAAAAACCAAATAATATGAAACACTTTATCATGGCCCTCATGGCCCTATCCCTCATCACACCCATTCAGACAATGGCAAAGAACAAGACGGTGACGCTACGCGTCGTACAGACCAGCGACGTGCATGGCTGCTTTTTCCCCTACGACTTCATCAACCGCAAACCGCTGAACGGCACATTGGCAAGAGTCTCCACATACGTGAAGGAACTGCGGAAGGAATATGGCAAGAACCTCATCCTGCTCGACAACGGCGACATCCTGCAAGGGCAGCCCACCTGCTACTATACCAACTACGTGAACCCGAAGATGCCCAACGTGGCCGCATCGGTAATCAACTACCTGCAATACGACGCACAGACCATGGGCAACCACGACGTGGAGACCGGCCATTCCGTATACGACAAATGGATAAAAGAGGTGAACTGTGACATGCTGGGCGCCAACATCATCGACACCTCTACCGGCAAGCCCTATGTGAAGCCCTACACCATACTGGTGCGCGACGGCGTGCGCATAGCCATTCTGGGCCTGCTCACCCCCGCCATCCCCCATTGGCTCAACGAGAAGCTGTGGACGGGACTCCGGTTCGACGAGATGGTGTCGACGGCCCGCAAGTGGATGGACTACCTGCAGGCCAACGAGCATCCCGACGTGGTGATAGGCCTGTTTCACTCGGGAACAGAAGGCGGCATCACTACCGACGAGTACGAGGAGGATGCCTCGTTCACCGTGGCCCTCGAGGTGCCGGGCTTCGACCTCATCCTCTACGGGCACGACCATATCCAGTATAGCGGCAGCGTGACCAACGTGGCCGGCAAGCAGGTGGTGTGCCTCGACCCCTCGAGCAACGCCCTGAACGTGGCCGACGCCACGATTACAGTGAAGAAAGGCCGCCGCGGCAAGGTGACGAAGGAGGTGAAGGGCGATGTGGTGAGCATGAGAGACAGAGCCATCGACCAGGATTTCATCAACCACTTCCAGCCCGCCATCGACAGCGTGAAGACCTACGTAGACCGTAAGATCGGACGGTTTGAGAACACCATCTACACCCGTGACTGCTATTTTGGCAGCGCCGCCTTCACCGATTTCATCCACGACCTACAGCTGAGCCTTACTGGAGCCGACATCTCGTTCAACGCCCCGTTGTCGTTCAACACATCGATCAAAGCCGGCGACGTGTACGTGAGCGACATGTTCAACCTCTACCGCTATGAGAACGAGCTCTACGTGCTGAGGATGACCGGCGAGGAGGTGCGCAAGCACCTGGAGATGAGCTACGACCTATGGGTGAACACGATGACCAGTGCCGACGACCATATCATGCTGCTCAACGACGGCAGCAACGACGACAAGCAGCGCTTCATGTTCAAGAACCTGGCGTTCAACTTCGACAGTGCCGCCGGCATCGACTACGAGGTGGACGTGACGAAACCCGATGGCCAGAAGGTGCGCATCCTGCGCATGAGCAATGGCGAGCCCTTCGATGAGCACAAATGGTACAAGGTGGCGATGAACAGCTACCGCGGCAATGGCGGTGGCGAGCTGCTCATACGCGGTGCGGGCATCCCGAAAGAAGAGATTCCGAACCGAATCATCTACCAAAGCGAGAGAGACCAGCGCCATTACCTGATGCAGGAGATAGAGAAAGCCGGCGTGCTCAACCCACAGCCCCACAACAACTGGCGCTTCGTGCCAGAAGAGTGGACGGTGCCGGCCATCAAGCGTGACCGCAAACTGCTCTTTGGAGAATGAGAAGGAACTGGAAGAACTAGTAACACTAGGATGACTAGTAGCCCTAGTAAGACTAGTAGCCCTAGTAGCCCTAGGATGACTAGCAGCCCTGGTAATCCAGCTTAAAACAAATAAGAACAAGCATGTATAGGCATTTTTTCAAACGGGTTGTCGACATTGTATTCGCATTGTTGGTGCTCATTGTCTTCTCGCCAGTGTTGCTGGTGGTGTGGGTATGGCTGCACATCGCCAACAAAGGAGCGGGCGCCTTCTTCTATCAAGACCGCCCGGGAAAGGACGGCAAGCTTTTCAAGGTGGTGAAATTCAAGACGATGACCGATGAGCGTGATGCCGAAGGCAACCTTCTGCCCGACACCGAGCGGCTGACGAAAGTGGGCAAGATTGTCAGGTCGTCGTCGCTCGACGAGCTTCCCCAGCTCATCAACGTGCTAAAGGGCGAGATGTCGCTGATAGGGCCCCGCCCGCTCCTGCCCGAATACCTGCCCCTCTACAGCAAGGAGCAGATGCGGCGCCATGAGGTGCGACCGGGCATCTCGGGCTGGGCGCAATGTCACGGCCGCAACGCCATCACCTGGGCCCAGAAGTTCGAGTACGACGTGTGGTATGTGGACCACGTGACATTCCTTGTCGACGTGAAAATCGTGCTCATCACCCTGAAGCACGTGTTTGCCCGCGATGGCATCGACCAGGAAGGCACGCCCAGCGGAATGATGATGGAGCCTTTCAACGGACACAACTAAGACGAGCAACATCATGTCAAGGAAAGAAATGAGACACACCAAAACCATCCTTATCCCCCTCATCATGGCCTGCGGGGCACTGATGCTTCTCGCCCAGTGCAGGAAAAGCGAGGCGCCGGTGCACACCGGGCAAGGCGACACGCTGGCCATGCGCTATGCCACGCTACTGCAAATCGTGAAATACGATGGATACACCACGGTGTCGATTGCCAACCCGTGGAAGGAAGGCGTTCCCCTGCACCGCTACGTGCTGGTAGACAAGCACCAGCCCCTGCCCGACCACCTGCCCGAGGGCACCGTGGTAAGGACTCCCGTGGAGCGTGCCGTCATCTTCACCGCCTCGCACTGCCAGTTGCTGGGATGGCTCCACGGCGAGCGCCAACTGGCTGGCGTGGCCGACTTGAAATTCATGTCGATACCGTGGGTGAGGCAGGGCGTGAGCGAGGGCACCATCACCGACTGCGGCGACGGAATGAATCCCGTGGTGGAGAAAATCATCGACATGGCCCCCGACCTGCTGATGCTCTCACCATTCGAGAACTCTGGCGGCTATGGCCAGTTGGAAGACATACACATTCCGTTGATGGAGTGTGCCGACTACATGGAGAAGTCGGCGCTGGGCCGCGCCGAGTGGATGCGCCTCTACGGCATGCTCTTCGGCAAGGAGGAGGTGGCCGACTCGCTCTTCGAGGTGATGCACCGCTCGTACATGGCCTTGAAAGACAGTGCCCAGAAAGCATCGGCCACGCGCTCGATCATCACCGAGAAGCTCACTGGCTCCACCTGGTATGTGGCGGGCGGCAAGAGTTCGGTGGGACAGCTGATAGCCGATGCCAACGGCAAGTATGCCTGGGCCGACGACAAGCACAGCGGCAGTCTGTCGATGACCTTCGAGACCGTGCTCGACAAAGCCGGACAATCCGACGTGTGGATTTTCAACCATTTCGGTTCAGGCCGCATGACCTATGCGAGACTTGCCTCCGAATATCCCGGCTATAAGGAGATGAAAGCCTTCAAGGAGCACAACACCTGGTATGTGGACACCCAGAAAGTGACCTACTTCGAGGAAGTGCCGTTCCGTCCCGACTTCCTGCTGCGCGACTACATCTGCCTGCTCCATCCCGAACTGGGACTGGGCCAGCCGAAATACTACACCCCCGTGGCATCGGAATGACCGGCACCCCCTGGGCAAGACCTTGTGAAAGAGCAACCTGCAGGAACCATAAGAGAACCCCTCAAGAACCACTCAACATAGCCCATATCTAGATGAAAGGCGTGAGATACTGCATACTGATGACACTGGCCATCATCATCCTCTTCGTGCTCAACCTGTTGTTGGGCTCGATCAAGATACCCGCCAGCGACGTCTTCTCCATACTCATGGGCGACGAAAGCCAGAAAGCCTCGTGGCGCTACATCGTGATGGAGACCCGCCTGCCCCAGGCCATCACTGCCAGCCTTTGTGGCGGAGCGCTGGCCGTGAGCGGACTGATGCTGCAGACCGCCTTCAAGAATCCCCTGGCCGGTCCCTCGATCTTCGGTATCAGCGGTGGCGCCAGTCTTGGCGTGGCCCTGGTGATGCTGCTGATGGGCGGTTCGATCACCTCGGGCATATTTCAGGCCACCGGTTTCATGGCCGTCATCGTGGGTGCCTTCATTGGTGCGATGGCCGTCACCATGCTGATTTTCGTCTTCTCGACGATGGTGAGAAACAGCGTGATGCTGCTCATCATCGGCGTGATGATAGGCTTCGTTTCGTCGTCGGTCATCTCGCTGCTCAATTTCTTCGCCACCGAAGAAGGCGTGAAGTCGTATGCCGTATGGGGAATGGGCAATTTCGGAGGCGTGCCCATGGCCCACATCCCGTTCTTCTCCATCTCCATCCTCCTGGCCCTCGGAGCCTCGCTCCTGCTCATCAAGCCCCTCAACGCCCTGCTGTTGGGCGAGCAGTATGCCGAGAACTTGGGCATCAACACCATCAGGGTGCGCAACTGGCTGCTCATCGTGACCGG
>ONSV01000262.1 GCA_900320585.1 uncultured Prevotellaceae bacterium | reverse complement strand
TGACAGAAAAACTCACATTGAGAGACAACCCCACCATGAGGTGGGTTGCCTTGCTGCTCTTGGCCTTGGCCATGTTCTGCAGCTACATTTTCATGGACATTTTGTCCCCCATCAAAGACTTGATGCAAGAGACACGCGGTTGGGACAGTGCTTCGTTCGGCCGTATGCAAGGTGCAGAAGTGTTCCTTAACGTCTATGTGTTCTTCCTCATCATTGCCGGTATCATCCTCGACAAGATGGGCGTTCGCTTTACGGCAGTGCTTTCAGGTGCCGTGATGCTTGTGGGTGGACTGATTAAGTTCTATGCCTGCAGTGAAAGCTTTATCGGCACAAGCATGGAGGCATGGTTCAACACGCACCTCAACTGGAACGTCAACATTCCGTTCATCGGCGACATTCTGCCCTTTGCTGACGGCATGCCCGGTTCCGCCAAATTGGCCGCCATCGGTTTTATGATCTTCGGTAGCGGCTGCGAGATGGCTGGCATCACCGTGAGCCGTGGTATCGTGAAGTGGTTCAAGGGTCGTGAGACCGCCTTGGCCATGGGTTCCGAGATGGCTCTTGCCCGTCTGGGTGTGGCTACCTGCATGATTTTCTCCCCCTTCTTCGCCAAGTTGGGTGGTGAAATCGAGGTCGCCAACTCCGTCAAGTTCGGTGTGGTACTGCTTTGCATCGCCTTGATCATGTTCATCGTCTACTTCTTCATGGACAAGAAACTCGATGCTCAAACAGGTGAAGCAGAAGAGAAAGACGACCCATTCAAGATTTCCGACATCGGCAAGATTTTGTCGAGCCTCGGTTTCTGGCTGGTTGCCCTGCTCTGTGTGCTTTACTACAGCGCCATTTTCCCATTCCAGAAATATGCCGTCAACATGCTGCAGTGCAATCTGACGCTCACTCCTGCCGACCTCAACACTTACTGGGGTGGCAGCACTGAGAGTTTCCCGATTTCTGTTACCATCGTCCAATACATCATCATGCTCCTCGTGGCCATTTGCTCCTTCGCCAGCAACTTCTCGAAGAAGAAGGGCATGAAGATTGGTTTGATGCTTGTCGCCGTTGTTGCCTTGGTGGTTTACTGCTACATGGGTTACATGCGTGGCACCGCCGAGACCATCTTCGCTGTGTTCCCGCTGCTGGCCGTGGCTATCACTCCTATCCTCGGCAGCTATGTCGACCACAAGGGTAAAGCCGCCACGATGCTTATGCTCGGTTCCTTGCTGCTTGTCGTATGCCACCTCACCTTCGCCTTCGTTTTGCCTGGCGTTTCAGCCAGCTCGTCCGTTGGCGGCGTCATCGTGGCTTACGTGACCATCCTGGTGCTTGGTGCCTCGTTCTCGTTGGTGCCTGCCGCTTTGTGGCCGAGCGTGCCGAAGTTGGTGGACGAAAAGATAATCGGTTCGGCCTACGCCCTTATCTTCTGGATCCAGAATATCGGTCTCGGCCTCTTCCCGACCCTCATCGGCAACGTGTTGCAAAAGACCAACCCCGAAGGCACTGCTGCCCACGAGCTGAACTACACCTGGGCACTCGTCATGTTGGCTGCCCTCGGTATCGCAGCTCTGTTGATCTCGGTCTACCTCAAGGCCGTCGACAAGAAGAAGCACTTCGGACTGGAAGAGCCGAACATTAAGTAAGAACGCTGAATGCTGAATTATGAATGCGGAATGGCAAAGTTTTTTGCCATTCCGCATTCTTCATTTTCAATAATTTATTTATTTTTGCCAGAATGAAATGGTATTGCCCAATAGGAACCGTCTGTTTGCTGGCTTTTTTGTATGCCTGCACGTCTTCGGTGAAGATTGCTGAGCCTGACGATACAGCGTCCCCCACATTATCCGCCATCGACAGCCTCATGTGGCGGCAGCCCGACAGCGCCTTTGCCCTGTTGTTGCAATTTGTGGGCAGCCCTGAGGCCGACGGTCTCGACACCTACAACGGGCACTATTGCCAGCTGTTGATCTCGGAATTATTGTACAAGAACGACTACGCCCAAACCAACCGCCAAGATTTGCAAAAGGCGGTGACCTATTTCGACAGCCTTACTCTTACCCTGAACGATACACCCACCCTAAAAAGCCTCATAGCGGGCGCAGACCCGCTATCTCTGACACGAAAC
>ONSV01000165.1 GCA_900320585.1 uncultured Prevotellaceae bacterium | reverse complement strand
AGGAAAGCCTGCTGCTACGGCAGAGTGTGCCTTACAAGGAGGAGTCGGTTGCCGTGTCGGTTCCCGTCAACGTGATAACCACCGATATGTTGAAAAAGGCACTCGATAAGGCTATCAGCGAGGAGAATTATGAGCAAGCGTCTCAATTGCGTGATGAGTTGCAGCGACGTTCCAAAGACGAAAGTAATACATGAAGGAAACTCGATATTTCTTTGTGCCAGAAGCGAATAGCGCAGGTGCTCTTCCTGAGGAAGAGGCCGCACATGCTTTGCGCGTGTTGCGACTGGCTCAAGGTGACGAGATTTTCCTCATCGATGGCAATGGATGCTTTTATCGTGCCATTGTTTCTGTAGCCTCGTCTAAGAAATGCCTGTATGAAATATTGGAGGCCATGCCACAATCCAGGTTGTGGCATGGCCGTATTCATCTGGCTATGGCGCCCACCAAGAATATCGACAGGGTGGAGTGGATGGCCGAAAAGGCCACCGAGATAGGCTTCGATGAGTTGTCGTTCCTCAATTGCCGCTTTTCAGAGCGCCGTGTGGTCAAGTACAACCGCATTGAGCGAGTTGTAATCTCCGCCGTCAAGCAAAGCCGCAAGGCTTGGAAACCTGTTGTCAATGAGATAATGGATTTCAAAGACTTTGTCTGCATGCCGAGAACCGGCTTGAAATGTATCGCCCATTGTTACGAAGAGGTAGAGAAAACCGATTTGTTCCAACTGTTACAGTCGTCCCAAGACGTGCCCGATACCGACATCACTATTCTGATTGGGCCAGAGGGCGACTTCTCTATCGATGAGGTAAATTTGGCCATCGCTAATGGTTTCCATTCCATATCCCTTGGCGAATGTCGGTTGCGCACTGAGACAGCATGCCTCTTCGCGGTCTCTATTGCCCAATTGACCAGGAGAAAACTCAAACTACAATAATACTATTAATAAAAATATCATTCTTCATTCAAACCTTCCAATTCATCATTGTTATGGAATCAGAGAATTATTTGTTACTTGCTTTTAAGCTGTTAGGATCGCTTGCATTGTTGATGTATGGTATGAAAACCATGAGTGATGCATTGCAGAAATTGGCTGGTCCGCAATTGCGCCATGTGCTTGGTGCAATGACCACCAATCGTTTTACCGGAATGCTTACTGGTGTGTTTGTCACAGCCGCAGTGCAGTCGTCTACAGCTACTACCGTGATGACGGTATCGTTCGTCAGTGCCGGACTGCTTACGTTGGCCCAGGCCATCAGTGTGATTATGGGTGCCAATATCGGTACCACACTTACCGCTTGGATTATGTCGGCGGGTTTCTCATTCAATATCAGCGATTTTGTCTGGCCCGCATTCTTTATCGCCATTATCCTCATCTACAGTAAGAAACGCCGGACTGCAGGCGACTTCCTCTATGGTATTGCCTTCATGTTCCTCGGACTGGGAACTCTCCGCCAGACAGGTATCGACATGCATCTTGGCGAGCAAGAGGCCGTGCTCAATTTCTTCTCCAGTTTTGACCCCAACAGTTTCTTTACCACCATCACGTTCCTGATTATCGGTGGCGTGCTGACAATGTGCGTACAGTCATCGGCTGCGGTGATGGCCATCACCATGATTTTGTGCTCGAGTGGTGTGCTTCCCATCTACCAGGGTATCGCATTGGTTATGGGTGAGAATATCGGTACCACCGTCACCTCTAATATCGTGGCTATGTCGGCAGGCACACAGGCGCGAAGGGCTGCCTTTGCACATATGTTCTTCAATATCTTTGGTGTGGTGTGGATCCTCATAGTGTTCCATCCATTTGTCAACATGGTTTGCGGACTTGTGGGATTTGATGTGGAGATGACCAAGGAGAGTGCTGGTGAGGCAGCATTCCTGGCCAATGCCGCCAAACTGAGTTTTGTGCTTGCTGCTTTCCATACATGCTTCAATCTTATCAACACCTTCATCCTCATTTGGTTCATTCCCGCAATCGAGAAATTGGTTTGCAAGGTGATCAAGACGAAGGCTGTGAGCGACGAGGAGGAGCCTCGACTGAGATACATCCAGGGTGGTCTGATGAAGACTCCGGAAATCTCTGTCTATCAGGCACAGCAGGAAATCACACTCTTTGGTGAGAGAATCCAGCGTATGTTCGACATGGTGAAAGGTCTTTATGCTATGTCGAATGAGGAGAAAGAGAATCCTGAGTTCGAGAAACTGTTCTCACGTATCGAGAAATACGAGGGCATCTCCGACAATATGGAGATTGAGATTGCCCGCTATTTGGAGCAGGTGAGCAACGCCCACTTGTCGGACGAGACAAAGGGTAAGATCCGTCAGATGCTGCGTGAGATCAGTGAGATTGAGAGTATTGGCGACGCTTGCTACAACATCGCCCGTACGATTCGCCGCAAGAAGCAGTCCGACAAGAAGTTCACCGAGAAGTTGGAGAAAGATGTGAGCGAGATGTTCCGTCTTACCGACAACTCGCTAACTCAGATGAACGTGGTGATGAAAGGTCGCCGTGGTGAGGTGAACACCAAGGAGACATTCAAGATCGAGAACGAAATCAACACCTTGCGCAATAACCTCAAGGCTGCCAATATCCAATCGATCAACAACCATGAATATGATTATGCCGTGGGTGCCATGTTCACCGACCTGATTTCGGAGTGTGAGAAATTGGGCGACTACGTGGTGAATGTGGTAGAGGCCAGAATAGGGCAGTAGACGGTTGCCACTATCAAGTCAAAGGTGCGTTTCCTCAATCCTGGAAACGCACCTTTGCTTCTTCATAACTGTCGAGTGAACCGATGTCGAACCGATGCCCCGGCATCTGCCAGGCATGTATCTGGGTCACCTCGGTGAGATAGTGGGCAAGATTGCCTGGCGCATCATACCCACATCCGTGGCTGAGGCAGTCTTTGATGAGAGAGAGGTCTGAATGGTGGTAAATATAGAAGGGGGGTACCGCCCATTCCGAGACAGGCTGCTCTGGCTTCTCCTGCATCTGCAGCACCAAATGATTGTCGTCGATTTCTATCACTCCAGTGCGTTGCAGTTTCCGCAGTTCTGGTTCATGGTAATACATGATGACCGACGATTGTTTTTCCTTGAAGAAATCTACAAAGCCCTGAAACGAGAAATCAAGGATATTGTCGGCAGCCACAACCATGATGTCGTCTTCCACTTTGTTTTGCTCAATGGCAAGAAGCAGGTCCTTTACCGCTCCCAGGCGGGTGTCATTGCTGATGCTTCCATCATCGATGATGCTGATGGGCTTGTTGTATCGGCATGTTGCCTTCCATTCATCGAAAATAGCGGCAAACTTGTGGTTCGTTACCACGATATGCTCATCGATATCGTCGATTTGGTCGATATCATCGAGCATACGCTCCAATATTGAACGACCACCTATCTTGAGCAGTGGTTTGGGGAAATTCTCTGTCAGAGGATAAAGCCGTGTAGCATAACCTGCTGCGATAACAATATTCTTCATTTTTGTTTGGGCTGGATGTTTAATGGTGTGTCGATGGAAAAGATGCTTCCTCGATTTTGCTGCAAAAATAGCAAAATCCAACGAGATGTACAAATGATATGAGTTTTTTCCCTTTACAACCG
Source organism: uncultured Prevotellaceae bacterium (assembly GCA_900320585.1). GTDB lineage: Bacteria > Bacteroidota > Bacteroidia > Bacteroidales > Bacteroidaceae > Prevotella. Next base: position 1,716 of record ONSV01000165.1, on the reverse strand, counting down.
CTTTGTTCATCCTTCCACGGACATAGACATTCAGGTGTGATATGCCGGTCGGTACATTATTGTTTTTTGGTAATTAGCGCCAAATAGTCATGGTCTTGCCCGTTTCCTGCCACGCGCAGGTCATATCCACAAGCGTCGGCCACATCACCCAACGTGCGCGAGTCTATATATAGCCAAGGGAAACTTTTTCCCAGAATATCCTTATACTGCATTCGGTAGACCAACTCTCCATAGTAGTTGATCATCTCGTCTAAGGGTTCATCGTCATCAAAAACATAACTGATGTCGGTGGAGTCGCAAATCAATTGTCCGCCAGGCAGCAAAATATCGTCGAGCAATTGGAAAAACTGGGGGAGACGTGCTATCGTACCTACGATTCCAATGCCGTTCATGAGCATTAGAATGGTATCATATCGGTCGCCAACGCTGAATAGGTCCTTTTGGAAAACACGTATCACACCACGCGCTCTCATCGTCTCCACCGACAGCGGCGAAATGTCTATGGCGTCGACATCAATTCCTCTTTCCTGCAATATCAGAGAGTGGCAACCAGCCCCGGCGCCCACATCCAGGGTATGGCCTTTTACAAGTTCGAGCGCGTGCCGTTCCAATAATGGCATACTCTCGTAACTGCGGAACAAGGTTTCCACAGGAATCTCATCCTCGTCAAACATTGGGGAAAACACACGTAGCCGTGATGCCTTGCCATTCTTCCAATAGTCGGAAATGGCAGCACCCATCGGGTCGCATTGTCTGTCAATGAGTCGGTGTGCTTTTTCCATGCGATGCTTGTCTATGTCCAGAATTCACGTTCTCCTGTGGCCGACATATTCGAGCCACACTGAGGACAGGTTCTCTTGTCCCAGATACGGATGTTGTCGCTGCCACAGTTCAGGCACAGCCGTCCTACCTCACTGCGAAAGGAAGGGGCTACGTCGGCGATGACGCCACCAACGACAAGATGCTGGATGGTCTTGCAGTCGGGACACGTCACGGCCGTAATCTCCTGACGGAACAGCCCACGGCCCTCGTAAATGTCGGCCTCATAGCCACAGGAGTCACATCTCATCTTTATCTTCCATGCCATAATCAAGTGTCTGAATGTCCGTTAGCAAAGGTAGGGTGGTCGTCTTTCACGATGTCAGTACACCCTGTAGCCGTTTTCCTTGCAGTAGTCGATGGCGGGTTGGTAACCTTGTGCGGTGGAGCGGTGAATCCATTTCAGCCCCATGCGCTCATCTTTCTTCACGCCGGTGCCTGTCATATGAAACCATCCTATGGCAAACTGTGCCTGAGGGTCGCCGCCCTGGGCTGCCAGCTCATACCAAAATGCCGACTCTGCCACGTCTTTCTCTACGCCATCGCCATTCCAATGGGCAGCACCCACGTTTTTCTGCGACAGGATATGACCTTGAAAAGCAGCCTCCCTATACCAGAGATAGGCTTTCTGGTGGTCGGCCTCTATTCCTTGCCCCAAATAGTAGGCATTGGCCACGTTCACTTGTGATTGAAGGTCGCCACGTGAAGCGGCTTTCAAGTACCACTCAAAGGCCAGGGCCTCATTCCGCTCCACACCATCTCCCTTGTAGTAGCATTCGGCGACGTTGAAAATGCCATAGATGTCATCAAGTTCGGCTGCTTTCATATACCACTCAAAGGCCGTAACATGGTTTTCCACCACCCCCAAACCACGCATATAGCACACTCCAAGGTTGT
>ONSV01000163.1 GCA_900320585.1 uncultured Prevotellaceae bacterium | reverse complement strand
GAGGAGGTGTCGGAGGTTGCCGAACCCTCGCTCCGCCGTCTGGGTATCCTCAATTGCAGGCACTCGCTATTCGAGCGGCTCATCCGCATCAATACCGAGGGAAGGACTGCCGACGGTTATCCGCCAATGCCCGAGGTGGTCTATATGCTGACCAAACAGGGCCGTATGCACTCCGAGGTGGCCGATTTCGCCAGTACGGCATTCTATGGCGGCCTGCTCGACGTGGTGCCCCTCGACCATCAGTTGGGACCGCTCTCCATGCGGTTCGACCCCGATAACAGCCTGGCGGGCCATCTCGCCTCGCACCGTATGGTGATGATGGCCGTGAGGCCGGAGCCCGACGATGGCGCATCGCTGAAGATAGGAGAAGACAAGGTGAACAGGGCCGAGGCGAAGGTCATCGCGCAGGTCACCAAAACGATTTACGACCTCTATGCGCAGAACGGGAGAACCTTCGTGCCCGAACAGTCGGTAGGCATCATCGTTCCCTACCGGCACCAGATAGCGTGTGTGATGGAGTGCCTGAAGGTGTTCGGCATCGCCCCACTCCTTGATATCACCATCGATACCGTGGAGAGGTTCCAGGGGAGCCAGCGCGATGTCATCATCTATGGGTTCACCGTGCGGCAGCGCCGACAGCTCGATTTCCTCCTGGGCAATATGTATAACGACCAAGGCACGCTCGTGGACCGGAAACTCAACGTGGCCCTGACAAGGGCGCGCGAGCAGATGGTGCTGGTGGGCAATCCACAACTGCTCTCCTGCGACGCCACTTTCAGGGCGCTCATCGACTACGTCAGGCAGAGGGGTGGCTACCGCGAGGCCTGAGCATGGAGCAATTGCTCCAGGGCTGACACCTCTATCGTGCCGCGGCCCATCACCAGGAGCCGCTCGTCGGCCATGAGATGCAGCGCGCGAGAGACATTCAGTCGGCTCTCGCCAATATGGGTGGCCAACTGCTGCATGCCGATATGGAACGTCTTGCGGCCGGCAGGCCTGAGGCAGTGGTCGGCCAGGAACCGGATAATCTTGTCGCGGCAAGTGGAGGGATGGACACGCCACACCATGTGCTGCAGGCGCTGGTTCTGCGTGGTGAGGATGTTGAGCAGGTTGATGCGGAACACATAGAAGTGGGTGGCCAGACGGGTGGCCTCCGACTTGCTGATGCGCAGCAAGTCGACATCGGTGGTGGCCACGTAGCTGCGGCTGTAGTGCTGGCTCAGACCGAAAAGGCGCTCGGGCTCAATCACAAAAGGAGCGCACTCATATTCCTCCACATGATAGCTGCGGTCGTCGGAATAGGTGATGGCGCTCAGCTCGCCCTTGATCAGGAATATCATGCTGTCGCAGGGCGCATAGGCCGGCAGCACCTCCTGCCCCTGACCGTGGCGGAGGAAGTCGAACTTGGTGTGCCCCACTACCTGGGCAAGTGCCGACTGGCTGAGGCCCTGGAAGAGCGGCAGCCTGAGCAGCGTGTCGTAGATATTGAGGTTGGCGTTCTCCATCGGCCTTCGTTCATTCTCCCTTCATTCAATCTCCCTTCGTTCCTCTTTCTGTTCCTGACAGTCTTGTCTTATTACTCGGCAATCTTGTCGCGAAGGGTGTCAGAATACCAAACGGCATTCTTGCCCTCGCTGTCGGAATAGATGAAATAGGCCATCAGCTCGGGATGCCTGGCAAGCACCTCGCGGGCACGGTCGATGCCCATCACCATGAACGAGGTGGCATAGGCGTCGGCGGTGGCGCAGTCGCGGGCCAGTACTGTGGCCGAGAGAAGACTGTGCTCCACAGGATAGCCCGTGGAGGGGTCGATGGTATGGGCGTAGCGCTTGCCACCCTTGTAGTAGAAGTTGCGGTAGTTGCCACTGGTGGCCATCGCCTTGTCGGTGACGTTGAGCACCGTCTGCAGTTCCTGGGCGGTCTGCAAGGGGTCTTCGTTGGGGCGGGTCACGCCGATGCGCCAGGGCAGGCGCCGCTCGCTCACGCCACAGGTCACCACCTCGCCGCCAATCTCCACCATGAAGTTCTGCACGTCGTGGCGGCGCAGCACATTGGCCACCACGTCGCAACCATAGCCTTTGGCCACCGCGCTGCAGTCGAGCAGCAGGCGGGGGTCGGCCTTGTGCAGACGGCCGTCGTTGTCGAGACGCACTTTCTCGTAGCCCACAAACTGCAGCAGGCTGTCAATGGCATGCTTGTCGGGGGTGGTGCCTTCCTTGAAGCCAAAGCCCCAGATGTTCACTAAGGGAGCCACGGTGATGTCGAAGGCGCCATGGGTATCTTCCGACACCTTGCGGGCTATACGGTAGACGTCGGTGAACATCTTGTCGGCCACCGTGTCCTGATTGTTGTTCATCTTGGTGATGAGCGAGTGGGGGTTGAAGGGCGACAGCGAACTGTCTACATGGAGCAGGGCCTGCTCCATCTCCTTTCCCAGGTCCTTGTCGCTTTGGTAGGTGATGGTATACTCGGTGCCGAAAATCAGGCCGCGGTTGGTGCGGTAGGGCATGTTGCGCTGCTGAATCACGATAAACACCGTGCCCAGGATGAGCAGGATAAGGAAAGGAATTTGCCATATAAGGCTCTTGCGACGGTTCATGGTATGGTGTGGAAAAAGAGGGTTGTTGTGCTTGGATGATGACTAAATGTCGATGGTGAGGTTGAATGTGGCACCGATTGCTGAGCTGCTTGTCTCGCCGAAGCCCGGTACATACCACTCGTTGCCGATGTCCATACTGCTGTGCGACAGGCGCTTGCGGTATCTCGCAAACCATCCCAGGTGGATGGGGCCCCACAACTTGGCATCCACGCCCAGCACCACCTCGGCCCAATGGAAGTTGCAACTCACGCCCTCGGCACCATAGGGGGCACTGCCACCAAATTTGGGGTCGGTAAGGCCCGGGCGAGAGACGTCGAACTTGAACGAGGTGAAGGCATAGCGCAGGCCTCCGAAAATGCGGTAGATGTCATGCTTGTCCTTGGCCAGGTTGTAGTCGCAGCCAAGGCGGAAGTAGGGGGCGGTGGTCTTGTAGATTACGCGTGAGATGTCGTCTTCGCTGTTGGCGCGGCCCACACCTATCTCCACGGTGGGGAAATACTTGTCGAGCAGGTTCAGTCGCAGGGCACCCTCAAACTGGCCATAGTCGCTCACGGCATACTGCACGAGGCCCACCAGGTCGACCGACACGGCAAAGCCATTGAAGAAGGCAGTAGAGTCTTCTGCCACCTCGTTGGAGATGGCCTTCTTCTGCTGGGCATTCACCGGTAGGACTGCCGACAGGCTAATCGCGAGACTTGAGATAAATGCGAAGGTTGCCGCCCGTAGTGTCATAGGTCACTTTGGATTTGTTGATGATAATCGAGTCGATGGCATGAGTGGTGTGCTCCACAGAGGTGAGGGTGTGGAAAAAGGCAGGAGTGCAGTCGATTGACTCGAAATGCGACTGGTTGAGCTTGCTTATCCTGACAGTGTCGCGGATGGAGCCCGTAGAGTTGGTGAACGTGAAGAACAGCACGTCGACAGGGTGGACGTAGCTCATCGGTAGGATGAAGTCGGACTTCTCGACCCAGCGGTTGAGGAGCACGGGGTCGGACTGCCCCTCTGGCACCGTGCTCACGGTGAGGGTGTCGGGCAGGGTAGTCACCGGCCCTGCCAGCACATATCTGCAGTAGACCGTACTGTTGAGCGGACAGTCAAGCGAAGAGCATCCGCAAATCAGCAGCAGTTGGAGCCAAACCAGCAGCGGTGCTATTCTCCGCATCTTATCTCCTCCTCTATCTGGTAATCGTTGCGCGTGCTCGACGAGCGGCTGATCAGGTCGCCAAGGAATCCGGCCAGGAACAGCTGTGTGCCAATCAGCATCGTGGTGAGCGAGATGTAGAAGTAGGGCGAGTCGGTCACCAGCCGCTGGGGCACGCCATGGGCCAGGGCAATCAGTTTGTCGGCGCCGATGATGATGACGGCCAGGAAACCGATGAGAAACATGATGGTGCCCAAGAAACCGAAAACGTGCATCGGCTTGCGGCCGAAACTGTTCAGGAACCAGAGGGTGATGAGGTCGAGGTAGCCGTTCACGAAGCGGTTGAGGCCAAACTTCGACTTGCCGTACTTGCGGGCCTGGTGGTGCACCACCTTCTCGCCAATCTTGTCGAAACCGGCGTTCTTGGCCAGGTAGGGAATGAAGCGGTGCATCTCGCCATACACCTCGATGTTCTTCACCACATCGCGGCGGTAGGCCTTCAGGCCACAGTTGAAGTCGTGCAGGTTCTTGATGCCGCTCACCTTGCGCACCGTGGCGTTGAATAGCTTCGTGGGGATGGTCTTCGACAGCGGGTCGTAGCGTTTCTGTTTGTAGCCGGAAACCAGGTCGTAGCCGTCGCTCATAATCATGCGGTAGAGCTCGGGTATCTCGTCGGGAGAGTCCTGGAGGTCGGCGTCCATCGTGATCACCACGTCGCCCTGGGCTTCCTTGAAGCCGCAGTACAAGGCGGGACTCTTGCCGTAGTTGCGGCGGAACTTGATGCCTTTCACATGCTTCGACGACTGCGACAGGCTCTCTATCACCTGCCATGACTTGTCGGTGGAGCCATCGTTGATGAATATCACCTCGAAACTGAATTTGTTGGCTTGCATCACGCGCTCTATCCAGGCGTAGAGTTCGGGAAGCGACTCTTCCTCATTGTATAAGGGTATAACTACTGATATGTCCATGGGTTGTATCTTTTCTTTCTGTTTGTCTGTTAATGAAGGGTTGCCGTATTATGACTTTGGGTTGAAATGCTTCCGCGTACTGGCATAGAGGGCCGTGGTGAGGCTGATGATGAAGCCCGCAACGATGTTCGACCACAATAGCTGGAGCGAGATGTCAATCGGACGGAGCGTGCGGAGGGTTTCCACCAGCTCGTCGAGGGCTTTCTTGTTGTAGCCCATCGACTCCATGCCTTTCATGAAATCCTTGTCGGTGATAATGTTCACGTAGTTGCTCACCACAAACCCGTTGTCGAGATAGGCGAAGTAGGCCCATTGCACGATGGCAAGGATAAGGGCGGCATAGAAAATGGTCAGGAAACTGTGGGTATATGCATGGCGGTAGGAGATGGTGCCCTCGTGCCATTTCACGGCATAGCGGTGTGTGAGGAGGCCCACGAAGAATGGGGTGAAGATCATCGTTGCCATCCACAGCATGCCAAGAAGGGCATGGTGGAAATTGCCGATGAACAGTGCGAAACTGAACACCCAGAACAATCCGAGTTTCAGCCCATCGGCCCGGGCTTGGGCACGCACTAATGTATATTTTTCGGAAAACGTCATATTCTTATTTTATATAGTCTCTATAGTCTCTATAGTTTCTATAGCTTCTATAGTCT
>ONSV01000162.1 GCA_900320585.1 uncultured Prevotellaceae bacterium | reverse complement strand
GACATCTTGTCGGCTCCAATGACGATAACCTTCTTGTATCTGCCGCTCTCGATCATGCATGCCGCATTGTCGAGTGCGTAGAGGAATCCGCAGCAAGCGCCCCAGAAATCGAATGCGAAGGCATTCTTGAGACCGATTTTGCCGAGGACGATGGATGCGGTGGAGGGAAATTTGTAGTCGGCCGACGAGGTGGCCAGCATGAGGGCGTCGATCGTGTTGGGGTCGACACCCGTCTTGGCGATGACCATCTTGGCGGCCTTTCGGGCCATATAGGACGTGCCGAGACCCTCTTCGGTGAGGATTCTCCGCTCCTTGATACCCACGCGCGTCATTATCCACTCGTCGTTGGTCTCCACCATGCGCGACAATTCCTCGTTGTTGAGGACGTAGTCGGGCACGTATCCACCCACGCCGGTGATAATCGCTCTGATTTTACCCATTACTCAACGGTTTCCTTCACGATAGCGACCTTGCCCCTGTAGTATCCGCAAGCCGAGCAGACGGTGTGGTATACATAGTAAGCGCCGCAGTTAGGGCAGAGTGCCAGTGTGGGAGCCACTGCCTTATCATGAGTTCTTCTCTTCAGTGTACGAGTCTTTGACTGTCTTCTTTTAGGATGTGCCATTTTCTGTTATTCTTTAATTGTTGATTTTAGTTTCCTCAATTCGTTCCACCTGGGGTCGACGGCCTCGTCGTCATCGCTGTTGTCGACAACAAGTTGTCCGATGCGCCTGATCATGTCGGGGTTGCACTGTCCCTCCTCATGCACATGCCTCATGGGCACGGCCAGGACGATGAACTCGTAGACCAGCCAGGCCACATCAAGGATGCCCTCGTCGGCGGGAATGACAATGAATTCGTCGTTGTCGTTGAACTCATCGCCCAACCTTGCCACCAGTTTGTTGTCGGTGACAATGGGAACCGACATATCGTCGAGGCACAAGTCACAAGTGACGGTCACCACTCCCTCGGTATGAAAACTGAGTTCGAAGTTACCGGCCACTTTCCTCACTTGCAGCGTGGTATGGAGGTCACCCCCCTTGAGGTCCTCGCTGCCGATGGCATCAAAATAGGCATTGTCGAGCCTGAACTCAAAACAGGCGTTTTCGGTGTTCAGCCCCTTCAAATCTATCTTGAATGTATCTAATTTCCCCATTGGGCTGCAAAGTTACAAATTTTATTTGTAATAGAATCAATAAATGTCGAAAAAAACTAAGCTTGAAGTTCAATTCTGAACGTTGTGCCCTTCCCTATCTCGGAGTTTTTCACGAAAATCTTTCCTTTATGGTATTCCTCGACGATGCGTTTGGCCAGCGAGAGGCCAAGTCCCCAACCGCGTTTCTTGGTAGTGAACCCTGGAGTGAAGACATTGCGCAGGTCTTTTTTCCTGATGCCCTTTCCGGTGTCGGTCACCTCGACGATGGCTCTCTCGTCGGCTTTCTCGAGGTGCAGGGTAATGGTGCCCTCGCCCTCCATGGCATCGACGGCATTCTTGCAGAGGTTTTCGATGACCCACTCGAAGAGCGACGCGTTGGCATCGACAATGATGTCGTCGTCGGGGAAGTCGGTGACCATGGCCACCTTGGCCGAGGTGCGCCGGTTCATATATTCCACCACATGCTGCATCACCTGCGTGAGGCTTGTGGGAACCAGTTCGGGCAGCGACCCGATTTTGGAGAACCTGTCGGCGATGAGCTGCAGGCGCTTCACGTCCTTGTCCATCTCGGGCAACAGGCTGTCGTCGGGATAGGTCTCGCGTAGGATCTCCGTCCATGCCATCAGACTGGAGATGGGTGTGCCGAGCTGGTGTGCCGTCTCCTTCGACAGTCCCACCCACACTTTGTTTTGCTCGGCGCGCTTCGAGGTGAGCAGTGCGAAGATGGCCACCACGACAAACACCATGACGATGCCCAACTGCACGAAGGGCCACGAGGAGAGGCGCCTGATCATCACCGACTCGTCGTAACACACGTTGTTGTACTCGCTCTTGCCCTCCTCGCCGAGGAAGATCTTGATAGCCTGTCCCGACTCCATCCATCTCTTGCCCAGCGAGGCGGCGTGGCGCAGACTGTCGGCATAGTCGGTGCCACTGATCTCGACGTTCCTGAAGGTGACCGCCTCGTTGTTGCTGTTGAGCACGATGACAGGGATGGTGTTGTTCTCGTCGATGACCTTGAGCACCAGGTTCAGGTCGGTGTTCTCATCGGCGGTGTTGAGCGACCTCATGGCCTCTGCCCACACCTCCATCTTCTGCCTTTCCTGCACGGAGAGGTCGCGCACGAGATAGTGCGAGATGAAGAGTGAGGCCACGGCTATGAGTACCGCGGCCACCACGAGAATGATTTTCACCTGTCTGATTCTGTCGGTCCACTGCATGGCTCAAGGGTGTGGTTGGCAAATACCCATCACAACATGATGGTATCAAATGAATAACGCAGGAATGGCAGAATTATTACCCGAAGAAGAAATAACTGATGAGCACGGCGGCTATCATACCAGCGATGTCGGCAGAGAGTCCGCAAGTCACGGAATAGCGGTATTTCTTGATCCCCACGCTGCCGAAATAGACGGCGAGGATATAGAACGTGGTGTCGGTGCAACCCTGGAGCACGCTCGAAAGATGTCCGATGAAGGAGTCAGGGCCGAAATGTGAAAAATTCTCCAGCATCATGCCGCGTGCGCCAGGACCGCTAAGAGGCTTCATCAGCGCTACGGGCAGTGCACCCACGAAGTCGGAGTTGAGTCCGAGGGCTTCCACCCCAGCCTCCACGGCATGCTGAAGCATCTGCAAGCCTCCCGATGCCCTGAAGACGCCCACAGCCACAAGGATTGCCACGACATAGGGAATCAGGGTGACCGCCACGTTGAACCCACCTTTGGCACCCTCGATGAAAGAATTGTATACATTGAGTTTCTTACGCCATCCCGAATAGATGAATATCATGATGGCGCCGAGGATCATGATGCTGGTGAGCACACGGCAGAAGTTCTGCATCTGCTGGTTGTCCATACCCCAGATGAAGGTGAACAAACCTGCCACGAACACGGCGATGATGGCAAACATGGCCATGATGTAGCGGTTGAAGAGATTGATGCGCTGATAGATGGAGCATACGATCAATCCCACGATGGTGGAGCAGAGCGAAGTGAGCAGCAAGGGGATGAACACGTCGGTGGGGTCGGCGGCACCAGCCTTCGCACGGTAGGCCATGATGGAGATGGGGATGATGGTGATGCCCGACGTGTTGAGCGTAAGGAACATGATCATCGAGTTGCTGGCGGTGTCTTTCGCCTTGTTGATGCTCTGCAACTCCTGCATGGCCTTGAGGCCCATGGGCGTGGCGGCATTGTCGAGGCCAAGCATGTTGGCCGAGATGTTCATGAAGATGGCCCCCAAGGCGGGATGGCCTTTGGGTATCTCAGGGAAGAGCCGGGTGAGAACAGGACTGAGGAAGTTGGCCAGCCGGTTGATCAGCCCGCTGTCCTCGCCAATCTTCAGCAGTCCCATCCAGAGGGTGAGTGTGCCTGTAAGTCCGAGACACATCTCGAATCCATCCTTCGACATATTGAAGGTGGAGTCCATCATTGCAGGCAGTGCCTCGACATCGCCGAGGCACAATTTGATGACTCCCACCAGGAATCCCAGTGCGAAGAGTGCTATCCAGATATAATTCAGTGCCATACTTTAGTTTTTCACCGTCTTGGAGGGGTCGAAATGGCGTTTGCGCTCCACTTTCTGCTTGCGCATGGCCTTGATCTCGAAGGGGAAGTCGTCTACCGACTCGTCCTTGATAATCACCTTCATATTCAGGAGGGCATAGTGGTTGCGCAACTTGATAATGTCGGCATCATTCAAACGGATGCAACCCTCGCTGGCACGTCCGGGCACGCTTTCAGCATTGTTGGTGCTGCCATGGATGCCGATGCCGCTATGTCCTGGTGTCACGAGTCGCAGGAACCAGTTGCCATACGACTTGATGCTTCCTCTTCCATCCTTGAAATCATGTTTCCAGGTAGAGGCGTCCTGAATCTGCGAGATGGTGAAGGGTTTGGCAAATGGATTTTCCTTGATGCTGTTGCAGCTGCTGGGCGTTTTCTTGTCGCCACGCTTCTGCTTGTTGCCCACATGCTGTCCGTAGCAGCAGTCAAAACGTGCCAGCATCACCGTGTCCTTGCCTTGTATCTCGTATACATAGAGATAATAGTCTTTCTTCGACATGATGATGAAGCAATTGTGCTTGTCGACCATCAATTCGGGGTTGTCGATTGTCACATCGGCAACAGTGCGCACACAACGGCTGCCATGGTCGTCGACCACGCTCTCCTTCACATTGGTAAAGGGGAATGGCTTGTAGAGATTGGCGTTGTCGGTTACGGCATCATAAGTGCCGGTGATATCGGCAACGGTGCTTTCAAACTCGTCGTACATGCTTTCCTGGGCCATGACCTGCCCCACGGAGAGTGTGGCGAATGCTGCCCCTATAAAAAATAACTTCTTCAAGGTCTTGGGTATTTTAGAATTGATAATAGGGTTCACTTACTCTACGAGATAAGTAAATTGTTTCGACATATAATAGCGCTTGTTCATATAGACCACCTGGTACCAGTCGCCATTCTCGCCCACGCAATCCAGACGGGTGCCTTTCTTCACCGACTTGGTGGCACCTTTCTCGTCTTTCAGGTATCCTGCCTGCAGACTCGGTCCGAAGCGGAGGCGGACGCCATCGCCATTCACCACTACCTGCTGTTTCTTCTTGGCGTTATAGACAACAGGAGTCTTTTTGTCCTTGTTGTCCATATTGTCCTTGGCATCCTTCGCCTCCTCGTTCTCCGGAATATCCTTGGCGACAGTGGTGTCGGTAGGCAGTGCGTCCAGATCGTCGTCTTCCGACCTAGAAGAATAATGATAGATGGCACCGGCTATGAGGAGCAATGCCAAGACAGCGATAATGAAGAAGAGAAGCCGGCGGTCGTTATGCTCGCGCGGTTGTCGGGGCAATATTACCTCCTGGTTATCATCATGCTGGTCTTCAATGGTTTGTTCGTCCTCGGCATTGGCCGGTTTCTGGTGGAATTTCTTAATTGACCTGCCACAATATGGGCATAAATTGGCATCATAAGGGATTTGTCTCCCGCAATGTTGACACTGTATCATATCTTACTTTCGAATAGGAAAGCAAAGGTAAGACATTTTTCCGAAAAACCCACACGGCATAGTAAAAAAGATGTTAAAGGCGGGATGGGCGAAGGGGATGGGCTTGGTGATTATGATGGGCAGAATGGGCATTTGATGGGCATGATGGGCACGATGGGCACGATGGGCAGAATGGGCACATAAAAAGAGGGCTCCCGGAAGCGAACTTCCAGGAGCCCTGTCATAAAGAAGGCGGTGACCTACTCTCCCGCATTGCATTGCAGTACCATCGGCGCGGGCAGGCTTAACTTCTCTGTTCGGGATGGGAAGAGGTG
>ONSV01000044.1 GCA_900320585.1 uncultured Prevotellaceae bacterium | reverse complement strand
GTCCGCGGAGCAGCTTCAGTATCTCCTTGGCGTGGGCAATGGTGTCGTTGAGACCGCCGAAGACGATGTACTCGAACGAAAGTCTGCGCTGGTGGGTGAAGTCGTATGTGCGAAGCAGCGCCACCACATCGGTGATGGACATGGCGCGCTCGGCGGGCATGAGCATGGCACGCTGCTCGGGGATGGGGGAGTGGAGGCTGATGGCCACGTGGCAGTCGCTCTCGTCGAGGAAGCGGCGCAACTTGCTCTTCACCCCCACGCTGCTCACCGTGATGCGTTTCGGGCTCCATGCCATGCCGTAAGAGGCGGTGAGGATCTCGGTGGCGCGGAGCACGTTGTCAAGGTTGTCCATCGGCTCGCCTTGGCCCATGAACACCACGTTGGTCAGCGTGTCGCGTTCAGGCAAGGCATAGATTTGGTTGAGAATGTCGCCGGCGGTGAGGTTGCCCTCAAACCCTTGACGGCCGGTCTGGCAGAAGAGGCAGCCCATCTTGCAGCCCACCTGTGATGAGACGCACAGCGTGGCGCGGTCGCCGTCGGGGATGTAGACAGTCTCCACTGTCTTGCCGTTACTGGTGGGGAAAAGGTATTTGATGGTGCCATCTACCGAACGCTGGCAGTCGGTGGGAGGCATCAGCCCCACTTCGTAGAGCTGCGACAGTTTCTCGCGGTTGGCTTTCGAGATATTGGTCATCTCGCCGATGGCGCTCACGGGCTTTTGGTAGAGCCAACAAGCAATCTGCCCCCCTGTGAAAGAGGGCATACCCATCTGCACGACAACCTGCCGCAGTTCGGCTGGCGTCATGCCCATCAGTGCTTGTTTCTTTTCGTCCATCTCGTTTTCTGCGACAAAGGTACGAATAAGTGAGCGAAATGCCAAATTTATTTGAGCATTTCCGAACGGGAGTACCTTCGCGACGCAGTCGCAAAGTACGTTGTGAGTGAAATGCCAAATTTATTTGAGCATTTCCGAACGAGAGTGCCTTCGCGACGCAGTCGCAAAGTACGTTGTGAGCGAAATGCCAAATTTATTTGAGCATTTCCGAACGGGAGAACCTTCGCGACGCAGTCGCAAAGTACGTCATCACAGTTTGAAAGTCACGGGGAGATGATACCTTACCTTCACAGGCTTGCCATTTTCCATGGCAGGATTCCAGACAGGCATCATACGGATGACGCGGAGTGCCTCGCGGTCGAGAAGAGGGTGGGAAGAGTGCTCCACGCGTGACTCGGAAATGGCACCGTCGACATCCACAATGAACCCTACCAGCACGCGGCCCTCAATCTTTGCCTTCATGGCCTCCTTGGGGTATTGGATGTTGTCGCTGAGAAATTTCGACAGGGCGGCCATGCCACCAGGGTAGGTGGGTGGGTCTACGGTATCAGGGATGTCGGAGTTCTCACCATAGATGGCCTCAGAGTTTTGCTCGATGATGACGGGGGGCGGCACGACAGCCGTGGTGTCGAAAATCATGGGCACAATGCCCTCGGTCATTTCTATCGTCGGCCCCTCAGTGCTGACAGTCACATCGCTTCCAAGTTCCTTAGGGGCAACCTTGTGGGTCTTGCATGCGCTGAGGGCAGCCAGGCCCACACTCACGCCTACTACGGCCACGGCCTTGCCCAATTGGCGCCGCAACTGGAGCTGGCGCTCCAGGTATTTCACCTCAGCCTCGCATTTCGGACAGGTACCGGCACAGTCGCCCTCATGGTGACATTCGGCGGGGGTATAGTCGATATCGTTGGCCTTGGCCACTTGCATGCGCACCTCCTTGAGGGTCTTGCATATCTTTTTTCCTCGTTTCATATTGGTCGTTTCTATCTATATATAAAAATGGTTCCTCGACAATAAATAACGTACAAGGAATGTTTTGATGAGCCTAAGATACATCATTTTTCTTATATGGAGATGCTTCCTGTCTGAAAATTGAGCATTTTTGATTTTTTTTAGTCGTTTCTCACTCAACGATCACAAGTTGAAAGGAGTTCAGACATTATCACAGCAAACAGCCATTGAGCCTGAAGAAGTGAATTCAGGCTATTGTCCGAACTCCTGCAACTCCTGAACTCCATGAAGTGGGCGGATGCGAAATTTCAAGTTTCCTGCCTCTATTTTGCCTCTTTTCGGACAAGATTTTGACCAATGATAGGCTTTTGTCCGATTTCCATGCTGCTGTCTGATACGCTCAAGTCTTTTTTCGATAAAATAGTTGGAACATAGTAGAAACTGATGCTATCTTTGCAATGTCAAAAGACAAAAATCGAAAACATAATAATAACAATTAAAAACAAATACGACATGAAAACGATTAAATTTTTTATGGTAGCTTTGATAAGCTTGGTGACTGCAACAACATGTTTCGCCGATGACAGAATGATTCTTCCCGAGCAACTCCCCGCTGCGGCAAAGACATTCATCCAGACCCACTACAGCGGTGCAAAAATCCTCTTCGCATCGAAAGACCTGGACGGATTGAGCAAGCACTATGAGGTGCATCTGAACGACGGTACTCAGTTGGATTTCGACAGCAAGGGCAACTGGGACAAAGTGGAAAACCACATGAAGCCTGTGCCTGCCGCGCTCGTGCCCCAGCCTATCGCCACTTATGTGAAGGCCAACTTCCCGGGCGAGATCATCGTGAAAATTGACAAGGAACGCCACGGCTACGATGTAGAACTGGGCAATGACCTCGAACTGAAATTCAACAAAAAAGGAATGATTATTGGAATAGACGACTGATATAATCAACAAGATAAACTTTCTTATAATTGATGCAGACGGTGCCACTCTCCAGTGGCACCGTCGATTGATATACAGCGCCGGCTTCTCCACTGGCTGACAAAGGGAAGGAGCCGGTATGCCAGTGCCGTTTTGGGCGAAATTTTGAGAAAAAAGCAAAGCCGTTCACGGATTTTCGATTTTTTGTTGTAATTTTGGGCTTTCCAATAATAAAAGAAGCGATATGAGAGGAAAAATCGACTGTTTCCTGCCTTGCGATGACATGCGCGTGGCAGAGATGACAGTGAGCCAGTTGCGCGCCAACAAGACCATACACCATATCTACCTCCTCGTAGGAGAGGACCGGCAGCCCGCTGGGCCGTGTCCCCCCGACTGCACACTCCTGTCTGTCGACAGGTTGCAGTCGACGGCTGCCGTCGAAGTGGTGGAGCAACATGTGGAGGCCGACTTCGTGCTGCTCTTCACCAAGAGCACTCCCGTGACACTCGGAATGTATGCGCCAGAACGTCTGCTCAGGGTGGCCCACGATGCCGGGGCGGCTCTTGTCTATGCCGACCACTTTTCGGTGGAGAACGGAAAGACGGTGAGGCATCCTGTCATCGACTACCAGGCAGGCAGTATACGCGATGACTTCGACTTTGGCTCAATGCTTCTCATCCGCTCCTCGATGCTGCATGATTATGTGGCTCTGGAGCGAAGGGCAAAATACGAGTTTGCTGGCATCTACGACCTGCGTCTCTTCATCAGCCGGAAAGGCACGCTGCTGCACCTGAACGAATTCCTCTACACCGAAGAGGAACTCGACCTCAGGGCCAGTGGCGAGAAACAGTTCGACTACGTGAACCCACGCAACCGAGAGGTTCAGGTGGAGATGGAGAAGGCTGCCACCAACCACCTCAGTGAGATCGGTGCCCTTGTCGACACCTCCACCTATGCCATGCCCGACTTCAAGGAGCAGGACTTCAAATTCGAGGCATCGGTGGTGATACCTGTCTTCAACCGTGAGAAAACTATCTGCGACGCCGTAGACTCCGCCCTTTCGCAAGTTACGACGTTCGACTACAACGTTATCGTGGTCGACAACCATTCCACCGACAACACCACCCAACTGCTCGAGGCCTACGACAATCCCCGACTTGTGCATATCATCCCCGAACGCACCGACCTGGGTATAGGCGGATGCTGGAACACGGCGGTGGTTGACGACCGATGCGGACGCTTTGCCGTGCAGCTCGACAGCGACGACCTCTATTCATCGCCCCAAACCCTGCAACGTATTGTCGACGCCTTCTACAAACAGCAGGCGGCGATGGTCATCGGCGCATACAGGATGTGCGACTTCAACCTCAACACCCTGCCGCCGGGTATCATCGACCATAGGGAATGGACCGACGACAACGGATGCAACAACGCCTTGCGCATCAACGGACTCGGGGCACCCAGGGCTTTCTTCACGCCCTTGCTCCGACAGATACTGCTGCCCAACACCAGCTATGGCGAAGACTATGCCATGGGACTCGCCTTCAGCCGGAGATACCGCATCGGAAGGATTTACGACGAGCTCTATCTCTGCCGGCGCTGGGGAGGGAACAGCGATGCCGCTCTCTCCATCGAGCGCATCAACGCCAACAACACGTACAAAGACCAGTTGCGCACCATCGAGATTGCGGCACGCCAGCATATGGCCAGCGGAGAGGAGTCCTTCAAGGACGACAACTCGCTCGTGAGGTTCTTCAACAGGCAGCTTGAGCTGTGGCCCGATGCAAGTAAACGTTACCGCGACCTGAATGCCGTGGAGACCAAGCAACTGCAGAACGCCGACAATTCCATGACGCTCATGGCCCAGTGGAACCCCGCGCGCATCGTCTCGACAGGGGCAAAAGTCTCCAAACAGGATATCAAGGAGCGCCCATGTTTCCTCTGTGCGAAAAACCGACCGACAGAGCAAATCGTAAAACCATTCGATGGCAAACTCGATATCCTGGTGAACCCGTTCCCCATACTGTCCACACACTTCACCATTACGGCCCGCAAACACCAGCCCCAGCATATCGCCGACAACTACTACGAGATACACAGGCTGCTCGAGAGCCATCCCGAAATCACGGTGTTCTACAATGGTCCACGGTGCGGGGCATCGGCTCCCGACCACATGCACCTGCAGGCCGGGACCACCGGACTGCTGCCATTGCAAATGGCATGGCCCCGGCTGTGCCGGAACCTGACCCCCGTGGTGACGCTCGACGACAGCAACGGCATCTATACCATCGACAACTATCCTTGCCATGCGTTGCTTATACGAAGCCGAAGCAAGGACAGCGACGAGATGCTGTTCAGAAAACTCTATCAGGCCCTCGACACCATGGTGAGGGAAGCCGAGCGCGAGAGGGGAGAGGAGCCGATGATGAATATCGTGAGTTGGAGAGACAACGACGATTTCCTCTCGGTGGTGTTCCCACGACGCAAGCACCGGCCTGAATGCTACCACATGGAGGGCAAGAGGCAGCTGCTCGTCAGTCCGGGGGCAATCGACATGGCCGGACTCATCATCACGCCCCGACGGGAAGACTATGAACGCGTCAGCGCCGATTTAGCCACGGCAATCCTCAAAGAGGTGACCGTGACCGACGACGACATGAAGGCTGTGCTCAGCGTGCTCAAGGACAAACCGCTGGAGAAGCGGAGCGACAAGCCTGCCGCACAAGAGCCACAGGTGGCCGTAGGCATAGTGAGCGGAAAGACCATCAAGTTCTCGCTCAACAAACCTTATGCGGCAAAAGGCGAGAGCATAGAGGGCGAGCAGGTCGTGGAGTTCTCCGAGGGGGGAATATCATGGCAGGGCCGGCAATACCGTGAGTTGTCGTTCGTGCCCAAGACGCCCGACGCCTCGTTCTCGCTCCATGATGTCACCATCGGCATCGATTTCCATTGGGAACGGCAGGAGGTGCAGACCTTCAGGGGCGCCCTGCGGCTGGTGGTAGAGGCCGACAAGGTGTGTGCCATCAATCTCTTGCCCGTAGAGGAATATCTCACCAGCGTCATCTCAAGCGAGATGAAGGCCACGGCTTCTGATGAGCTGCTCAAGGCGCATGCCGTCATCTCACGCAGTTGGCTGCTCGCACAAATGGAGCGGAGAAACCGGCTGAACGGCTCGGCCGACAATTTCTTCTCGTTCGTCAAGAAAGACGACATGCTGATCAGATGGTACGACCGTGAGGACCATACCATCTTCGACGTGTGCGCCGACGACCACTGCCAGCGCTATCAGGGCATCACCAGGGCGGTAGGCCAGAAAGCGGCTGCTGCCGTGGCGGCCACCAGGGGACAGGTGCTCGTCTACGATGATGAGATCTGCGACGCAAGGTTCAGCAAATGCTGCGGTGGCGTGACAGAGGAGTTCCAGTATTGCTGGGACAACCTGCCCAAGCCTTACCTGAGGGCGGTGCCCGACAGTGCCGACGGGCGGCTCATTGACCTGAGGGTGGAGCAGAATGCGAGAAAATGGATCTTGGGCGCACCCGAGGCTTTCTGCAATACCAACGACAAACAGGTGCTCAGTCAGGTGCTCAACGACTACGACACCGAGACGACCAATTTCTATCGGTGGAAAGTGGAGATCGGACAGGAACAGCTGAGCAAGCTCGTGGCCGGGAAACTGAAGATGGACTTCGGTGGCATCAAGGCGCTCAGCGTGGTGGAGCGTGGACGCAGCGGGCGCATCTCGAAACTGCGCATCGAAGGCACGGAGCGCACGCTCACCATCGGAAAAGAATTGGAGATACGGCGCGCGCTCAGCGAGACCCACCTGCTCAGTTCGGCTTTTGTCGTCGACACCGAGGGACTGACCGAGGGACTGCCCGACAAGTTCATCCTGCATGGGGCAGGGTGGGGACATGGTGTGGGCCTGTGCCAGATCGGTGCCGCGATGATGGGAGAGAAGGGCTTCGCTTACGACAAGATTCTACTCCACTACTACCGTGACGCACAAATCAAGAAACTGTATAAATGATGGCTATGGACAATAAGAAGAGAAACCCCTGGGCTTGGATCCCAACTCTTTATTTCGCCGAGGGCTTGCCCAATGTGGTGGTGATGACCCTGGCTGTGGTGATGTACATGGAAATGGGCATGACCGATACTGAGATAGCCCTCTATACAGCTTGGCTGGGACTGCCATGGGTAATCAAACCGCTGTGGAGCCCGTTCGTCGACTTGTACAAGACCAAGCGGTGGTGGGTGCTGTCCATGCAGTTGCTGCTGGGAGCGGCATTCGCCGGAGTGGCGTTCACGGTGAATACCGGGTTCTGGTTCCAGGGCACGATGTTCTTCTTCTTCCTGATGGCTTTCTCCAGTGCCACGCACGACATCGCTGCCGACGGCTTCTATATGATAGAGCTCGACAGCCACGACCAGTCGTGGTTTGTGGGCATACGCAACACGTTCTACCGCATAGCCGTCATCTTCGGCCAGGGGGTGCTCGTGTGGGTGGCCGACCAGCTGCAGGCAGTCTTCCCCGACAGCAAGGCCTTCACCTGGAGCCTGATATTCTTCGCCCTGGCTGCCATCTTCATCGCCATCTGGCTCTATCACGGTTTCATCATGCCAAAGCCGGTCGACCGCAACAACGAGGGCCAGACGGCAAGCGACGTGGTGAGAGGACTGAAGCAGATGCTGCTGTCGTTTTTCACGAAAGTGTCGGCCAGGCAAATCATCTTCGTCCTGCTTTTCCTCCTGCTCTACCGATTCCCTGAGGCCATGCTCACCAAGATGGCCAGCACCTTCCTCCTGCGACCTGTAGAGGATGGGGGACTGGGACTTACGAAGGAGGCTTTCGGATTGGCCTATGGCACCGTGGGACTCATCGGACTTCTGCTTGGTGGCATCGTGGGAGGAATGCTCGCCAGCCGTGATGGCCTGAAACGCTGGCTATGGCCTTTCGTTTGTGCCATCACCTTGCCCGACATCGTATACGTGTATCTTAGCTACGTGCAGCCCGACAACTTGTGGCTCATCAGCAGCTGTCTCTTCATAGAGCAGTTTGGATATGGCCTCGGCTTCACGGCGCTCACGCTCTATATGCTCTATTTCAGCCAGGGCGAGTTCAAGACCTCGCACTATGCCATCTGTACCGGTTTGTCGTACCTGGGCCTCATGCTGCCAGGCATGGTGTCGGGATGGATCAAAGACCAGGTGGGCTACAACACTTTCTTCATCATCGTGATGTTCCTCTGCATTATCACGTTTGCAGTAACGGCATTCATCAAGATTGATCCTGAATTTGGCAAGAAAACCGCTTGAAGACATTGATTATGGCGAGAAAAACGGAAATGACATCCAGGCACGATGCCTCCTCCTACCTCTGGTGGGCACTGCTCTCCTTCGCAAGAGGGTTGGTGGTGGTGATGCCGCTGGCAGTGCTCGTCGTCATGTTCAACAGGATGGGCATGAGCAATACGAAGGCCATGCTCGTCTCCTCGCTCTTGCTGCTGCCGTTGGCGCTCAGGCCTCTCGCTATGACTATGGTAAGGGGGGCCAAGAGTGCGAAACGGTGGATGATGGCCTCGCTCTTGGTCTATGCTTTGATGATGGTTGCCGTTTCCTGCTACCTCTCTCCAGCTCTCGATGACCTCATGCTGTGGATCTGCCTGGTGGTCATGTCGCTTGCAGGGGGAACCTTCGAGGCTTCTGCGGCATTTTGCGGACAGCAAATGACGTGGAAAAGAAACTCAGGCGTGCTCAGTACCATGATACTTGCCATGTTGATGGCTGTGGTGATAGGAATGGGCATGATGATGATGCTGGCAGGAAATTTGGAGGTGGTGTCGAGGAATATTGAGGAGTCGTGGTCCTTGGCGCTCAAGGTGGGGGCGGCCATGATACTGGTCGTCATGCTACTTGTGTGGATGGCGTCAAGGTATATGCCCGGCAATGGTAATGCCACCCTGCTGCCGCCGACCTGGCAGACGCGCAAAAAGGAGTTCGTGGCATGGTGGACGGCCGACAGAAGGCGATGGATATTCGTCATGTTCGCCGTGCTCTTCCCCATGCATGAGTTCTTCTTGTGGAGAGGGTCCCTGCTCTTCCTCATCGACAGGGGCAGCATCGGCGGACTGATGCTCAGTCCGCAGGAGATGGGCTTCGCGTTCTGTACGGTAGCCACCGCGCTTGCCATGGCGGGCTATGACATGGGAATGGGGTGTGTCAGGAGATTCGGACTGAAACGATGTTGGTGGTGGATGGCTTTGGCCTTCACCGTGCCCGATGTGCTTTACGTCTACCTGGCCTACGCCATGCCCGATGGGTTGTGGCTCATCACGATGGTGCTGTCGGTAGAGCAGTGGTGCTGCGGCATGGGCATGGCTGCTTTCATATATTATATAATGTATGGGATGGTGACGGGAAAGGCATGCCCAAGGGCGCATCTCGACGCTTGTTGGTCGTTGTGCATGCTCTCCATCATCCTCACAGGACTCTTCTCCGGAGCCATCCAAGATTATTTGGGCTATCGCAGGTTTTTTGTCATGGTGGTATTGCTGGCCATCATCTCACTGGCCACCCTTGGATGGGTGGTGACAAAAAAGGAGAAAAAGGAAGAATAAGCTCTTAGTCCCTGAAACGGCGCTGGATGTCGGCATATTCCTCTATGCGGCGGTCGCGGAGGAATGGCCACCAACGGCGTACCTGCTCGCTGTGGTCGAGGTCGATGGCCACAACGGTGGATTCCTCGTTGTCGGCAGAGCCGCGGAAAACCAACTCGCCCTGCGGACCGGCCACAAAACTGCTTCCCCAGAATTCAATTCCCCCGGTCTGCCCCGAAGGGTCGGACTCATGGCCTACGCGGTTGACGGCTACCACAGGCAGGCCATTGGCTACGGCATGGCCGCGCTGCACGGTGGTCCATGCCTCGCGCTGGCGCTGTTGCTCCTCAGGGGTGTCGCTGCTCTCATAACCGATGGCGGTGGGGTAGATGAGCAAGTCGGCACCGTCAAGGGCCATCAGGCGGGCTGCCTCGGGATACCATTGGTCCCAGCAGACCATCACGCCAAGACGGCCAACACTGGTGTCAATGGCATGGAAACCCAGGTCGCCGGGTGTGAAGTAGAACTTCTCATAGTAGGCGGGGTCGTCGGGAATATGCATCTTGCGGTATTGGCCGGCAATGTGGCCGTCGCTGTCGAACACCACGGCGGTGTTGTGGTAGAGACCTGGGGCGCGGCGCTCGAAAAGTGAGGTGACAAGTACAACATGATGGCGGCTGGCCAGTTCGCCGAAAAAGGCGGTGGAGGGACCAGGAATGGACTCGGCCAACTCAAACTGGCCTACATCCTCGGTCTGGCAAAAATAAAGCGAGTTGTGCAATTCCTGAAGCACGATGAGCTGGGCTCCCTGACGTGACAGCATCTCGATGCTTGATGCCAGACGGCGCATGTTGTCGGCAGTGTCGGCGGTGTTGTGTTGCTGTACGAGGCCTATTTGCAGTTGTTTCATGGTAATGGAATTGGATGTGGGTGGCAGTCTGTCAGATGTTGATGGGATTGGGCTTCACCAACACGCCTTCGGGATACTGCATGGTGAGACAATGGAGCGAGCCATGCTGGCGGACCACCGTGGTGGCGTCGATGGGAATCATCTCGCGGCCAGGAAAAGCCTGGGCGATGGTCTCAATGGCCTGGGCATCGAGCGATGGCTGACGGTAGGTGGGCACAATCACTGCCCCATTGATAATCAGGAAGTTGGCATAGGTGGCTGGTAAGCGCTGGCCGTCCTCGTAAAGGGGCTGGGGCATGGGCAGACGGAGCAGGCTGTAGGGCGCGCCCTGACGGGTGCGCAGCGACTGAAGTTGCTGTTCCAATGCCATGAAGTCGGCATACTGCTCATCGGCAGGGTCGTCGCAACCCACATAGAGAAGGGTGTTGTTGGGAGCGCAGCGCATGATGGTGTCAATATGCCCGTCGGTGTCGTC
This sequence comes from uncultured Prevotellaceae bacterium, assembly GCA_900320585.1. Classification (GTDB taxonomy): domain Bacteria; phylum Bacteroidota; class Bacteroidia; order Bacteroidales; family Bacteroidaceae; genus Prevotella. The sequence goes on along the minus strand of ONSV01000044.1, from coordinate 8,871 downwards.
GCCGGTAAGCATGCCATGGTCTATCCAAACCACTCGCTTGGCATGGAAAGTGGTGATGAGGTAATGCTCGATTTCTTCCTGAGAAAGGGGCTGGTTGCGGTGAGGGGCCAGGAGACAGGCGCTTGTGGTGAAGATCGTGCCTTCGCCGTCGGTCTCTATCGCGCCGCCCTCAAGCACGAAGTCGGTATGGTCGGCCACGGAAGCATAAAACAGGCCTTGGTTGGCTATCTCACTGGTGATGGCATTGTCGAGATAGGAAGGAAACTTTTCTCCCCAGCCATTGAACTTGAAATCGAGCAATATGGGCTCCTCTTTGTCGGAGATGTGGCGGAACAAGGTGATGGCACCATGGTCGCGGGCCCACGTGTCGTTGGTGAGGCAATAGCAGAAGAGCACACGGTGCATCTCCTCGGCTGTGAGACGCTGCGACAGCTGAACCCTGACATCCGTCACGTCGGGGCACACCACAAGAAGGTGCTCATGCGACGCAATGGCCTTGGCCAACTGCAGGAATGTCTCCGTAATCTCGTCGAGACAATACTGCCAGTCGGTCTCAGCATGTGGCCAGGTGAGCTGAACACCACTCTGGGGATGCCATTCGGCCGGATAAATATAATCGTGCGTCATCAACGTAATTGACAAATGAGTGCCGTCTTCTTGATTATTTCAAAAAAAATGATTGTGAATCACACTTTCCTTACAAAGTGCAAAATTACAAAAAACATGTGGAATATGCAAACAAGCAGGCTGTGATAATTAGGATACACCATGCTGTGGCCGAATCGTGCGATTTGAAAGGGCCGACAAGTTAAAAAAAATGAAATGAATGTGCCATGAGTTTTTTTTTGCTACTTTTGCTAATCAAAGAGCTTGTATGCCATTCTCTCCAAGTGAAACGCAGGCAAATCACTCCCTTTCAACCATTCACGCTATCATGAACAAAATATTTCCAAAAACGGGCTTGTTGTGTGTCGCATTCGCCATGCTCGCGCTCGTGGGATGCAAAAGAACGCGCAACACTGCTCCTGAAAGCGACAACGACAAACAGTCGACCTCATTCTATTATAATGGGAAGGAGGGCAGTGAGGGTGCTGCTCCATCGGAACCGACACCGACTTCTGGCGACGGCAAGGTGGAGAAGAAAGCGGTGCGGTTCAAAGCCATGGAAGTGCCGGCACAGATGACTGGCACGCCGGAAATCTATCTCAAACGGGATGGCTACTATGTGTCGTACAACAAAGAGCGGAAGATTCCCAACTGGGTGGCATGGCACCTTACGGCAGCGCATACCAAGGGAAACAACTACCGCGATGGCATAGAGTTCATGGAGGATAAGGACGTGCCTTATCCAAGGGCTACCGACGGCGATTATTTCAGCTCAAAATACGACCGGGGACACATGTGCCCCTCGGGCGACAACAAGTGGGACCGGAGGGCACAGATGCAGTCGTTCCTCTTCACCAACATCTGTCCGCAGAACCATGAGCTGAACAAGGGCGACTGGAACGACCTGGAGATGCAGTGCCGCTATTGGGCCAGGAACATGGACGGCGTCTATATCGTGACTGGCCCCATCTTCTTCAACGGCGTGAAAAAAACCATCGGTAAGAACAAGGTGGCTGTGCCCGACGCATTCTTCAAGGTCATACTCGACAGCCATGGCAAGGCAAAGGCCATCGGATTCGTCTACCCCAACAAGGGTGGGCATTACCGGATGACAACATGCATCAGGTCGGTGGACGAGGTGGAAAGGCTCACGGGCATCGACTTCTTCCCAAGACTCGACGACCGCGTGGAAGACCGCGTGGAGGGGGCTTCCAAGGAGACGATGAACCAAGAATGGAAAGTGTATAAGGCTGAGGCGTATGCCGAGAGTAGGAACTGACCGAAACCGACAACTCAATATGATGTAAAGTAGTTTCGCATTCACTCCACCTCTCGTAGTCCAAAAATCCCAGAGTGCAAGAGTTCAGACAATACCCCGAATTCACCTCTTTAGGCTCAATGGCTGTTTGCTGTGGTAATGTCTGAACTCCTGAACTTCTGTAACTTCTGAACTCCTCTCAACTTGCCAAAGTTGAGTATGAACTCCTTTCAATACTTGATTCTGACAATGTTAAGAGAGTAGGGGGGCACGTCGACCAACACTTTGTTCCCCTCGGGATAGAGCAGCTGCTCCACGGGATGGATGTTGGTGGGTGCGTCGAGCGTGTTCTCCTCCATGCCGTCGTTGGCTGCTAAACGCACTACTCGGGCACATTGGGGGGTGAGGTTCTTCAGATTCAGGCTGGCGGTGGTCGCTGTCTCGCTCGTGTTCGCTACCTTGACGATGAGCTCGCTTGCCGTCTCATCGATGGTGGCAGAGGAGAAGACGCCCTTCGTCGCATCGCGTTTCAGCACGGTGTCGAAGACCAGCTTGTTGTCGAGCCACGCTTTCACGCTGTCGCCAGCCACCTGCAAGGTGATGTCGTACCAGCGTCCTTGCTCCACACGCCCCCGCTTGATGGCGGTCTGCCGCTTGCCACCATTGCCGATTTGCTCGATGGCGTGCTGGGTGTTGCCCCACCCGCCGAAGTTCAGCCAGCAGTAGTTCTTGTCATCCACGTAGTTGAAGATGATGAGGAATCCTTCGGCTCCCTCGTCCTTGCAGGCGCGGAACTTACAGGTGTAGTGGTCGCTGTCTACGATGTCTTTCTCCACGCAGATGGTGGCTTCCTGGAGGCTCGTCTGCCGTAGGGTGCTGCCTTCCTTCTTCCAGTCGCCATTGACGTATTCCATATCCTTGCCCGTCTCGAACGAGGCGCGTGTGCCCCATGTGCCAAACCCAACGCGGCTCTGCTTGGGGGTCAGTGGCTTGGGGACCTTGCTCTCGTAGGGATTGGTCTGGCTGACTTTCACCACCTGGGTGCCGATGTGCTGAGGCATGAGTTGCTGCACGTAGTAGGACGGTGTTCCCATGACACGGCTGCTGCTGAAGCGTATCATGTCGGGACGCCAGCGGGCATCATTCTCATTGACGAAAATAGGCGCATACGATGCCAGCTCCACGATGTCGGAGTTGTTCTCCATGCCCATCATATAGACGGCCTCACCTAAGGCGGCGTTCATGTTGCCAAGGTTGCCGAAGCCGTTGGTCACGGCATATTCGCCCACATAGATCTTCGGACCACGGCGGTCGTAGCTGTCGTATTTGTGGAAAGCTCCGGCAAACCAGTCGGGTGAGCGATAGTAATGCTCATCAAGAAGGTCCACGGGCAGCGTGGAGTTCCACTTCGGGTCGTCGTCGCCCCAAGCCACCACGTTGCCGATGATTCTCATCTCAGGATACTTGGCGCGGATGGCTTTGTAGAACTGGTCGTAGCGCTCATAGTAGTGGTCACTCTGCTGGCGCGGGTCGGGCTGGTTGTTCTCGTTCCCCACCTCCAGGTATTCCAGTCCGAAAGGCTCTGGGTGTCCGTTCTTGGCACGCAGGGCACCATATTTCGATGTGACGGGACCGTTGGCATACTCAATGGCGTTCAGGCACTCGTCAATCCAAGGCTGGATGCTATCGTAGGGAGTCATTCCGCCATGCCACAAACCTACGTTTACCACATAGAGTGGTTTGGCGCCCAGGTCCTCGGCCAGCTGTAGGTATTCGTGATAGCCCAGTCCGTCGGTGGTGCGGTAGCCCCAGTTCACGTTCCAGTGGCCCTCACGCTCCTCTATCGGCCCTATGGTGCGCTCCCAGCGGAAAGCGTTGTCGGGACTTTCCTGACCTTCCACAAAACAACCACCGGGGAAGCGCATGAACTTCGGGCGCATCTGCCATAGCATGTTGGCCAGGTCGGGACGCATGCCATTCTCGCGGTTCTTGAACGTGGGTGGGAAGAGGCTCACCATGTCGAGCTGCACCTTGCCCACACCGTCGAAGACCAGGACAAACTGTGCCTGAGGGTCGTTGTCATTGGCAGTGAACGAAGCCTCATACTTCGTCCAGCCCTTGGCCTTGATGGCGGGAAATCCGCCGACCGCGCACTCGGCATAGATTTGTGAGCCATCCTGCGAGCAGAGCGTGGCCTTCACGGTGCCTTGGTACTTCAGGGTCTTGGCCCAGAACGACAGACGGTAGCTGCGGCCCTGCACGGCATTGATGCCCCAATAGCCCTCGTTCACCAAGCAGACAGGTATGGAGGGCGAGGCCTTGATGTCGAGTTCCAGGGCATTGTGCTGCACGGCATTGAGTAGCGGTGTCTTTTTCGAGGGCTGTATGAGCCTTGCCGAGAGCTGCGATGGGGCGGCGGCATACGTCGACCAGCCCTGCATGTCGGCAGGAGCGCCAAAGCGTGGCCCGTCCTCAAACGAGCGGTTGCGAATCAATTCGGCATAGAGACCGCCGTCGGCGGCATGGTTGATGTCTTCATAGAAGATGCCATAGAGCATGGGACTCACTTTTGGCCCGCGTTGCTGGGCGTCGATTTCGATGGTCACTTGTGCGTGAACAGTTGCTGCAAAGACAGCAAATACAGCTGTGTGAAGAAAGTTTCTGTATGTCATAATTCCAGTGCGATTTGTTTTAGCTTGCTATCATGAATCGCTCTTTAGCCGATTCATGGAGGTGGTTTTGCAAATTTACAAAGAAAAACCATTAAATCCTCTGAAAAAAGAGTATTTTTGCATGAGTAAGACATTTATTAGTCGGAAGATTCCGTTCCGGTTATCCAGGAAAGGATAAATCCAAATTCGTGAACAAATAACAATCCCCAAAAATGAAGAAAATAATCTTAATCGACGGAGGTCCGAGAAAGACTTTCAACACGGCCTCGATGCTGCAGAAGTTCGCTGAAGGTGCACAATCGGTGAGCAGCGATATCGAAGCGAAGACCATACGCCTGTATGGAATGGACTACAAGGGATGCATGTCGTGTATGGCCTGCAAGGTCAAGGGCAAGGCTTCGAATGTGTGCAAGTTCAAGGATGCGATGACTCCTGTGTTGGAGGAGATTGCCCAGGCCGATGGACTGGTGCTTGGCTCGCCGATATACTTCGGTGATGTGACAGGACAGATGCGCACCTTCCTGGAGCGCCTGGCCTTCCCATGGCTTTCTTACAACGACTACAGCATGACTGCACCGAAGCGGATGCCCGTGGTGCTGGTGGAGACCATGAACGGAACACCCGAGCGCAACAACAGCCAGGGCTATGGCTCGATGGAATACTGTATCAAGGCTGCCCTCGGTGAGCCGGGGCGCTTGGTGGCCTACAACACTTATCAGGTGAAAAACTACGACCGCTTCGAACTTGCAGGATTCTCCGAGGAAGCCAAGCGCCAGTGGCGTGACGAGCATTGGGAGCAGGACTTGCAGAACGCGTTTGAGGCCGGAAGGCAAATGGCGGAGAAAATCTTGGCATAAAGGCACTGCAGGTGGTTGACGCTTTCCCTGAGTGTATGGACGAAGACACTTCCCCAGTCACTAAAAAAGGTTAAATCGCCGTGATTTTTTGCCAAAGTCACAGGAAAAATCACTAAATTTGCAGACTAATGTTTTTGGAACCAAAAGCAGAATAGCGTGAAAATAAAAGAAGTGCTGCGTGCCCTTGAACAATTCGCGCCTCTGCCCCTGCAGGAAGACTACGATAATGCCGGCCTGCAAGTGGGATTGACAGAGACGGATGCATCAGGGGCATTATTGTGTCTTGACGTGACCGAGGAGGTCATCGACGAGGCTGTCGGCCTGGGCTGCAACCTCATCGTGTCGCACCATCCGCTCATCTTCCGCGGACTCAAGCAGGTGTCCGACTACAACATGGTGCAACGATGTGTGGTGAAGGCCGTGAAAAACGACATCACCATCGTGTCGATGCATACCAACCTCGATAATGCCAAGGGAGGAGTCAACTACAAAATCGCCGAGAAAATGCAACTCGCCGACGTGAGAATCCTCGCCCCCAAAAACGTGATGGGCATCGAGGGCGGAAGCGGGGTGGTGGGCGGACTGCCACAACCCATGAAAGCCACCGACTTCGTGAAAATGGTGAAAGAGCGCTTCGGCGTGGAATGCGTGCAGGCCAACCAACTCCTCAGGCGGGAAATCCGCCGCGTGGCACTTTGCGGTGGGGCAGGGGCGTTCCTCCTCGACGAGGCCATCGCCTGCCAGGCCGACGCCTTCGTCACCGGAGAGATGCACTACCACGACTTCTTCGGACATGAGCAGGAAATTCAAATCTGCGTCATCGGCCACTACCAAAGTGAACAATTCACCAACGAAATATTCAAATCAATCATCACGGAAAGGTGTGAGGGCGTCAGGTGCTTCCTGACAAAAGTCAACACCAATCCGATTATATGTTTATAACACATGGCAAAAAAAGATCCCACAGATTTACCAGTAGAGAAAAAACTGGAGGCGCTCTTCGAGCTGCAGTCCACACTGTCGCAAATCGATGAGAAAAGAGCATTGAGAGGCGAGCTGCCTCTCGAGGTGCAGGACCTGGAAGACGAAATCACCGGACTGACTACCCGTATTGAGAAAATCCAGAAAGAAATCGCTGAGTTCCAGACTGCCATCTCGCAGAGAAAAGGCGAGATCGCCGAGGCTGAGGCCAGCGTGGCCAGGTACAACCAGCAGCTCAACGAGGTGAAAAACAACCGAGAGTATGACATGCTGAGCAAGGAAATCGAGTTCCAGACGCTTGAAATCGAGCTCTGCAACAAGAAAATCCGCGAGGCCCTCTCAAGAATAGAGGAGCGCGAGGCCGTGCTCAAGCAAAACCAGGAACTCGTAGAGGACCGCAAGCAGGTGCTCGAAGAGAAGAAAGGCGAGCTCGATGAGATCCTCCAGGAGACCAAGGAGGAAGAGGACAAGCTGAAGAGCAAGGCCAGCGAACTGGAAATGAAAATCGAACCCCGACTGCTCACCAGTTTCAAGCGTATCCGGAAGAACGCACGCAACGGACTCGGCGTGGTGTATGTGCAGCGCGACGCCTGCGGTGGATGCTTCAACAAAATACCGCCACAGCGACAGCTCGACATCAAGATGCACAAGAAAATCATCGTGTGCGAGTATTGCGGACGTATCCTTATCGATCCCGAACTGGCTGGCGTGAAAACGGTGAGTACCACGGAGGAGAAGCCAAAGAGACGCGCCTCACGAAGCAAGAGGAAAACCGAGAGCACCGAGGAGAATTAATCCGGAAAATCGAATGCCAATGCTTTTTGGCAGGTAAACGCTTAAAAAATCATAATCCGTTTGGATTGTGATTTTTTTTTTCTATTTTTGTCGGGAAATCACGCTTCAGGCGCTATCCGCGCAGACCATGAACCCTCACCTAGAATAAAACACCAATAATCCTATATTGAATGTCTAACTAAAACAATCAAGCTTATGAAAGACTTAAAAATGTACATCAACGGCAAGTTCGTTGAGAGTAAGTCGGGCAAATGGATCGACGTACTTAACCCATCCACAGAAGAGGTCATCAGCCGCCAGCCGGAAGGCACGGTAGAGGAGGTAGACGAGGCTCTCGATGCAGCAAAGGCTGCACAGAAGAGCTGGGCCAAGACTCCCGCCATCGAGCGCGCCGCCTACCTGAAGAAAATGGCCGATGGCATACGCAAACGCCAGGATGAGTTCGTCGACATTATCATGCGCGAGCAGGGTAAGACCCGCAACTGGGCCACCGTAGAGGTGGCTGTCACCGCCGACTACTTCGACTATATGGCTACCTTCGCACGCCAGATCGAGGGCGAGATCATCCCCAGCGACCGCCGTGGCGAGAACATCATGCTCTTCAAGGAGCCTATCGGCGTGGTGGCCGGTATCCTGCCGTGGAACTTCCCGTTCTTCCTCATTGCCAGAAAGGCAGGTGCAGCGCTCATTACCGGATGTACCATCGTCATCAAGCCCTCACAGCTCACACCAGAGAACTGCTGCGAGTTCGCCAAGGTGGTCGACGAGACCGGACTGCCCGCAGGCGTGTTCAATGTCATCACCGGCAAGGGCTCCGTGGTGGGCGACGCGTTGGCCAAGAGTCCGAAGATTGGCATCGTGAGTGTCACAGGTAGCGTGGGCGCAGGCGAGAGCATTATGAAGGCTGCCGCAAGCAACATCACCAAGGTGTCGCTCGAGCTGGGTGGAAAGGCTCCTGCCATCGTATTCCCCGACGCCGACCTCGAGGCTTCCGCACAGTGGGTGGTAGACTCCAGAATCGGAAACAACGGCCAGATCTGCAACAATGCCGAGCGCGTCTATGTGCATAAGGATATCAAGAAGGAGTTCACCGACATCCTCGTCAAGAAGATGAAGGCCGTGAAGGTGGGCGATCCTTGCGTCGACGACACCGTGGATATGGGACCGCTCGTGGAGAAACGCGCGCTCGAGAGCGTGGAGGCCAAGGTGGCCAACGCCATCAAGCAGGGAGCAAAACTGCTCTGTGGTGGAAAGAGAGTGGGAGAGAAGGGCTACTTCTATGCCGCCACAGTGCTCGATGACGTGAAGCAGGACTTCGACATCGTGCATGAGGAGACCTTCGGCCCGGTGCTTCCCATCGTGGAGTTCGACGACATCGACCAGGTCATCGCATGGGCCAACGACGTGGAGTACGGACTGGCATCCTCGGTGTTCACCAAGAGCATCGATATCGCAGCCAAGGTGTGCAGGGAACTGGAGTTCGGCGAGGTGTACATCAACCGCGAGCACTTCGAGGCCATGCAGGGATTCCATGCCGGCGTGAAGAAGAGCGGTATCGGTGGCGCCGACGGCAAGCACGGCGTCGAGGAGTACCTCGTCACCAAGGTGGTGTATCTCGATACACACTATGAGTAAGGCACGGCAATTGCCCGATGGCATTTTTACCATTACAGAAGAGGCGCCCCGCGGGGCGCCTCTTCAC
>ONSV01000161.1 GCA_900320585.1 uncultured Prevotellaceae bacterium | reverse complement strand
CCGGTATTCCCCACGACACGCTCCTTGCCGGTGCTGCCGACCTCTTTGAGGCCTTGCTCATTCATCGTGGTCATTCTCGGAAGGCAGTGCATTCGCTAATGGCTCTTGATGCAGGCGATACGTTGGTGGTGGCAGGCAGCACCCAGAGCCAGCCTTCCCAATTGGGCCTTCCCGTGGAGACGATGCCCCGTGAGGTCTATGATGGCGTTGCTGGTGCCGCGGAGTGGATTCACGGGGTGCTCCCGGTCTATCTACATTCACCGGGGATGGTTCTTGCCATCCCTTTCCGCCATCTCACGGGAAAAGAGGTTGCGGTACGACTTCGCCAGACCATGGCCGATGTGGTGAGGGCCCTTGTGACGGCACATCCCCCAACTACGTTGGTCCTGGAGGGGGGAGCCACGGCATATTGCTGCCTTGAGTCTCTTTCATGGCGGCAATTTGCAATTGCCCAGGTCTATGCTCCCGGCGTCATCCGAATGGTCACCCCCCAGTCGGTGAGCATCATTCTCAAACCAGGCAGTTATCCCTGGCCAGTTTTATAAAAGGCGTTGTATGATGTAGGGTCAGCGCTCAACCACGCCACCTCAGTCGTTGTTCGCTGTGGTAATGTCTGAACTCCTGAACTTCTGAACTTCTGAACTCCTGTAAAAATCAGGTATTCTTCATTTTCCTCTTTTCGGTTGACTACATTTTCCCCTCTTGCGCGTCATATAAAAAATTACGCGTAATAATTATGAGACGAATCCTAATTCTTTGCTGCACGTTGCTGTTATCGGCATCGGCGGCATTTGCACAGTATCCGCAACTTACCGATGAGGCCAAACGTCTTATCGACTCTCTCGAAACTCGTTGGAAGGCACATAGCGACTCGGCCTGGGAAGTGGCTTTCCCCATTGTGGTGAAAGAAGCCAAGGAAGGACGGCCTTATGTGCCCTGGGCAGCAAGACCCTACGATCTGAGGCAGGCTAAGATTCCCGCTTTCCCCGGTGCGGAGGGAGGGGGCATGTTCACCTTTGGCGGGCGCGGTGGAAAAGTACTCACCGTGACCAACCTCAACGATGACGGACCAGGCTCCTTCCGCTGGGCTTGCGAGCAGGGGGGCGCGCGCATCGTGGTGTTCAACGTGTCGGGCATCATCCAGCTCAAGTCGCCCATCTACGTCAGGGCACCCTATATCACCATTGCCGGACAGACAGCACCTGGCGAGGGCATCATCATTGCCGGCGAGTCGTTCCAGGTAGATACCCACGATGTCATCGTGCGCCATATGCGCTTCCGCCGGGGCGAGACCCTGGTGTGGCACCGCGAGGATTCCTTCGGTGGCAACCCCGTGGGCAACATCATGATCGACCACTGCTCCTGTGAGTGGGGCCTCGATGAGAACATCTCGTTCTATCGCCATATGTTCGACCTGGGCGACGGGAAGGCCAAGCGCAAGGAACCTACGGTGAATGTCACCATCCAGAACACCATATCGGCCAAGGCCCTCGACACATGGAACCATGCCTTCGGCTCGACCATCGGTGGAGAGAACACCACGTTCATGCGTAACCTGTGGGCCGACAATACCGGCCGCAACCCGTCGATAGGGTGGGGTGGAGTGTTCAACTTCATCAACAACGTGGTATACAATTGGGTGCACCGCACGGCCGACGGAGGTGAGTACACCACCATGTCGAACTTCATCAACAACTACTACAAACCGGGTCCGCTTACTCCCAAAGACACTCCCGTGGGGCACCGTATCATCAAGTCGGAGAGCCGCAGCGAGCACCTCTTCCCCTTCAAGCAGTTTGGCAGGGTATATGCCATGGGCAACGTGATGGAGGGATATCCCGAGATTACCAAGGACAACTGGAACGGTGGTATCCAGACTGCCGACAAGGACGGCGCTATGGATGAAACCGAACTCGCCTTGATGCGCTCCGATGAGCCGTTCGAGATGCCTTTCGTGAGTATCATGGGGGCAGAGAAAGCCTTCGAGTGGGTGTTGCAGAACGTGGGTGCCACGGTGCCTTGCCGCGACATTGTCGACCAGCGCATCGCCGAGGAAGTAAGAACCGGCGTGGCCTACTATGTGGACAAGTACGAGAAGAAGGTGAAAGATCATCCCTATGGCGACACCTGGGGACTGCATGAGAAGTCGCAAAACGAGGACGGTCTTTTCAAATACCGCCGACTGCCCAAAGACTCCTACAAGGATGGTGTCATTACCGACCCACGCCAGATGGGAGGATACCCCACCTACAAGGACTGGACACCCAGGGTGGACACCGATGGCGATGGCATGCCCGACGAATGGGAGAAGGCCAATGGCTTGAATCCCAACGACGCGTCCGACGCCAACGGCGACTGCAACGGCGACGGATACACCAACATCGAGAAATATATCAATGCCATCCCCACCAAGGGAAAGGTGGACTGGCGTAACCTAAACAATAATTACGATACCTTGGCCGAGAAGGGCAGGGTGATGTGAAAATGACAAAGACAGACGAATGAAAACGCAAGAACTAAAACTCCTGGCAGAGAGAAACCGCAAAAGGCTCGTCGAGATAGTCTACAAGGCCAAGGCCGGACATATCGGTGGCGACCTCTCTTGCCTCAATGTGATGACGGCGCTCTATTTCAACGTGATGAGGAACCTTGACCCACAACAGCCCAAGGCTCCCGACCGCGACCGGTTCGTGCTTAGCAAGGGCCACTGCGTGGAGGCGCTCTATGTAACCCTCGAGGCCAAAGGATTCCTGAAAAGCGAGGTGCTCGATACCTTGGGACAGTTTGGTTCCATCCTGAGCGGTCACCCCACCATCGAGGTGCCTGGCATCGAAGTCAATAGCGGTGCCCTGGGGCACGGACTGAGCATCGGCGTGGGCATGGCCATCGCCGCCAAGATGGACCAGAAAGACTATCACACCTATGTGCTCATGGGTGATGGCGAACAGGGCGAGGGCTCTATCTATGAGGCTGCCATGGCTGCCAACTGTTATCATCTCGACAACCTCGTGGCCATCATCGACCGCAACAGACTTCAGATCAGCGGCAATACCGAGGACGTGATGCCGCTCGACAGCATTCCCGAGCGATGGACTGCTCTTGGATGGGAGGTGGTAGAGATGAATGGTGACGACATGCAGAGCATTGTCGACACTTTCGCCCGTATCGACTATCACAACAACCGCCCGCACCTGCTGGTGAGCAACACCACCAAGGGCAAGGGTGTGAGTTTCATGGAGGGAGTGGCCAAATGGCATCACGGTGTACTCAACGAACAGCAGTGCATCGACGCCGTGGCTGAAATAGAACAACGCATAAAACAACTGGAAAAATGATTGCTTGCAGGAAAATGTTTACTGACACGCTGGTGGAGCTGGCTCGTCAGGACAAGGATATCATCGCTGTCACCACAGATGCACGTGGGTCGGTGACTTTGGGCGACTTCGCACAACAACTGCCAGAACAATTCGTGGAATGTGGCATCGCCGAACAGAATGCCGTGGGCATATCGGCCGGACTGGCACACAGCGGCAAAAAGGTCTTTTGCTGCGGTCCGGCATGCTTCTATGTGGCCCGCTCGCTTGAGCAGGTGAAGGTCGACCTGGCCTATAGCCAGAACCCCGTCACCATCCTGGGCGTGAGCGGTGGCGTGGCCTACGGCGCATTGGGCGCTACCCACCACTCGCTCCACGATATCGCCGTGCTGCGAACCTTCCCGGGCATGACCATCTGCCTACCCAGCGATGCGAGGGTGACAAGACGGCTGGTGAAAATGCTCGTCGACTTCGACCAACCTTGCTATGTGCGCGTGGGAAGGGCTGCCGTGCCCGAGGTCTATGCCGATGACAATTTCACTTTCGAGATAGGAAAGGCCATCACCCTGACCGAGGGCAACGACCTCACCATCGTGGCTACAGGCGAGACGGTCTACCATGCATGGCAGGCCGCACTGGCACTCAGACAGCAGGGTATTGCGGCCCGTGTGCTCGACATGTCGTGGATAAAACCCTTCGACAGCGAGGCCATCCTGAGAGCCGCCCGTGAGACAGGGCGCATCATCACCGTCGAGGAGCATAGCAAGTTTGGCGGACTGGGTGCGCTGGTGTGTGAGACCATCAGCGAGCAGCCTGTGCCCGTGCGTATTATCGGCATCCCCGACGAGAATGTGGTGCATGGCTCCAATGCCGAGATCTTCCATCACTACGGCATGGATGCCGAGGGTATTGCCCGTGCGGCCGTAGACTTCATCAAATAACACTTTATTTTGGAAAATACATGAATAGGATTATCGCTATCGACCAAAGCACTTCGTCGACAAAGGCGATGCTCTTCGACGAGGAGTGCCGTATGCTGGCACGCCAGAACGTTGACCATCATCAGTATTATCCGCAGGCAGGATGGGTGGAGCACGATGCCGAGGAAATCTACCAGAACCTGGTGGAGGCGGTGCGCCGACTCGTCGCTCCTGAGACCAATCTCGACATCCAATATTCACTGGCGCTTACCAACCAGCGCGAGACGGTGGTGGTGTGGGACAAGACTACGGGAAAGCCTGTCTACAACGCTTTGGTGTGGCAGGACAACCGGGGCGCGGCATTGTGCCAGCAACTCCGTGAGCAGGGCTATGGCCCCATGGTGCTCGAACGCAGCGGACTGCTCATCGACCCCATTTTCTCGGCCACGGGCGTGAGGTGGATCCTCGACAATGTGGAAGGGGCACGCGAGGTGGCCAACGAGGGTAAGTTGCTCCTGGGAACCATCGACACCTGGCTGGTATGGCGGCTCACGGGTGGACACTCGTTCTATACCGATACTACCAACGCTTCGCGAACCATGCTCTTCAATATCCATACCATGGAGTGGGACGACGACCTCATGCGCCTGTTCGATATCCCTTGGACGATGGTGCCCGAGGTGCTGCCGTGCGACGCCATCTATGGCGAGACCACCGTCGAGGGCATCTTCGCACAGCCCATACCCATAGCCGGTGTGCTCGGCGACTCGCATGGCGCACTCGTCGGTCAGATGTGTTTCGGCAAAGGGTCGGGAAAAGTGACCTATGGCACGGGTTCGTCGGTGATGGTGAACATCGGTGAGCAGCCACTCCCTGCACCCAAGGGACTGGTGACATCGGTGGGCTTCTCTGCCCTCGGCCACCATTTTTATGGCTATGAGGGGAATATATACAGCACTGGTGCCACGCTGAAATGGATTGCCGACCAACTCCAACTCGTGGGACATCCCTCGGAGATGGAGGCCGAGGCCGTCAAGGTCGACTCTACGAATGGCGTCTACATCGTGCCGGCCTTCGCTGGCCTGGGGGCTCCTTGGTGGCAACCACAGGCCAAGGGCGCCGTGGTGGGTATGACCTTCTCCACCAACAAGAGCCATTTCCTCAGGGCTGCGCTTGAGTCTATCGCCTATCAGGTGAGAGACCTGGTGGGTGTGATGGCAGAGGCCACAGGCGGAAGGCTCAGCG
>ONSV01000171.1 GCA_900320585.1 uncultured Prevotellaceae bacterium | reverse complement strand
GTTCGAGTTCTGGTTGTAGAAGCGGCCGATGGCCAGCAGGTAGATCATCTGCTGGTTGAGCTCCTCCTCGCTGTTGATCAGGCTGCGTACCATCTGCTCGGCATCGCTGCTCACGGTGGGCATCTCCATGTCGAAGTCTACCTTGGGCTGCTCGGGGGTGCCGGTGATGTTCATGATGCAGTTCACGCGGATGTTGTTGGTGCTGAAGCTCTGGCCCAGGTTCAGGTCGGAGAGGGGCACGCCGTTCACCACGTACACGGCCTTCAGGTTCAGGGCGGCATCATAGGGATTGCCGCCAAAGGCGATGGTGCCTCCTTGTTCGAAGTCGAATGCCTTCTTGATGACGTTCTGTATCGTGAGCTGGTAGAGTCCATGGTCTACCACGTAGTTGCCATAGAGGTTGAACGACCCCTTGTTGAAGTACGACGCGCGCAGCGAACCGCTGCCGTTCAGGGCCACGAAGTCGCCGCTCTCGGCATCCATCAGCAGCCGGAGGGTGGCGTCGGGGGTGGCATTGATGCGGAAGTTCATGCGCAGGTCGGAAGGTATCTCGGGCATGGCCGCAACGGTGCGCTCCACCTTTGCCTTGGGCTGCGAGCCCGGACCGCTGGCCGAGGGCAGGTCGCTGAAGTCGAGGGCCTCGGGGGTCACGTCGTTCCATGTGATGAAGTCCTGGCTGCTCAGGGCTTCCGGACTGGCCGCGTTGTAGTAGAAAATGGTGTTGCGGTTGGTGGTGGCGTCCACGTCGATCAGGGTGCCGTCGTCCTCGCTCTTGATGCGGCAGGTGCCCGTGGCGTAGACGGTGCCACAGAAGGTGTCGTCGCCGAATTCCTTGAAGTCGTAGGCCAGAAGGTTGTTGGCCCTCACGCCGATGTCGAAGGTGAAGTCGCTCAGTCCGTCATGGTCCACGCTGCCAGTGAGCAGACCGGTATGTCCATCTCTGTCGTAGATGGTGTCGTTGCTGAAGATGATATGGTCGGGGATGAGCACCACGGTATCGTTCCTCATGGTGTAGTGGGTGTTCAGGCTCTTCACGAAGACATCGCCGTCGGCCGTCACCTTCCCTTCAAGGTTGATGTCGTCGAGTGGACCGAAGAGGCGCAGCCAGCCGGCCACGCGGGCATCGATGTCGCCCATGAAACTGTCTGTGAAGGTCTCCAGGAACTCCAGGGGGGTGCCGTGGGGCAGGATGTTGAGGTTGATCTCTTCGTCGGCGAGCGACACGTAGCCATTTACGTCGGTGGTTCCGGCATCGCCGTCGGTGGCATGGCCGTCGAGCTCGATTCGGTTGCTGTCGCCGTTGAAGTTCGCCTTGAGGTTCATCTCGCCAATCCGGCCCTTGCTGAACCTGAAATCGTCAATCATCAGGTTGGCTTGTGCCTGTGGCTTGTCGAAGACCGAGGTCAGATAGGCGTCGCCTGATATCTGGCCACCGAAGTCCACGCCCGACACATTGATGATGTTCGAGATGAACTCGGCGTCGAGATGGTTCAGGTCTACATGGATGGTGTCGTTCTTGCCATCGGTCACCGTTCCTGAGATCCTCACGTGCTGGTTGCCGTTCTCTACCGAGAACTTGTCGATGATGATGTTGTTTTTCGAAAGCACCAGGTCGGAGGGCTGCACGTTCCACGGCGTGTCGTCCAGGTAGATTTTGCTGGGCTTGAAACGCACGTGGGCAGCCTCGCGGCGGTTCAGGTCCATGTAGAACTCGCTCACCGTACTGATGGTGCCGTGCACCCCCTGGTTCTCGTTGTCACCGCTGTTGAAGGTGATGTCGCTGTGCAGCTGGTTGTCGGCAGCGGTCGAGGTGAGGTTGAGCTTGAGTTGCTTGTCGTTGTCGAGCATCTTGGTCACCTGGGCATTGGTCTTCAGCGCCTCGTCCTGGGTGGTCATCACCAACAACACGTCGCGGTATTCGTCGTCGTCGTACACCACGCTGGGTGCCGAGATGCTCAGGTCGAGCGTTTTCTCCTGCTCATTCATCCATCCTTCTATGGTGAGGGGCGAGTTCAGGCCCACGTCGATGCCAAGCAGGTCGTTGGCCCAGCGGCTGTCGGAGATGACCGACGAGATATGCAGCTCGTCGCCATGGGCCAGTGAGGTGGAGGGGAGCAAGGGCAGGGTGGGGAGCTTGCTCCTGATGATGTTGGCCAGGCTCTTGCCGATGGTCTCGTAGTTGAAGTTGCCGTCGATTTCCAGTTCTCCGAAGTCGCAGTTCACCTTCACGCGGTTGCCCGCGCCGCTGTTGTCGGTGTCGAGATGGAGGGCATCCATCCTATAGGTCTTTCCCGGGGTCTGCACCACGAGGTTGGTCAGGTCGGCCTCTCCCTGCAGGTTGGTGAGCGTGTTACCGCTCATGTCGGTTTGCAGGTCGAAGTCCATCACATAGCCTTTCATGTCGTCAGCCAATCCTAAGGCCTGGGGGTTGAAATGCCTGGCGGTGGCGGTGATGTTGGCCGATGGCTGCGGTCCGGAGAGGTCCACATGGCCGTTGAGGGCTATCTCTCCATTGGGGTCGTCAATGCCGAAGATTCCCTCTATCTGTCCGGCCTGGTAGTCGCCGTCTACCTGTATGTTGCTGTAGGTGTGCTGACGGTAGTCGAAGCGGGCAATGTCGCCCTTGGCCCTCAGCGTCATACCCTTGCCAATGGGCAAGAGGCCATCCACGTCGATGGTGGTGGCGAGCATGCCGAAATTGTCGTCGGCGAGAATGCGCTTGAGGTCCACGCCGTCTGTCTCCACATGGGCCACAAGGTGGTTGCCGCTGAGCGACCCCGCGGTGGTGAGCTCGCCGGCATCGGTCTTCACATGCCCCCGGAGGGCTATGTCCTGTGCTTTGCCGCCCACCTCACCCTGACAGGTGATGCTTCCAAGGCGCAGCACTTCCTCGGGTATCGAGATGGTGGTGCCGAAGTTCTTGGCGAATTTCGAGATCGCGTCGGCCTGGGCCTCCAGCTGGCCTATCTGGGCAAACCATGAGGGCTGGCTGCCCGACTTGTCGTAGTAGCCGCTGCATGCCAATTTCAAGGGGGCTCCCGCGTCAAGGTTCAGGTAGTCGAATTTCACGCTGTTCAGGGTGCCGGAGAATTGGGTCGACAGCGACAGGGGGGTGTTGAACTCGCGCAACTGTGGCACGATGGCGGCCAGGTCGCCCGGTTGGATGCGCGACTCGGTGATGGTGCCCCTGTATTTGACGGACTGGGGAATGACTTCATCGTCCTTCAGCTGGTATTCGGCGCTCAGGGTGTCGGCTTCCAGATGGCTGTTGGGCAGGGCGATATGGAGCTCGGTGAGCAGTGCTCCCTCCTTGTCGGCATCCAGGTTGAGCGACAGCCTGTCGAGTTGCAGTCCCGACTGCTCGGCAAACGAGATTCGCTTCACACGCAGGTTGATCTTGTCGTCGGTGAGATGGTGGAGCATCAAGTGGCAGCTCAGGTTGCTCAGGCTCAGGTGATTGGGGTTGAGCTGCCCCTCGGTCACGGGGGCGTCGAGCTGGTCGTAGGCCAACGAGCCGTTGCGCACGATGAGCGAACTGATGTTCAGGTCGAGCGGACGGCTCGGGGTGTCGTCCTTCGAGGCAAGAGAGTCGAGTACGAACTGGAAGTTGGGCTCGCTGTCGGCCGTGGCTTTGTAGAGGCGGGCTTTCAGACCGAACAGCTGGGCCGAGGAGATGGATATACGGCCTTTGAACAAGGGGGTGATGTCGAATTTGGCAGAGAGGCGCGAGGCGCTCAGCATCGATTTGTCCGATTGGTCCAGAATCTCCACGTCATCGATGACAATGCGGTTGAGCAGCCCCATGTCAACATGTCCTACCCGCACGGTGGTGCCGAGTTTTTCGCCAACGGCAGCCGACACCTGCTTGCCGATGAATGACTGTACGGCGGGCACGTGCAACATAATATATAGCAGTAGGATGGTGAATGCGAACAACCATAATACTGCGCTGATGATTCTACGTAATTTTCTGATGTCTTACGATTTACGTTATTACCTATCGCCACCCGGCCGCCCTACGTAGTAGGGCCGCAGGCGCGTTCACACTGCAAATTTACTAAGAATTCGCTTTCCAAGCAATAATTTCACTGAAAAAATGGGCATTCTGTCCACCCGGCGTCACAATGCTTCAGCAGCCTGTCGCGCCCGTCACTCCAGTCCTTTCCACTGGCCTTTGATGGTCTTGCACTGAGTGTAGAGCGACGGACAGTTGAACACTTGGTGAAGCTGGCTGCCTGGTTGCCTGATGACCTCCACCTGGCGCTGCTCAGTGTCCCATCCCTTGCCCATGACATAGAGGTAGACCACGCGGCCATTACCAGCAATCTGCATGTCCTGGTGCTGGTTGACGCTGGCCTTCATCTCCACGGTGTAAGGGCGCTGTGGGGTGTAGCCGTTGTCGGGCGTGGCTCCCTTGAGCACGGCTGCCGGCAGATAGGGCTGCAGGTAGGGGTCGTTGGTCGGGGCAAACTTCGATGGTCCGTATTTGGTGTTGAGGATCGACGTGACGGAGCCTACATTCGTTGGATAGCACAGCAGTCTAAGGCATTCGAGCCCCATATTCCGGTCGCGCCGATACAGTTCCATGGCCATGGGCATCATGGCGGCGGCACCATGGGGCGTCTTGCCAAGGAATTGGGTATAGACGGCCTCAAACTCGGCATAGTCGGCGGGGATGTTAGTGAAGGTCACGATGCCCGTGGCCTTGGCATCGTATGCCTCAGCGTTGAGCGTTCCCACCATCGTATAGGTGTGCGACCCATAGGTGAATGTCGTCTGGTCTTGGCCATCGGCTGCCTGTCCCGACATCGATAGCAAAATTCCTGTAATCATACTCAATATTCTTTTCATGTTATTACTATTGAAGTTTCGCATTCGCTCAACTTTTTGAAGTTCAGGAGTTCAGGAGTTGCAGGAGTTCAGACAATAGCCCGAATTCACCTTATTATGTTCAATGGT
>ONSV01000191.1 GCA_900320585.1 uncultured Prevotellaceae bacterium | reverse complement strand
ACGTTTTTGCTTCGTTCCTCGCAATGACGAACGGCTTAGTCTTGACAAGGTTTGCATCTTTGCAGCGATAAACATTTTAAACCTACAATTATGGAAACACCAGAATACATTGAAGGCATCCCAACAGAGAAGAAGAAAAGCCATGAAAGGCGTAATTTGATCGAACATTATTATGATTTGCTGTGGAAAGAGTTGCAACGGGAAAACGGAACAAATGGCATTTTCAACCCGTTTTTGGGCGTTACTGTCCTTATTAAAAAGGGAGAAAGCGACAAGAAGACAATCAATCGTGCTTCTGCCGACTAGAAATCGACTTATGCCGTAAAACACCTTAAACAAGTTATCACCCTTGCTTGCGAAAAAGAAGACGCACCTGTTTATGTGGAAGCCAAGACAGGAACGCAAAAGAAAAACGGATACAAGAATATGGCCATCCTATATCACGAATTTGTACATCCCGAGTTGAAGTATTTGAACTTTATGGTAAAACTTACAATTGGGATCAAAAGCGACGGGAAGCATGTACAATATTGCGTGAACAAGATAGAGACACAAAACAAAAAACCAATCGTATCCAGCGATTACCCTACTTGAAGGGAACACACGAGACGCTAGCAGGCATGTCATCCCTGCGCTGGCCTATGCGTGGGCTTGGGATCTATGGCTGCGGCTCGCTTTTCCCTTCCTTCTCCTTGATGAGAAGTAACCGAAGAATCAAGGCCGACATCATCAGACCCAACGCACTTGGCGGGCGTGGTTGGTGAGCCCGTCGAACCACCCCTCCCCCATGTCGGCCGGGCCCGCGCACCCTACCCGGTTGAGGTTTGGCGTTCCCCTTTTCTCAAAGCGAAGCAGCCATGTCATGCCAGCATGGATATGTGCGGTGGCGGGCATCTATGGCTGCGGCAGAATTCAGCAGCCATGTCATCCCAACGCTGGCATGTGCGATGGCTTGGGATCTATGGCCTTCCAGTAGCCGTCTTCATCGTTATATAAAAACCCGACATTGCATATCGGGGTGTGGTAGGGTCGTCCCTTCAGGACTCTGATGCCTATGCCCCCTCTTTACCCATGAAAATGAGCAAATCGACTACATGAATTTCACCACTTAATGTTTCACATTAATTCAATATATTTGCAACTTCAATTAATGGGCATAACAAGGTTTGTACTATGAAAAAGGCATTAGTATTCTGTATTCTTTTGACGAGCGCTCTCTTTCTGCGCGCCCAGAACTACATCCTTCGGGAGAACACGACGAGCAAGCTTACCATCGAGTTCAGTACGCCCAAATTACAGAGCCAAGTGGTGAAAGTCGGGGATGCCCACTATGCCACCCTCACCATGGATGGCTACAGCCACTCCTCAAAGGTGGGTGCCCCGTCATTGCCCGAACTCACCAAGTTGATTGAAATCCCCTTATGCGACGAGATCAACGTCCATGTTGTGTCGGCAGACTATGAGGAATACGATGCTGCCGCCTTGGATGTCCTTTATCCCGTAATGCCCTGCCAAGGAAGCTGCCCAAAATCCGGATCGGGAGAGCGTCCCTTCAAGAAGGACGAAGCCGTTTACCGCACCGATGCTTTCTACACCTCACAGCCAGAGGTGGTCGCTGCCCATAAGATCGGCACCATGCGTGATGTAAACCTGGCTAATGTGGTGGTGAGTCCAGTGGCCTACAACCCTGTCACGGAAATGATTCGGGTCTATAGCCGCATCGTAGTGGAGATTACCTACGAGAATGCCAACATTCCAGCCACCTTGGAGATGAAGGACAAATACTATAGTCCTTTGTTCCACGCAGCCGCAGAGGCCGTCATCAACCCGATGAAAACGCGCAGCGAGTTCGACATCACCCCCATCAAATACCTGATCATCGCCCACGACATGTTTGCCGACAACGAAGACTTGTTGTCTTTTGTCCATTGGAAAAAGCGTATCGGCTACCTTGTGGAAGTTGCCTACACAAACACCATCGGCACGACGACCACCGACATCCAGAACTATATCCAAGCGGAGTACGCCAATGCCACGGTTGAGAATCCGGCGCCCACCTTTGTCCTGCTCGTCGGCGATGTCGACCAGATCCCCACTTTCACGGGCACCCAGAACCACAAGACGGACTTGTACTATGCGACCTGGACCAGCGGCGACTACCTGCCAGACTGCTACTACGGCCGTTTCTCGGCTCAGAACATCGGCCAGCTGCTTCCACAGATCGAGAAATCTTTGATGTACGAACAATATACCATGCCTGATCCGTCCTACCTGGGCAAGGCCGTGTTGATTGCCGGCAACGACGACATGTGGGCTCCTACCCACCTCAACGGTCAAATCAACTATATCTTTGACAACTACATCAACACCTCCTCCACCACGCACAACTACACCACGGTGTACAATCATTTGTACGACTGCTCCGGTGAGGCGGAGACCATCCGTCAGGAGATCAGTGACGGATGCGGATGGGCCAACTACACGGCACACGGCTCCGGATACGGTTGGAACGAGCCCGCATTCACCTGTGACCATATACCCTACATGACCAATGCGGACAAATACGGTTTCATGATCGGGAACTGCTGTTTGTCCTGCACATTTGGAGACCCTGAGTGTTTTGCCGAAGCGCTCTTGCGTGTCCCCGACAAGGGAGCTGTCGGCTATATCGGCGGTTCCGACATCACTTATTGGGACGAGGACTTTTACTGGTCTGTCGGCTTCCGCAGCATCATCGACTCCATCCCGACATACAATGCCAACAATCTTGGTAGTTACGACAAACTCTTCCACACGCACGGCGAGAATCACGATGCCTGGGTTACCAGCATCGCGGGCTATATGACCGCCGGAGATTTGGCAGTAGAAGGATCAAGCTCAGACCTAAAGCAATACTACTGGGAGGCTTATCACCTGATGGGCGATCCTTCCCTGAAGCCCTATATGGGTATTCCCACCCACTTAACCGTCAGCTCCGATGACGTCCTCTTGGTGGGCAGCACCAGCTATGAGTTGCAGACCGTTCCCTACGCCTATGCGGCCCTGACCTACAACAACGAGTTGATCGCAGCCGCCTTCACGGATGCCTCCGGTTATGCCAACCTCACCTTTAGCGCTGTCGACATCCCGGGCGATTATGAGTTGGCTGTTTCGGCGCAGAACCACATCCAATTCTTCAAGAATGTGCAGGTCATCGCACCGTCGGGACCTTATGTGGCAGTCTCTGCTTTCTCCCTGTCTGAGTTCAGCATACCTCAACCGGGCTCCACTGTATCTATGGATGTTGCCCTGACCAACTATGGTGTGGCCACGGCCTACGACATTACTACCACCCTCAGCAGCAGCTATCCTGGCATCGACATCCTTCAAGACAGCGTGAACGACAGTAGCTTGGCCGTTGACTCCACCAGCACGCACTACAATGCTTTCGCCATTGCGTTACCCGCCGACGCCCAAGATGGCGATGTGATTCCTTTTGTCATCACCACCACCTTTGGCGATGAGACCACCACCAAGGTCTTTACGATAACGGTTGTGGCTCCATTATTGTCCATTGATGATGTGACCTTTCAGAACACGAACGGCGCCTCCATCTTTGCTCCAGGCGACACGGCCGATGTAACGGTGACCTACTCCAACATCGGCCACAGCACACTGCCCTATGCTGAATTGTACCTCTTCAGCCATTACAGCCTGGTGACCGTGAACACCCCGGCCCAGAGCATCACGGAGTTCGCTGCCGGCGCCTCCGCAACCGCCCAGTATCAAGTAACCATTGACGCCGCCGTCCCCGACCTGACCATAGTTCCGCTCTACATAAAAAGCTTGATAGGCCAGAATGTCGCAGTGGACACCGTCTTCCTGACCGTTGGTGATAACATGGAGACCTTCGAGACGGGCGATCTGACCGCTTTCCCATGGCAGGCCAACGACAATCCTTGGTTTGTCACCGATGAACAGCCCTATGCCGGTAGCTACTGCATCCGCTCCAAACAGGATCTTGACGACAACGCTCAATCTGAATTCTCCATCACGGTCAATTGCTCCGTTGCCGACAGCGTTTCCTATGTCCGCAAAGTCTCTTCTGAAGATGGCTGGGATTTCTTCAAGTTCTACATTGACGACGTCGAGATGGATAGCCAGACAGGTTCCACCGATTGGTCACAGGTCTCCTTCCCCGTCGCTCCAGGCACGCACACCTTCAGATTCAGCTATCAGAAAGACTCGGCTATCAGCGGCGGTAGCGACTGTGCTTGGGTGGACAACATCGTCCTTCCCGGTGTGGGCACCCTGTGTGTGGAAGACATTGATGACCCTTTGAGTGTTGAGACCCACGAGGAGACACTTCTCAGTGTATTCCCTAACCCCACCACGGGCATGCTTCATGTGAGATGCGCTGAACCGATACAGCAAATCGTGATCTACGACTTGAGTGGCCGCCAAGTCATGAGTATCCAAGGACAGACCATACAGGGAAATGCCATCAATGTCAACAGCCTGACCAACGGAGTTTACTTCATTCGTTTCCTCACCACCGACAATCAGTCTTCCGTCTCCAAGTTCATCAAGCAATAACTGGGGTTGGTGCGGCGGTGGGCTATGTCTCCCCCACGCCGGCCCGTGCGGTGGCATGGG
>ONSV01000159.1 GCA_900320585.1 uncultured Prevotellaceae bacterium | reverse complement strand
TTCCCTTTCTCCACAATTCCTGGAACGAATAACGCGGGAATTTCATCATCTTATGTCCATCGGCCCACGGGTTGAGTCCACTCTCAATCATGAACGACGGCACCCAATTGGCCATTGGCGCAAACTTCATGGCGGTGTTGTACATTGCGCTGCTGCCAAAGAGCATCTTCATGCCCTGGCACATGCGTTTCTTCTCCTTGTTGGCAGTGCCGAATTCATCAAGTTGCTGACGCCATTTGTACACCTGGTCGCCAAGGTCGATCTTCACGGGACAAACCGTCTGGCAACTCAAGCAAAGGGTACATGCCGAAACGTTGCCACTGTGCTCCTTCACATTGCGGAGCATACCCAGGTTGATGCCAACTGGTCCGGGAATGAAGTAGGAGTAGGAATATCCACCACTGCGGCGATAAACGGGGCAAGTGTTCATGCACGAACCACAACGGATGCACTTGAGCGTCTCCCAGTGCTCGGGATTGGCCACCCAATCGCTACGTCCATTGTCGACGAGCACGATGTGCATCTTGTCGGCTGTGGGTCGGGCCTTGCGGAAATGACTGGTGAAGGTGGTGGTAGGCTGACCAGTACCAGCACGGCAAAGCATTCGCTGGAACACAGCCAGACACTCGTAGTTGGGAATAATCTTCTCAAGACCTATGGCCGCGATGTGGAGTTTGGGGCAAGAAGTGCTCATATCGGCATTGCCCTCATTGGTACATACCACGATGTCGCCCGTCTCGGCAATGCCAAAATTGCCACCGGTCATGCCAGCATCGGCAGTGAGGAACTCATTGCGGAGGCTCAAGCGTGCCATATAAGTGAGGTACGTGGGGTCGTGATTGCCTGGCTCGGTATTGAGCTTCTCCTCGAAGAGTTCGCCCACATCGTCGTGATTGAGGTGGATGGCCGGCATCACAATATGGCTTGGTTTCTGCCCTTTGAGCTGGATGATGCGCTCACCCAAGTCGGTTTCCACCACCTCGATGCCATGCCGCTCGAGATAGGGATTCATCTCACATTCCTCAGTGAGCATACTTTTGCTCTTCACGATCTTCTTCACACCATGGTCGTTGAGAATGCCCAGAACAATCTGGTTGAACTCATCGGCATCCTTGGCCCAATGCACGATACATCCGTTTTTCTCAGCATTGGTGGAGAATTTCTCCAAATACTCATCGAGATGAGTGATGGTGTGACGCTTGATGGCCGAAGCCTTTTCGCGCAACTGCTCCCACTCGTCGAGGCCCAAAGCCATATTGTCTCTCTTTGAGCGTACCGACCAGAAAGTAGCATCATGCCAGCTGGCATATTTCTGGTTCTTCAGAAACTCTTTCGCTTTATTTGAATGTGGTGTACTCATAATCCTGCTGCTAAAATTTCTACTGCATGAATAAACTTCATCTTCATGTCGCGTTTTTGGGCGACACCAGCCATGTGCATAAGGCAAGAGCAATCGGGTCCGGTAACATACTCTGCTCCTGTCTCAATGTGTCGTTTCACTTTGTCGTATCCCATTTGGGCAGAAATGGCGGTTTCCTCAACGGAGAACATTCCACCAAATCCACAACACTCATCAGGGCGCTCGGGTTCGACAACCTCTATTCCTTTCTTCAACTCAAGCAAGTCTTTGATCTTGTTGAATTTGTCTACATGCATCTCGCTTGGAGAGCTCAGTCCCAGTTCACGGACACCATGGCACGAGTTGTGCAGGCTTACCTTATGGGGGAACTCACCGGGCAGACTTTTCACTTTCACCACATCGTGTAGGAAAGCGATCACATCCATCGCCTTTTCTGCGGTGACACATTTCTTCTTTCCCTCCAAAAGGCGAGGATAATTGATTTTCACGAAAGCGGTACAACTCACCGATGGTGCGACGACATAGTCAAATTCCTTGAACATGTCCTCGAACTTCTCGGCAAGGGGCACGGCCATCTTCTCAAAGCCGGCATTAGCCATCGGCTGTCCGCAACATGTCTGGTTGAGCGGATATGTCACGTCGAGTCCGAGATGCTTAAGCAGCTTGTATGTAGCGACGCCAACGTTAGGATACACAGCGTCTACATAACAGGGAATAAACAAACCGATTTTCATGTATTAAATATGTTAATTAAGAATAGTGTACTAGATTTATTTCGCAAATATAGCATATTTTTTTGGGCTTACAATTTTTTTTCATGGAAAAAGTTTGCCAACGCTTATTTTTGCCCGTAAAAAGCGAAATGTTTAGACGTATTTTAGTAATTTTGCGGCATGATGGATTCAATACGTATTGTATCGCGCAGACTGGCAATGGTGGTGACACTCCTCATTACCTGCATGGGTACCTCTGCCAACGAGATGTATGACTCTTTGGAGATCAGCCTGCTCACATGTGCACCACACGATGAGATATACAGCCTGTATGGACACACTGCCATAAGGGTTAAGGACAAGTCGCAAGGATTCGACATGGTGGTCAACTATGGACTGTTCGACTCTTCGGCCCCCAACTTTGTTCTCCGGTTCATTTTCGGCCTTACCGACTACAGCATGGGCATCACCTCTTTTGAGATATTCAGACAGGAATATGCCTATTATGGAAGTCAGGTGACCCAACAAACGCTTGACTTGACGGAGGAGGAGAAAGCCCATATCATGGAAGCCATCAGCGTGAATTCCCTTCCTGAGAATGTAGTATATAGATACAACTATTTCTACGACAACTGTACGACCAGGGCCCGCGACATGCTCGCAGACCACCTGTCGGGCGAAGTAAGATACAAGGACCATAAGGAAGGCACCACTACTTTCAGGAACCTGGTGCATGAATGCACAGCCCATCATCCGTGGGCAAGATTTGGCAACGACATGCTTCTGGGACTCCAGGCCGACAAGCCCATCGGAGTGAAAGAACAACAATTCCTGCCGAGGAACCTGATGCGCGATTTCTCAGATGCCGAGATAGTGGCAAGCGACGGAACGACACGGCGACTTATAAAAGATGAGAGTATCGTCGTACCCCCGGGTTTGACGGTGGAAAAAAGCGGAGGATTCCCACTCTCACCCCTTACATGTGCGCTTATCCTGCTGGCCATCACGGTGTTGGTAACGGTAGTCGAACTATGCACGAAGAAGACCTTTTGGGTATTCGATGCGATATTGATGGTGGCATCCGGACTGGCCGGCATTCTCCTTTTCCTGATGCTATTCTCCGAGCATCCCACCGTCCAAGTCAAC
Source organism: uncultured Prevotellaceae bacterium (assembly GCA_900320585.1). Taxonomy (GTDB): domain Bacteria; phylum Bacteroidota; class Bacteroidia; order Bacteroidales; family Bacteroidaceae; genus Prevotella. Next base: position 2,265 of record ONSV01000159.1, on the reverse strand, counting down.
CTACAATTGCTCTTGCTCAATCCCCTACCCCTTTTCTTCGTTTATCCAGTGGTGAAAGCGATGCGGCGCCATCGGTCACACCTATGGTGGCGAATCTGGAAAGTACTGATAATTTTGTTCTTCATTGGTGGCTTTTTCCAGAAATACGCAGAGGGAACATACATTTTGGCACTATCTTTGCTAATCAGAATTATCATGAATGTGTTCAAGCGCAAAGACCATGCAAAAAGCAAGAAGGACAATTGAAATCTCAAAAAACCAATTATTAAGTTGGCCATAAGGGAATAATTTTGTAAATTTGCACGATTTTTCGGAAACAAAATAATTTTATTATAAAAATGGGTTTTACAAAACTATTACAATCTTTGTTTGGCAACAAGTCGTCAAGAGACATGAGGCTGATTCAGCCCATTGTCGAAAAGGTCAAAGCCGTATATCCTGAGATAGAGGCATTGGACAATGATGCACTTCGTGCCAAGACAAAAGAGATTCAGCGATATGTTCAAGACTCTGCCAAGGAGCAGAAAGAGAAGGTGGCTGAGCTCAAATCCAAAATCGAGGACACTCCTATCGACGAGCGTGAGGTCATCTTCAACCAGATTGACAAGATAGAGAAAGAGATTCTCGAAATCTACGAAGGCGCTCTCAACGAAGTGCTTCCCGTGGCATTCAGCATCGTGAAAGAAACTGCCCGCCGTTTTGCGGAGAACGAGGAGATCGTGGTACAGGCCAATGATTTCGACCGTGAGCTTGCCACTACCAAGGATTTTGTCCGGATCGAGGGCGACAAGGCCATCTACTCCAACCATTGGGAGGCCGGTGGCAACGACATGACATGGGACATGGTGCACTACGACGTGCAGCTCTTTGGTGGTGCCGTATTGCATCAAGGCAAGATTGCCGAGATGGCCACTGGTGAGGGAAAGACCCTCGTGGCCACACTTCCCGTCTTCCTCAATGCCCTCACCGGCAATGGCGTGCATGTGGTGACCGTGAACGACTATCTTGCCAAGCGTGACTCCGAGTGGATGGGTCCGCTTTACGAGTTCAATGGTCTTTCGGTAGACTGTATCGACAAGCACCGTCCTAACTCAGCCGAGCGCCGCAAGGCCTATCAGGCCGATATCACTTTTGGTACCAACAATGAATTTGGTTTCGACTACCTGCGCGACAACATGGCCATCTCGCCTGCCGACTTGGTGCAACGCGCACACAACTATGCCATTGTCGACGAGGTGGACTCGGTGCTTATCGATGACGCCCGAACACCTTTGATTATCTCTGGTCCGGTAGAGAAAGGCGACGACCAGATGTTTGAGGAATACCAGCCATTGGTGGAACGCCTCGTTGGCGTACAGCGCCGTCTTGCCACCGATTATCTGGCCGAGGCACGACAGATGATCCAGAAAGGCCGTGAGACCAACGACCAAAAGCTTCTTCAGGAAGGATTCCTGTCACTTTTCAGGTCGCACAAGGCCCTCCCCAAGAACAAGGCCCTCATCAAATACCTCTCCGAGGAAGGAATCAAGGCAGGTATGCTTGCCACCGAGGAGGAGTATATGCAAAACAACAACCGCCGTATGCCGGAGGCTGTTGCCCCACTCTATTTCGTGGTGGAGGAGAAGCTGAACTCCGTGGACCTGACCGACAAGGGTGTGGAATGGCTTGCCAAGCAGGTTGACGACAAAGACCTGTTTGTGTTGCCCGACATTACCACTGAAATGTCGGAACTTGAAGCACGTACTGATATCACCGACGAGGAACGCATCCAGAAGAAAGACGAGCTGATGGGCCACTATGCCGTGCAGAGCGAGCGTGTGCACACGCTCCAGCAACTGCTGAAAGCCTATACCATGTTCAATAAGGACGATGAGTATGTGGTGATCGATGGCGAGGTGAAAATCGTTGACGAGCAGACCGGACGTATCATGGAAGGCCGTCGTTGGAGCGACGGACTGCACCAGGCTGTGGAGGCCAAGGAGCACGTGAAGGTTGAGGCAGCCACCCAGACATACGCCACCATCACGTTGCAGAACTACTTCCGTATGTACCATAAACTTGCCGGTATGACGGGTACTGCCATCACTGAGGCTGGTGAGTTCTGGGACATCTACAAACTCGATGTCGTGGAGATACCCACCAACAAGCCTGTGCAGCGCAACGACATGAACGACCGTGTATACAAGACCCAGCGCGAGAAATACAACGCTGTAATCGATGAGATTGTGGCCATGCGCGAGGCAGGACGTCCTACCCTTGTAGGTA
>ONSV01000158.1 GCA_900320585.1 uncultured Prevotellaceae bacterium | reverse complement strand
GAGACCGAAGGCCAGACCGGCATGGGGTGGCGCGCCAAACTTGAAGGCGTTGATGAGGAAGCCAAACTGTGCCATGGCTCTCTCGGGGGTGAAGCCGAGGATGTCGAACATCTTGGCCTGCAGCTTGCTGTCGTGGATACGGAGGCTGCCGCCACCCACCTCGATGCCGTTGCACACGAAGTCGTAGGCCTTGGCCCTCACGCGCTCGGGCTGGTTGTCGAGATAGGGTATGTCGTCGGGGTTGGGCATGGTGAAGGGGTGGTGTGTCGACATGAGGCGCTGCTCCTCGTCGCTCCACTCGAAGAGTGGGAAGTCGACAATCCAGAGGCACTCGAACTTCTTCTTGTCGCGCAGTCCGAGGCGGTCGCCCATCTCCAGACGGAGGGTGCAGAGCTGCACGCGCGTCTTGTTGGCGTTGTCGCCGCTGAGGATGAGCACCAGGTCGCCATCCTTGGCTCCCATCTTCTCTTTCAGGGCGAGGAGCGTCTCCTGCGAGTAGAACTTGTCGACGCTGCTCTTGATTGTGCCATCGGCATTGTACTTCACGTAGACGAGGCCCTTGGCACCCACCTGCGGACGCTTCACGAAATCGGTGAGCTGGTCGAGCTGCTTGCGGGTGTAGTCGGCGCATCCGGGCACGCAGATACCACCGATATAGGCGGCCTGGTCGAAGACAGCGAACGTACCGGTCTTCAGCACGTCCATCAGCTCCACGAACTCCATGCCGAAGCGCAGGTCGGGCTTGTCGCTACCGAAGCGGCGCATGGCCTCGTGCCACGTCATCTGCTGCAACTTGGCGGGCAGGTCGACGTTGAGGATCTCCTTGAACAGGTAGCGGCACATATCCTCGAAGATGGCGATGACGTCTTCCTGGTCGACAAAGCTCATCTCGCAGTCGATCTGTGTGAACTCGGGCTGGCGGTCGGCCCTGAGGTCCTCGTCGCGGAAGCACTTGGCTATCTGGAAGTAACGGTCGAAACCGCTCACCATGAGCAACTGCTTCAGGGTCTGCGGACTCTGCGGCAGGGCGTAGAACTGTCCGGGATTCATGCGCGATGGCACCACGAAATCGCGTGCGCCTTCGGGGGTGGAACCGATGAGGATAGGTGTCTCCACCTCGATGAAGTCCTTCGAGTCGAGGAAGTTGCGGATCAATATGGTCATCTTGTGGCGCAACTCAAGATTGCGGCGCACGGGGGTTCTTCTGAGGTCGAGATAGCGGTATTTCATGCGGATGTCGTCGCCACCGTCGGTATTGTCCTCGATGGTGAACGGCGGCGTGGCGCTCTCGCTGAGCACGCGCAGTGCCGAGGCGATGATCTCGATGTCGCCTGTGGGCAGGTTGGCGTTCTTGCTCTGTCGCTCGCACACGGTGCCTTCCACCTGTATGCAGTATTCGCGTCCCAGTTTGTTGGCGCTCTCGCAGAGGCTCTTGTCCACCTCCTCGTTGAACACCAGTTGTGTGATTCCATAACGGTCGCGCAGGTCGACGAAGGTCATACCGCCCATCTTACGGCTGCGCTGCACCCATCCGGCGAGTGTCACCTGCTTGCCGGCGTCGGAGATTCTAAGCTCTCCACAGGTATTCGTTCTGTACATTTTTAGTGATTTTTGAAATTTTGCTGCAAAATTAACCATTATTTCGCAAACCACAAAAAATCGGGCATTTTTATATGGAGCCTGCTCCTTAAAGTCGTTAAGGTAATCAGAATATTCAGAATAATCAGAGTATTCAGAATAATCAGAATAATCAGAGTTTTCAGAGTATTCAGAGTTCTCAGAGTATTCAGAGTTCTCAGAGTTCTCAGAGTTTTCAGAGTATTCAGATTCCTCAGAGTTCTCAGATTTCTCAGCCCATTCCGTAGTTTTTATTACTCAGATTCCTCAGTGTCGCGGCAGAAAGAAAAAAATCCACCTCCAAGAGCCGGGATGACTCTTGGGGGTGGATGAGTTATGCAAAGCAGAAATGCTCGGTTAGATCAGATGTGGCAGGCGCGACATGCCTTTGGCCAACTCCTCGTCGGTGAGTTCGTAGTTGCGGAGGTCGCCATTGATGTAATTGTCGTAGGCCGTCATGTCGATGAGTCCGTGACCACTGAGGTTGAAGAGGATTACCTTGCTCTCGCCCGTCTCCTTGCACTTCTTTGCCTCGCGGATGACGGCGGCGATGGCGTGGTTGCTCTCTGGTGCGGGGATGATGCCCTCGGTGCGGCTGAAGAGGATACCAGCCTCGAAAGTCTCCAACTGCGGGATGTCGACAGCACGCATATAGCCATCCTTGAGCAACTGGCTCACAATCATGCCGGCACCATGGTAGCGGAGACCGCCGGCATGGATGTTGGCAGGCTTGAAGTCGTGGCCCAGGGTGAACATGGGCAGCAATGGGGTGTAGCCAGCCTCATCGCCGAAGTCGTAGTCGAACACGCCACGGGTGAGTTTCGGACAGCTGTTGGGCTCGGCGGCGATGAACTCCGTCTGCCGCTCGCCGGTGAACACATGGCGCATGAAGGGGAAGGCGATGCCACCGAAGTTGCTGCCGCCACCGAAGCATGCTATCACCATGTCGGGATACTCGCCCGCCATCTCCATCTGCTTCTCTGCCTCAAGGCCGATAATCGACTGGTGGAGCGACACATGGTTGAGCACCGAACCCAGCGTGTATTTGCAGTTGGGCGTGGTGGTGGCCAGCTCCACAGCCTCTGAGATGGCTGTGCCCAGCGAACCCGGGTGTGTGGGGTCGCGGGTGATGATGTCCTTTCCGGCGCGGGTCGACATCGAGGGCGAGCCCTCGACAGTGGCACCGAAGGTGCGCATGATGAGCGAGCGGTAGGGCTTCTGCTGCATCGAGATCTTCACCTGGTAGACGGCAGTCTCCAGGCCGAAGGCCTTGGCGGCATAGCTCAGCGCGGCTCCCCACTGTCCGGCACCAGTCTCGGTGGTGACGTTGGTGGTGCCCTCCTGCTTGCAGTAGTAGCACTGTGGCAGGGCGGAGTTGACCTTATGCGAGCCCAGCGGGTTCACGCTCTCGTTCTTGAAATAGATATGGGCGGGCGTACCGAGAGCCTCCTCCAGGGCATAGGCCCTCACGAGCGGCGTGGAACGGTAGTATTTATACATATCGAGCACCTGCTCGGGGATGTCAATCCACGCGTGCTCGGTGTCGAGTTCTTGCTTGGAGCATTCGTAACTGAAGATGTGTGCCAGGTCCTCGGGGGTGAGGGGCTGCTTGGTGGCAGGATTGAGCGGAGGCAGCGGCTTGTTGGGCATCTCGGCCTGAATGTTATACCACTGTGTGGGAATCTCGCTCTCTTGAAGGATAAATCGTTTCTGTTTGCTCATAAAAAATAATGATTGAGTGTAAATAGGTTGCAAAATTACACAAAACAATCTTAAAAAGCGACAAATCGCAAGAAAAATATCGACTTTGGCTAACTTTTCTACATTAACGGCTGACAAATTGGCCCAAGAAGAACTAGAAGGCCTATTGAAACTAGTAGCCCTAGGAAAACTTGTAACCCTATTGAAACTAGCAACCCTAGGAAAAACCAGCAACCCTTCAAAGAATTGTTATTTTCCTCTAAAAACAATCACGAATGAAGAAAAATTCCTACCTTTGAGCTTCGCTCGAAGGTAGGATGCGCCTCAACCTTGAAAACAAAATACTTTGTCTTTTGTTTTGCATTGTCTTCGGCTTTCACTACCTTTGCACATCCATTTCAACAATAGGCAGGCTTCTGCCCTCACCTTAAATAAAAGATAGTGGAAATAAACGATACATACACGACAGCAACCGACAAGCGCAGCCTGTACAAGGAAGTGAACACACAAATCAGTGGTCTCATCGAGGGTGAGGACAACCTGGTGGGGGTGCTCGCCAACATCTCGGCAGCCCTGCGCACGGCTTTCGGCGAGCGGTTTTTCTGGGTGGGCTTCTACCTGGTGAGAGACAACGAGCTGATTCTCGGCCCGTTCCAGGGCACGGTGGCCTGCACCCATATCGCCTTCGGCCGCGGCGTGTGCGGCACGGCATGGCAGCGCGACACGACCCTCGTGGTAGACGACGTGGAGCAGTTTGCCGGCCACATCGCATGCTCGTCGCTTTCGCGCTCCGAGATCGTGGTGCCGCTGCACCGCAACGACGGCAGTGTGGCCGGGGTGCTCGACATCGACTCCACCTCGCTCTCCGCCTTCGACGACACCGACCGCGAGGGACTGGAGGCCATCTGCCAGCTGCTCACCCCTCTATTCTGAACAAAAACAAAACGACAACGCAATGATACTTAATGTTATCCTCATCATACTTGGCGTGATTTTCGTGCTCAAGGGTGCCGACTTCATGACCGACGGCGCCGTGAGCATCGCCGAGCGCCTGAACATCCCCTCCATCGTCATCGGACTCACCATCGTGGCCATGGGCACCTCGATGCCCGAGTTCTGCGTGAGCCTGGTATCGGCACTGAAAGGCACCTCCGACCTGGCCGTGGGCAACGTGGTGGGCAGCAACATCTTCAACGTGCTGCTCATCGTGGGCGTGGCTGCCATGGTGTCGCCAATGGTCATCTCGAAATCTACGGTGAAGAAAGACGTGCCCTGGGGTGTGTTCTCGGCATTGGCCCTCTCGCTGATGTGCCTCGACATGCAGATCTCGCGCATCGACGCGCTGATTCTCGCCATTGGCTTCATCGCCTTCATGGCCTATACGCTGATTTCGGCGAAGAAAGGGAAAAACGACCAGCCCGCCGAGGAGAAAGAGGAGAAAAAGGAATACAAGCCGATTGTGGCCGTGGGACTGATATTGCTTGGCTTAGCAGGCCTCATTGTGGGAAGTAACATCTTCGTGGATGCCGCCACCGAGGTGGCACGCGAGTTCAATGTGCCCGAGGCCGTCATCGGTCTCACCATCGTGGCAGGAGGCACCTCGCTTCCCGAGCTGGCCACCAGCGTGGTGGCTGCCCGCAAGGGACAGAGCGCCATTGCCATCGGCAATGTCATTGGCAGCAACGTGTTCAATGTGCTGATGATTATAGGCATCACCGGACTCATCTGTCCCATGCAGATACAGGGCATCACCGTCATCGACCTGTCGGTGATGACAGCGGGCATCGCCCTGCTTTGGCTCTTCTCCTTCACGAAATTCACCGTGGAGCGCTGGGAAGGGGCACTGCTTACGGCGATATTCACAGGCTACATGGCGTGGCTCATCGCGAATGTTATTTAGGTTTGAGATTTGAGGTTTGAGGTTTGAGATTTGAGATTTATCATGCTTTGCATGATGAACATCGGCGGCGTCTCGGCAATCAAAGCTCGATGTTTGAGGTGTTCGTGCATTTCTGGGGTCGCTGCGCTCAAAATCTGAAAAAATCTGAGATAAAATCTTGCATTCTTCTTATTTTTTACGAACACGAGATTTGTCGTAGACCCATGACGTTTTTGAACGAACACGAATTAACCGAATTCACACGAATAAATATTTGACTAAAATATTCGTGAAGAT
>ONSV01000167.1 GCA_900320585.1 uncultured Prevotellaceae bacterium | reverse complement strand
AGTCGTGGGTCGACGGGCTTCGGAATGAAGTACGACGGACCGAACGTCAGGTTGTTCACCTTGTACACGTCGTTCACCACGTCGGGAACGGGCTGCTTGGCCAGGTTGGCGATGGCAAGCACGGCGGCCATCTTCATCTCTTCGTTGATGGCGCGGGCATGCACGTCGAGGGCGCCGCGGAAGATGTAGGGGAAACCAATCACGTTGTTGATCTGGTTGGGATAGTCGGAACGCCCGGTGGCCATCAGCACGTCGGGACGGGAGTCCATGGCGTCCTCGTAGGATATCTCGGGCACGGGGTTGGCCAGGGCGAAGACAATGGGCGAATCGGCCATCGAGCGCACCATGTCCTTCGTCAGCACGTTGCCCTTCGAGAGCCCTACGAAGACGTCGGCGCCGCGGACAGCCTCCTCCAAGGTGTGCACGTCGCGGCGGTCGGTGGCGAAGAAGCGCTTCTGCTCGTTCAGGTCCTCACGGTCGCTGCTGATCACACCCTTCGAGTCGAGCATCAGGATGTTCTCCTTCTGCGCGCCAAGGGCCATGTAGAGTTTCGTGCACGAGATGGCGGCGGCACCGGCGCCGTTCACCACGATGCGCACCTTCGCGATGTCCTTGCCATTCACCTCCAGGGCATTCTTCAGTCCGGCGGCCGAGATGATGGCGGTGCCATGCTGGTCGTCGTGCATCACGGGGATGTCGAGGGTGCGCTTCAGACGGTCCTCTATATAGAAGCACTCGGGGGCCTTGATGTCCTCAAGGTTGATGCCGCCAAAGGTGGGGGCAATCCTCTCCACGGCCTCGCAGAATTTCTCCGGGTCTTTCTCGGCCACCTCGATGTCGAAGACGTCGATGCCACCGTAAATCTTGAAAAGCAGTCCCTTGCCTTCCATAACGGGCTTGCCGCTCAAGGCGCCGATGTCGCCCAGTCCCAGCACGGCGGTGCCATTGCTGATCACGGCCACAAGATTGCCCTTGTCGGTGTACTTGTAGGCGTCGTCGGGGTTTTCCTGTATCTCCAGGCAGGGAAAGGCCACGCCTGGCGAATAGGCCAGACTCAGGTCGGTCTGGGTGCGGTAGGGCTTGGTGGGCTTCACCTCTATCTTGCCGGGGCGCCCGCTCTTGTGATAGGCCAGTGCGGCTTCTTTCGTAATCTTTACCATATTGAAGTGTATTTTTATTGATGGATAATGTCGCTGAATGGGATAAACGATGCCTGTAAATCGTTGAAAATCGCCAAAATTGGTGCAAAGGTAGTAAAAACTATTTGCACGAGAATAGTTTTTCGTAAAAAAATACTATTTTTGCCACATGTAATACGAAAGGTTGTCCACTAAACTGCAAGAATATGCAAAAACCCGCTCCCAATACTTCTTATCGCATGGACTTGAGATCCAAAATCCTGCATTGTGCCTTGAGCAATTTCAGGGAGAAGGGCATCAAGGCGGTCAAGATGGACGACATCGCCAACCAACTTTCCGTGTCGAAGCGGACGCTCTACGAAATCTTCAACAAAAAAGAGGACTTGCTCTTCGCCTGCGTCAAGTCGCACGACGAGGAGATGAAGCAGAGGCTGGAGAAACTCATTCAGAGAAACGACACGGTAATGGATATCATGGCCGCCTTCTTGCGCCTGCATATCGTGGAGAGTTGCCACACCAATCCGCTTTTCTACGCCGAGTTGCCCAAATATCCAAAGGTCATGGAGTATATCGACATGAAGCACGACACGCAGCGCGAACAGTCGATCGGATTCATGCTCAAAGGGGTAGAGGAGGGGTTCTTCCGTGAGGATGTCAACTACAATATCATCACCCACATGACCGAGGTGTTCATGCAAAATGTCATGGATACCGAGTATTATCACACCTTCCCCATGCCGGTGATTGTCAAGAACGTCATCCTGCTCGTGCTAAGGGGCGTATGCACCGCGAAAGGACTCCGTAGGCTTGACCTGATCGACTTCGATTCGATGGGCGAATGACCGTGCGTCACACACGCTCCACTTGCTTCACGCCTTTCACCGTGCGCAACTTCTTGATAAGCGCCTCCAAGCGCGAGGTGTCGTCGACCTGCACCACGAGGATGCCGCCAAACAAGCCATCGTGACTGTCGATGTTGATAGAGCGCATCACAATCTTCTCTTCTTTCGAGATAATGCTCGTGATATTGTTCACGATGCCGATGTCGTCGTTGCCCACCACGCGCAGGGTGATGGAGTATTGCGACGTGCCCTTGCCGCTCCAGCGGGCACGCACGATGCGGTAGCCGAAACGCTTGCGCAGCTCCGGGGCGTTCGGACAGTTCGCACGGTGAACCTTGATGCCGCCGTTTACCGTCACAAAACCGAAGATGTTGTCTCCATAGATGGGGTTGCAGCATTTGGCCAACTGGTAGTCGATGCCCTTCAGGTTGCGGTCCACCACCAGCACGTCGTCGTTGTGGAGGGCTATCTGCTCGTCGGGGTTCTCATAACTGAACTCCTCGGCACTGCGCACGGGCACCTGAGGAGCATTGCCACTCAACGCCTGCTTCACCTCCACATACTTCTCTATCACCTCGTTGGGGTCGAGTTTCTCGTCGGCCAACTGCTTGTAGAAGTCGCTCGTCTCCTTGAAACCGAGTTTCTTGATCAGGTGCGACATCGTCGCCTCCTCCATCTCTATCTTGCGGTTCTTGAAACGGCGCTCAAGCATCTCCTTGGCGTAAAGGCCGTCCTTCACCTGGGTCTCCTTCAAGGCCAGGCGTATCTTCGACTTCGCACGCGAGGTCTTCACGATCTGCAGCCAGTCGCGCTTCGGCTTCTGGTTGTTCGAGGTCAGGATCTCCACCTGGTCGCCGCTGCGCAGGGGCTCGCGCACCGGAACAAGCTTGTCGTTGATGCGACCGCCCACACAGCGGTTGCCCACGTTCGAGTGGATACTGTAGGCGAAGTCGAGCACCGTGGCGCCCTTGGGAAACTTCAGCAGGTCGCCCTTCGGGGTGAACACGAACACCTCGTCCTCGTAGAGGTCCATCTTGAACTGGTCCATCATCTGCAGGTCGTCGTTGCTCTCCAAGGCCGAGCGGATGTTGTTGAGCCACTCGTCGATGCCCGACTCTCCTTTCACGCCCTTGTAGCGCCAGTGGGCGGCCAGGCCGCGCTCGGCCACCTCGTCCATGCGCTCGGTGCGTATCTGCACCTCCACCCATTTGTTCTCCGGTCCCAGCACGGTGATGTGCAGGCTCTCATAGCCGTTCGACTTCGGCACCGAGAGCCAGTCGCGCATGCGCTTGGGGTTGGGCTGGTACATGTCGGTGATGATCGAGAAGGTCTGCCAGCACTGCATCTTCTCTTTCTCTGGGGGGGCGTCGATGATGATGCGGATGGCAAAAAGGTCGTAGATGCCCTCGAAGCCGCACTTCTGCTTCTTCATCTTCTGCCAGATGCTGTGGATGCTCTTCGTGCGGCCTTTCATGTGGAAACGCAGGCCGGCGGCGCGCAGCTTCTCGTCGATAGGACCGATGAAGCGCTCGATGTAGGCATCGCGCGCGCGTTTCGTCGCGTTCAGCTTCTCCTTGATCATATAGTAGGCGTCGTGCTCCAGGTATTTCAGGCTCAGGTCCTCGAGCTCGCTCTTCAACTTGTACAAGCCGAGCTTGTGGGCCAGGGGGGCATAGAGATAGGAGGCTTCTTCCGACACGCGGCGCTTCTCCTCCTCCTTGTCGGTGTCGCGTATCTGGCGCATCAGGTTCACGCGGTCGGCTATCATGATGAGTATCACGCGCATGTCCTCGGCAAACGACACCAGCAGGTTGCGGTAGTTCTCGCTCTCCACCACGGGGGTGCGCAGGTAGAGTTGCTGCACCCTGTCCAGACCATGCAGGATGTGCCTCACCCCTGTGCCAAAAAGGCGCTCCGTCTCTTCTGGTTCCAGATGAAGGGTCGACTCACACGAGTGCAGCAGGATGGCTATCACGCCATCGCGCTTCAGACCGGTCTCCTCGATGGCTATCTTGGCGGTCTGCAACCCTAAGAGCATGGGGTTCAGGCCAAACACATTGCGCTCGATGCTGCCCGACATCTGTATCCGCCCGAACAACTCTTTTACCTTCTTCACGTCATCGGCAAGGAAATAGGGCGTCATCGAGGTAAGAAGCTCGGATTGCAATGCGTTGATTTCGCGGGTCTCTTCTTGGGTGAATGTCGGTTGGCACATATTCGTATCTCCTATCATTTGTTAACCCGTTGGACACAACTTGCCAAAATGGCAAGGGCTGCTGTCAGCATACGGGAATTCTTCCAAAAAATCACCGCAAAGTTACAATTTTTTCCCGCAATTATTCTTGCAATTAAGAAAAAGTAGTTATATTTGTGACTTAAATACCATAAACGTGTTATTAAATCTAAAAATATGATGCTATCACAACAAGACCTTAAACAGATTGCCGAAAAAGGAATCACCGAACAGCAAATCAATGTTCAGCTCGAAGAGTTCAAAACAGGTTTCCCCTTCCTCAAACTCGAAGCCGCCGCTGCCATAGGGAAAGGTATCGTGGCTCCCGATGCCCAGGAGAAGGAGAAAATGATTGAGGCCTGGAACGAATACAAGGCTGCCGGAAACAAAATCGTCAAGTTCGTACCTGCATCGGGTGCTGCCAGCCGCATGTTCAAGAACATGTTCGCTTTCCTCACTGCCGATTACGATGTGCCTACTACCGATTTCGAGAAAACTTATTTCGACAATATCGAGAAATTCGCGTTCTACAACGCTCTCAATGAGAAATGTGTGGAGAACTGTGGTGCCGACATCAAGGCCCTCATCGCCAAAGGCGACTACAAGGCTGTAGTGGCCAATATGCTCAATGCCGACGGACTCAACTATGGACAGTTGCCAAAGGGATTGCTGCTCTTCCACAACTACCCAGAGGGACCGCGCACTCCTATGGAGGAGCACCTCGTAGAGGGCGCGCTCTATGCTGCCAGCAATGGCGAGGCCAATGTCCACTTCACCGTGAGCCATGAGCACATGGCGCTCTTCGAGAAGAAGGTGGAGGAGAAGAAGGACGGATATGCCCAGAAGTATGGCATCAAGTACAACATCTCGTTCTCCGAGCAGAAACCGAGCACCGACACCGTGGCTGCCAATCCCGACAACACACCATTCCGTACTGAGGACGGGAAACTGCTCTTCAGACCGGGCGGACACGGCGCGCTCATCGAGAACCTCAACGAGATCGATGCCGACGTCATCTTCATCAAGAATATCGCCAATGTGGTGCCCGACAGACTGAAGCAGGAG
>ONSV01000081.1 GCA_900320585.1 uncultured Prevotellaceae bacterium | reverse complement strand
GCACCTACGTCACCGGGTCGCCGATGGCTGAGGTGCTTCACCAGAACCTGGCAGAGATTGAGGCGAGCGACATCCACCAACGGCTCTCGCTGGAGCGCGGACGATACATCCTGCTCTCTGCCCATCGCGAGGAGAATATCGACACCGAGGCCAATTTCAACTCCCTCTTCACTGCCGTCAACCAGCTGGCCGTGAAGTACGACATGCCCATTCTCTACTCATGCCATCCCCGCTCGCGCAAGCGCCTGGAGAATAGTGGGTTCCAGCTCGACCATCGTGTCATCCGGCACGAGCCGCTGGGGTTCCATGACTACAACTGCTTGCAGATGAACGCGTTCTGCGTGGTTTCGGACAGTGGCACCCTGCCCGAGGAGAGCAGCTTTTTCACCTCCGTGGGGCATCCGTTCCCCGCGGTCTGCATACGCACGTCGACCGAACGCCCTGAGGCGCTCGACAAAGCCTGCTTTATCCTTGCCGGCATCGACGAGAAAGGTCTGCTACAGGCTGTAGAGACGGCTGTCGAGATGAACCGCAATGGCGATTATGGCATCCCTGTGCCCGACTACATCGAGGAGAATGTCTCCACCAAGGTGGTGAAGATTATTCAGAGCTACACGGGTGTGGTGAACAAGATGGTGTGGCGGAAGGCACTATCTTGAGGCTTTTGTTTCATGAAAGACAAGTCAAAGACCCAACTTGTCTTTCATGAAACGGATATAGTTGTCGCGGTGACTCTCACACTGCATTTTGTTCAATAAGCTCATCCACTTCTGACGGGTGGTGAGCGATGGCAGCAATCCTCTGCAAAAGAGCGACGAGGTCCATCTTGAGGAATAGGGGGTAAGCAGTGCGGAATAGGCTTTTCCGAATCGGCTTATCCATTTTTTTTGTGCGTCGTCCAAGGCCTTGGCATCGGCAATCACGGCGTTGATTCTTTGCAGTTCGGCCTCGAACTCTCCCCTGTCTTTTTCCTCAAGCATCACAACACCGGGCTTCTCATCGGATTGCACATAGGGCATGAGCTCAAAGCCGATGGCTTGTTTGTCGAGCGACAGTCCCACGACGAATCCTTTGTTCCATTTGTGATGGCGGTAATTGGGGTAATCGAAACACAGGTTGCCCAGACCATAGAAAATGGCTTTTCCCTTGTATGTCTCATAACCGCTGAAGCAGTGCTGGTGGTGGTTGACCACGGCATCGGCACCCGCGTCGATGAAGAAGCGGTAGGTCTCCACCATCCTAAGGGTGGGCAGCTCGTATTGCTCCACACCACCGTGGGTGATTACCACCACATAGTCGGCCTTACAGCGGGCTTCTTGGATGGCATAATACTGCTGGATGGGGTTCAGCGGATTGGCGCCTCCCGACGACGGGGTGGCGATGCTGAACTCATGTTCGGTGCAGTTGATGATGGCCAGTGTCTCCTCTCCAATTTTCTTGTAGAAGATGCGTGAGGCCTCGCCGATGTCGGCACCACCGCCCACATGGTCTATACCCTGCTCGTCGAGCACGCGCAGGGTATGGGCCACTCCATGGTCGCCATAGTCACGGAAATGGTTGTTGGCCAGGGTGACACCGTCGATGTGGGCATAGTGCAAAAGGTCGGCCACCTTTTCGTCGCAGCCCAGGTGGGGACCTATCTTGGCTATCTTCTCGCTTTGGTCCGAAACAATCGGGTTTTCCAGGTTCAGCAGGCGGTAGTCGAATCGGTCGGCAATGGCCTTGAGCCCGGAAAACAAAGTGTCGCAGTCGCCTGCGTCCAAAAGGTCCTTGGTCCTGTTCTTGATGGCCAAGTCACCGGCAATCATCAGTCGTATCATGCGGCAAAGTTAATGAAACGGCCTTGAATGGCCAAATAATTCATTTGGTTATTATGTTCTTGTCAGCAGTCAGTATTCATAAAGTTTCACGTGGAGTATCTTGTAATCTCCCACGGAGATGCGGGCATGACGGCCCTGGTGGTCTTGGTCGCCGTTGTCGCGACGGAGATACTTTAGGCGCCCGTTATCATCGATTTCCACTTGGTCGACGTAACTGATGCCCATGCGCTTGCCCTTGAAACGGGGCGTGGCCGACTTGGCGGCATGGCCACCGGCGTCGGCGAAGCCATCCTCGCCCAGCGTCTTGGCCTCTGTCTGCTGTTTCTCGCTGGTGGTCTGGAAGGTCACCACCACACCGCTGCCGGCAATCAGGTATTCGTGCTTGGCCAGGCGCAGGATGACGGCACCACCTTCTGGCCATATGCTGCCATCGGTGGCACGTGGGTCCCAAGGCAGGGTGAAAAAATGCCGGCAGGTGAGCGAGAGGTCGCCATCAGTGATGACGCGCTCCTTGTCGTCGGCATCGAAAAGCACGCCCCATTGGGCTTGTGAGGTGCCGATGAGGGGCGACAACTGCCTGAGCAGGCCATAGCTCTGCACCACGGAGCGGGTCTCGCGCTCAGAGGCCTGGTCGATGGCGAAAGGGCTGAAGCCCACGGCATGGTGCTCGCCAAAAGCATAAAGGGCGCGCACGCCGCTGTTCTCGCAGCAGCGCGATTCGGGGATGAAGAGGGGATTGTCGTCGAGGGCATACTGCGCGGCCCACCCCTTGAATCCCGTGTCGTAGATGTCGGGGGCCAGCATGTCGATATGGGGCGCACCGCAGTGCCACACGTCTTTCAGATGGGCCAGTGGTCCGGCCGAGGGATATTCGCCGGGCTGGCGTCCACGGCTGTTCATCGCCGCGTTCACGAATAGGGGGATGTCGTAAATCGCCCGTGCGGTCTGGGCCAGCTGCTCCACGTACCGGGCGTAGTGGTAGGCCATGAAAATCTCGTCGGTGTAGAGGTCGCTGCCAAAGACTTCTGTCCAGGTGCCGCCATGCCCACTGAATCGCTCCGCCATCCAGGGATGCAGACGCTTCTTGTTGGCTTTCAGATAGCTCACCAGCTCTTCGGGCACTTTTCCCGAGAAAAGCTTGTCGGCAGCAGGCGAGTGGTCGCGGGCGTCCTCGAGCATGCCTATCTCGTTCTCCACCTGCACCATCACTACGGTGTGTTGCTTGTGGTCTGTATCGGCGATGTGGCGCATCAGCTGGCCGAAGGCGTGGTTGTCGGCCTCGAAAACGTTGGCCGAGAACACGCTGGCTATCTCAAGGGGCTTGCCGATGGCGGTCTTCGCGCGGGGAAAGCGCCGGGTGTCGGCCTTGAACCATTCGGGGGCATAGCAGCTCATGGAGTTCTTCCATGCGCCAAACCAAAGGAAGATGACTTTCATGTGGTTCTCTCTCGCCCGCTCTATCGTGCGGTCGATGAGGGTGAAGTCGAACTGTCCCTCCACGGGTTCGGTAAGGTCCCATTGGGCAGGCACGAGCACGGTGTTCAGTCCGAGGGCGGCCATGCGGGGCATCACCTCGTCGATGTCGGCCACGCAGGTGGCGGCCGAGTTGCTGAGCTCGCCTCCGAGCACGAGCATGGGCGTGCCGTCGATGGTGAGCCGGGCGTATGGGCCGCTATGGATGAGCCGGGGCTGGGCACTTGCGGTGGCAAGGGCAAGCCACAGCAGCGTGAGCAAGAGGCTGCGTGCCACGATGTGCCGCAGACCAGAAGGGTGGGGGTATGCCATTTCGGGGTGTGTTATTTTTTGGTGAAGCTGCCGAAGTACTTGAGGCAGGTGTCGCGCCACTCCTTGGAGTTGGCCACTTGGTGCTCCAGTCGCTCGTCTACCTCGTTCCATCGCTGGGTGTCCACATAGGGGCGCATCTTCTTCCAGGTCTTCCGCATCTTCTCCACGTTCTTCACGCCATGGTTATAGTGGGCCACGAGGTTCTTCCACAGCGTCTTGCCGTTCTTCATGCGGTAGTCCCATGCCACATGGTGGAACCACAGCAGGTATTCCTCGGGGCAGGTATCCAGACTGTCGTATTGCTTGTCGAAAGGAGCGCGGTACTGGCTCGCGGCATTCGACCCGTTGTGGGTGCGGTCGAAACCGATGCCGGCCTTGTCGGCCTTGTGGTAGTAGACGGGGCACCATTCGAGGGGATACTCGGCCTTGAACTCACTGGGACCGGGACCATAGTGGTGGTCGAAGGTGAAGATATGGTGCAAGCCCAGGGGCATCATATAGTCTACACAGTCCTCACGGCTCTCTTCCATCACGGCGGTCATTGTCTCGACGAGGCGGGCGTCATCGCCGAAGGTCTGTACGAGCCATTCACGGGCTATCGCGTCGGAAGCGAGCGAGGGATCCCATGCCAGGCGCCCGAAGGCATACCAGTTGGCCTGAGAGAAATGGTGGCCGCACCAGTTGGCATCGTCGCCGATGTTGGCCACACCGGCTATGCCACGCAGTTTCTGCGGACTCACGAACCCGAAGAATTCTTTCCACATCGGAGCCAGGTAGACCAGGTGGCGGCTCTGTCCGAGATATTCCTGGGTGATTTGCAACTCGGCCATCTGCGGGGTCTGCTTGATGTTGTCGAAGATGGGGGCATAGGGCTCGCGCGGCTGGAAGTCGAGCGGACCGTTCTTCGATTGCAGGATGACGTTGTCGCGGAACAGTCCGTCCATGGGCTTGAACTCGCTCACGGCCTGCTTCACCCTGTCCTCGCCCTTGTGGTTGGCGCCATAGACGAACGAGCGCCACATCACGATTCCACCATAGGGCTTCAGCGCGTCGGCCAGCATATTGGCACCGTCGGCATGGGTGCGGTGGTAGTCGCCCGGACCAGGCTGGCCCTCGGAGTTGGCTTTCACCAGGAACCCGCCGAAGTCGGGTATCAGCGCATAGATATCATTGGCTTTCTCCACCCACCACTTTCGCACGCTGTCATCGAGGGGGTCGGCTGTGGTGGTGTATTTCAGTGCCATGGGGGTGGCGAAGTTGATGGAGAGGTATACGCGGATGCCATAGGGACGGAAGGCATCGGCCAGCATCTTCACCTTGCCCAGGTACTCGGCAGAGAGCATCTTGGGCGAGGCGTTTACGTTGTTCAGCACCGAGCCGTTGATGCCCAAAGAGGCGTTGGCGCGGCAGTACTCACGCACATGGTCGCACATCCATGCCGACATCTTGTTGGCATCGGCGTCAATCTCCTCCCATCGCCAGATGCTCTTGCCGGCATAGCCTCGCTCGATGCTGCCATCGAGGTTGTCCCAGTGGTTGAGCAACCGGAGGTCGAACTGTGGCACGCTGGTCACATTGTGGAAATGGTTGGTGGCTTGCTGGCGGAGCAGTTCATAAGCGCCATAGAGCAGGCCGCGGTCGCTGCCGCCCCAGATGTCGGCCGCATCGTCGTCGACGTTGATGCGGAAGGCGTCGGCTTTGCCAAGGGTGGTGTCGAGGTGCAGCCCGATTTTCTTGAGCGAGCTATACTGCCGGAGTTCGCGCTCCGCGATTTTGGCGGTGGGCGAGCTGACATCGCTTCTCACCAAGGCCTTTCCGATGTTGTCGTAGCGTAACCAGAGTTGGCTGCCGTCTTCGGCATGGATGGCACAGAGGTTGGTAAAGAGTGCCAGAAGCAAGAGGATGAGTGGGTTTTTCATTTTTTTGTGACGTTTCAGGATTGGTTTGCCGATAGGGGCATACTTTACCCTATCTTTTTGCAAATTTAAAAGTTTTTGGTGTGATTACAAAATAATCGTTGTCAAATCGCAATTTATGAAACATGAAGAAAAATAAACGTTACGTTTTTTATCGTGAGTCTGCGATATTTCAATTATTTTTGCAACAGATAAAAACCAATGAAAAATTAATAAAAACCAGTATATACGATGAGAATGAAATCTTACTTGCTGGCAGCGCTTGCCCTCGGGCTGGCGTTGCTTTCCCATGCCCAGCAGAGTTGGGTAGGGACATGGGCAGCCGCTGCGGAGTTCACTGGTCAGGGCGATATGCCTGCATCGCCACTCACCAACCGCTCACTGCGCGAGGTGGTGAAGGTGTCGGTGGGTGCCGACTGCCTGCGCCTGCGTTTGTCAAACGAGTTCAGCAAGGAGCCGGTGGAGATTAAGGCGGTGTTCATTGCCGATGCCCTCGACTCCTGCGATATCGTGCGCAAGACAGCCCGCTACCTTTCATTCGGTGGCAAACGGTCGGTCACCATTCAGCCCGGACAGTGTGCCGTGAGCGATGTGTGTGCCTATGCGCTCAAACCCTTGCAGCGGTTGGCCGTGACCATCAATTATGGTGCCACGCCCCAGAACGCGACGTCGCACCGTGGGTCGCGCACCACGTCGTATATCATCAGTGGCGAGGCCAAGCCCAAGACATCGTTCGCCGTCTCGGAGCGGGTCGACCACTGGTATAGCATCGCGGCCATCGACGTGCCACGCAATGCTCAGGAGTGCATCGCTGTCATCGGCAACTCCATCACCGACGGGCGTGGGTCGACCACCAACTTGCAGAACCGCTGGCCCGACATCATGGCCCAGACGCTGGCAGCAGCCAATGGTAAGGAATACGGAGTGCTCAACCTCGGCATCGGCGGCAACTGCGTGGTGCGGGGCGGACTGAGCGAGCCGGCCCTGAAGCGGTTCGACCGCGACATCCTCGGTCAAGAGGGGGTCACCTCGTTGGTCATCTTCGAGGGCATCAACGATATCGGAGGCAGCAAGGGCCGTAGTGAGCAGATGGCACAGGAACTGATTAAAGGTTTCCAGGAGATGGTGACCAAGGCACACGACCGTGGCCTGAAGGTCTATCTCGCCACCATCACTCCCTTCGGCAAGTGCTTCTACGACGACAGTTTCTTCAAGGAGGCTGCCCGTCAGACCGTGAACCAATGGATTCGCACCAACAAGGAAGCTGATGGCTACATTGATTTCGACGAGGCCATGCGCGACCCAGAGCATCCCAGTCAGCTGAAGGCCGACTTGCAGGAAGACTGGCTCCACCCCAATGCCAAGGGCTATCGCGTGATGGGCGAATACGCCGCCAAATACTTCCTGGACTTGTAGCTTAGGGATACTAGTCGCCCTAGTCCTCCTAGCCCCCATAAAAAAGAAATTATCAATTATTTAAAACCATAAAATACTCATGAATCCAAACGAATCAAAAGGCTTTTACAAGCTTTCATGGCTTCAGCGCATCGGCTTCGGCTCCGGTGACCTAGCTCAAAACTTGATTTTCCAGGTAATTTGCACCTACCTGTTATTCTTCTATACCGACATCTATGGCCTTACTCCATCTGCAGTGGCAGTGATGTTTCTTGTGGGTAATGTGGCCAATGTCATTTGGGACCCCATCGTGGGTGCATTGATCGACAAGAGCAATCCACGTTACGGAAAATACCGTTCGTATCTGCTCTATGTGGGTATTCCTCTTTCAGGATTTGCCATCCTGTGCTTCTACAACGGTTTCGCACCATCGTTGATCTACGCCTACGTCACCTATATTTCCATGCAACTGCTCTATACGTTTATCAACGTGCCTTATGGAGCATTGAATTCTTCGCTTACTCGTGATACCGACGAGATCACCATTCTTACGTCGGTGCGTATGTTCATGGCCAACTTAGGCGGTCTGGCTGTCAACTCCGGTCTTCCTCTGTTCATCGCATTGATAGCAGGTGCTCCATCCGACAGCCTTCCGAAGGATTCTTCCGCATGGTTCATCACCATGACCATTTATGCCATCGTCGGATTCTGCTTGCTCGTGTTCTGCTTCAGCCAGTGCAAGGAGCGTGTCGTGATGGATGCGAAGGCCACCGAGACCGTGAAGGTGAGCGACCTTTGGATGGAATTCCTGCGCAACCGTCCACTGCGTGTCATCGCCTTCTTCTTTATCACTGCCTTTGCCATGATGTCGGTAGGCAATGCCGCCGGAGCTTATTTCGTCAACAGCAATCTGCATGGCTCTGCCCAGGAACTTTCGATATTTATGGCTCTCGGCTCTATTCCGGCCTTCATCTTCATGCCGCTTGTACCATGGTTCAAGCGTATGGTAGGCAAGAAAAACATGTTCTACTTGTTCCTCGGAGCTGCAATCATCGGTATGGCGATGCTCTATTTCATCTCCAAGATGCAGACTGTGAACATGACCTGGATTTATATCGCACAGTTCATCAAGAGCACGGGTGTGATTGTGGCCACTGGCTATATGTGGGCATTGGTTCCTGAGGTCATCTCCTATGGCGAGTACACCACAGGCCGTCGTATCTCTGGCATCGTCAACGCCTTGACAGGATTGTTCTTCAAGGCTGGTATGACATTCGGTAGTATAGTAGGACCGGCCGTGCTGGGTTATGTTGGATACAATAGCGCCACTATCGACCAGACTCCGTTTGCCGAGGAGGGTATCCTGTGGCTGGTATGCGTCATCCCCGCCATCTTGCTGATGCTGGCTATGTTCATCATCTCGAAGTATGAGCTGAGCGATGAGCGTATCGACGAGATCAACAAGGCCATCGAGGAACGTCACATGTCCGATAAATAAGACCGTAGACACAGATGATACTGGTCTGACAGATTTACACTGATTTCAAAATCTTCAAGATTTCAAGATAAAATCAGTGTAAATCTGCGGAATCAGTATCATCGTTGATTTGAAAATATAAATCAGTGAACCAACATGAAGATTCTCCTGAAATCAATAGTGACCGCCATTCTGGTTGTGGCATCCCTTCCCTTGGTGGCGCAAAATAGCCTTTGGGAGGCCTACCGCGACTACTGGGACACCGGCGTGAGCGTGAACCAGTGGCAGACAGAGCCGGGCAACACCGACTGGGCCGTCATCACCCGCGACTTCAACTGGGCCGTGGCAGAGAACTGCATGAAGTGTGAGGTCATCCATCCCAAGGAGGGTGTCTACGACTTCACCCTTGCCGACCAGTTTGTCGACAAGGCCAAGGCTGCCGGCATGAAGGTGCTGGGCCACTGCCTCATCTGGCACTCGCAGTGCGCGCCATGGTTCCACTTCGACAGCGAGGGCAAGCCCGTGGCCCCCGAGGTGCTGCGCAAACGCATGCGCGAGCATATCCTCACTATCGTGGGGCATTTCAAGGGACGTGTCGACGCGTGGGACGTGGTGAACGAGGCTTTCGAGGACGATGGGTCGTCCCGAAAGAGCCTGTTCTATCAAATCTTGGGCACCGACTACATCCCTCTTGCCTTCCAGTATGCCCATGAGGCTGACCCCAATGCCCAGCTCTATTACAACGACTTCTCCATGAACAAGCCCGAGAAGGTGGGGGGCGTGGCACGCTTCTTCAGGCCTCTGCTTGCCCAGGGACTGCCCGTGACGGCCATTGGCATGCAGGGACACATGATTCTGGAAGACAATGTCGACAATAGCGTCATCCACCAGTATGACCACTCCATCCAGACCATCGCGGCGTTGGGAG
This sequence comes from uncultured Prevotellaceae bacterium, assembly GCA_900320585.1. GTDB lineage: Bacteria > Bacteroidota > Bacteroidia > Bacteroidales > Bacteroidaceae > Prevotella. The sequence continues at coordinate 2,712 of ONSV01000081.1, read as the reverse complement.
TGCCTACGTTCTTCTCCGAGCTCGACCTCTCGGTGCTGCCCAACCCCTATGGCTTCTCGGGTGCCAACGTCAGCGACAAGTTCGCCTACCGGCCCGAGATGGATCCGTATAAGGACGGGCTCACCAAGGAGCAGGAGGCCAAGATGGAGCAGTTCTGGGTCGATTTCTTCCGCATGCTTATCCAGCATAAGGACGACATCATCCGTGTGAACTTCTGGTGTCTCAACGATGCCAACTCATGGCGCAACGATTTCCCCATCCGTGGCCGCACCGATTATGCCACCCTCTTCGACCGTCAGAGCCAGCGCAAGCCTATCATCGACCGTCTCATCCAGTTGGTAAAGCCCGCATGTTGCGGTTCGCAGGATAAGCCCAAGGGCAAGAAGAAAAAGAAATAGCAGATACAACTCAATGGTATCCATTCGCTATAGGATGGCGTGTCAACAATAGGTAGGTGCTCGCTGTAGGGACGCAGCATGCTGCGTCCCTACAGCGAGCGTCAGCCTATTTTGATGCCGCTTCTTCAGCGTGGTGTGTCCTTTCTTCTGTAAAAATCCCAAAACAGATTCACCTTAAGAAACATTTAACGATAAACAGATTATCAATCCTATAAAAAACAATAATTATGGCAAAATCAAGGTATCTTTTCCCAAAGGATTATATGGCCGACCCATCGGCCAATGTGTTCAACGGACGACTCTATGTCTATCCCTCTCACGACTGGGACAGCGGTGAGAGTTTCGATGACGATGGCGGACACTTCCAGATGCGCGATTACCACGTGCTGTCGATGGACAATGTGATGGAGGGCGAGGTGACCGACCATGGCGTTATCCTCGATGTTGATGACGTGCCCTGGGCCGAGAAGCAGATGTGGGACAACGACGTGGTGGAGAAAAATGGCAAATACTACCTCATCTTCTCTGCTAAAGACTATAATGGCGTGTTCCGTCTGGGCGTGGCCGTGGCCGACAAACCCGAGGGCCCCTTCATCCCTCAGCCCGACCCCATACGTCGCAGTTACAGCATCGACCCCTGTGTGTTCAAGGACGATGATGGCGAGATCTACTGCTATTTCGGTGGTATCTGGGGCGGACAGCTGCAGTGGTATCGCGACAACAAACTGAAGCCTGCCGCATCGGTGGGCGAAGAGGGCTTCCGTCCCACTTTGCTGCCTGAGGGTGATGAGACACCACTGCCCTCACGCGTGGCCCGTATGACCGACGATGTGCTGCAGTTTGCCGAGGCTCCACGCCCCGTGGTCATCGTCGATGAGAATGGTGAGCCGCTGAAGGCCGGCGACCCCCACCGCTTCTTCGAGGCCTCATGGATGCACAAGATGAACGGCAAGTACTACTTCTCCTACAGCACTGGCGACAGCCATTATCTCTGCTATGCCGTTGGCGACAATCCTTACGGACCATTCACTTACCAGGGCGTAATCCTCGAGCCAGTGGTGGGATGGACCACACACCACAGCATCGTGCAGTTCAAGGGCCAGTGGTATCTCTTCCACCACGACTGCGTGCCCTCCAACGACACCACATGGCTGCGCAGCGTGAAAGTGCTGCCTCTCGAAATCGATGAGGATGGCCATATCCTCACCACACGCAGCGAGTAGTCTGAATTCAGGGTAGTCAGAATATTCAGAATTCTCAGAATTTTCTGATTATTCAGAGTTTTCAGAGTACTCTGATTACTCTGAGTCCTCCGAATACTCTGAATCCTTCAATTCCTCCAAAAACAAAAATCCGCTCCCCGAGCTCGGGGAGCGGATTTTTATCAATATGTAGAATGGTTCCTATCGGGCCTCATTGTCGTCCCAAGACTCCCGCTTCCTTTACGGAGGCGGGAGTTAAGAAGTGGCTATAATGGATTATTTTACACCCAGGATGATGTTGATGATGGCAGTCACGTCCTGCATGTTGATGTAAGGATCGTCGTTCATGCAGGCATTCTCGTAGATAAATGGTGTGGGTTCCTTACCCAAGATGTAGTTAATAACTGCCGTGACATCCATCATGTTGATTTTCCCGTTGCCGTTAACGTCACCAAGGATATCGCTGGTCACCTTGCGATAGATGCTTAGCTCTTTCGCAATAGATGTAGTGCTTACATAGCAGGTGAATCGTGGCTTGCCGTTGTTGTAATTGATGATGGCGCCGCCGCCCTCAATGGGCGACAGGAAGGAATCGTGCTTTTCGGTGGTAATGCCTGTCATGGGCTGGAACCAGTGGGTAAAATGCGTGGCTCCTTTTTCGATGGCCCAGTCCTTCATGGTGTTGGCCACCACGCTGGCCACCGCAGGATCCAGCGCCGTTCCCTCCGCGATGGTGCGGTGCAGGGCCATGTAGGTTTCCTTGGGCAGCCGCTGCCGCATCACCTCATCGTTGAATACCAGGCTGCCGAACATTTCCTGCAGGTTCATGGGCGTCGCCTCCGTTCCTTTACAGGAAAGACGCTGCGAAGAACACCGCAGCGTCTTTCTTTACCGGCATTATATTGCATTTTGGATGCCGTGACAAGGTTTTTTTCTTTTTTGCGACGGATTCCGTGCGTTTTCGGGCCGCTTACGCCTCCACCAGCCGCACGCGCACCACGTCCTTGAGCGTGCTCAGGGCGGCGATGAGGGTGTCGTCGGGATGCGCGCACAGCTCCAGCACGGTGACGGCGTTGTCGCCGCGGCTCTTGTTGAGCATGTTCTGGATGTTG
>ONSV01000157.1 GCA_900320585.1 uncultured Prevotellaceae bacterium | reverse complement strand
AAAAATATTTGGACGCATCAAAAAATCCCCCTACCTTTGCATCGTCAAAATCAAGGAAACGATTCCTGATGCGACAAAAACTTCAGATATTAACTAACAAAAAAAATTAACAACTCAAACAGCTCAAAAAGCTTAAAACAACAAACATTATGAAAAAGTTATTCTTCGCAGCAGCCATCATGATGGCATCCGTAGTATCAGCATTCGCTCAGCACGAGGCAGGTGATATCACTCTTCAGGGCCGTGTAGGTATGATTGGTTCCGACTTCAACAACACCAGCGACACCAAGGCACGCGTAGGCCTCGTCATCGGTCCCGAAATGGAATACTTCCTCACCAACCGCTTCAGCCTCGGCGCAGGCGTCCTCTACAGCCAGCAGGGTGCCGAGCAGGACAAGGCAGATGTCACCTACCAGTTGGATTACATCAATATGCCCATCACCGCCAACTTCTACGTAGTCAAGGGTCTTGCCCTCCGTGTAGGCTTGCAGCCAGGATTCAATGTCTCGTCAACGATCAAGGCAGATGATGTCAAGGTGGACCTCAGCGACCCTGTGAAGACCTTCGACCTCGCCCTCCCCATTGGCCTGTCCTACGAATATCGTCACTTCGTGATCGACGCCCGCTACACCTTCGGTCTCACCGAGGTCTTCGACAAGAGCAAGGTCGATCTCGACAGCAAGAACCTCACCTTCCAGCTCTCCCTCGCCTACAAGTTCAAGCTCAAGTAAGTAATATCCTAAATTTTAGCTATAGTCAAGTGCCATGCATTCGGGTCCTCATCCCGTTGCATGGCACTTCCCTTCATCCCCTTTCCTCATGTTCCCGTTGCTACCGTCTTTGGCCGCCCTTCATCCCCAGGCGCGACAAATCCGCGCCCCCCTCTCCGCCCTTGTCGCCCTTTACCGAGAGTGTCGCTACCTCCCGACCAAAAAAACCGTAAAATATTTGGAACCCTCGCAAAAACCCCGTACCTTTGCATCGTCAAAATCAAGGAAACGACCCCTGATGCGACAAAACAAAAGCTTCAGATATTAACAACTCAAACATTTCAAACAGCTCACAAAATCAAGCAAACGACTCCTGATGCGACAAAACAAAAACTTCAGATATTAACAACTCAAACATTTCAAACAGCTCAAACTTTCAAACATTATGAAAACTTCAAGAAATCTCCTCATCGCAGCCACCATCCTCCTCTGTGGCGCAACAAGTGTAAACGCAAACGCTCAGACCACTTCTGTCAACTACAATCGTCATGAACTTGGTGTTACCGTCGGTTATGCCCCCACATCCCAGCTATTCGACGCCATCAGCGACTTCGCAGCCATCTTCATCGAGGCAACAGCCACCACCATCGTCACCGGTGGCACCTATACCGGCTATACCTATGGAGAAGTCCAGGAGCTCCCCGTCTTCTCACTCGAATACTACTACCACATCAATCCCGTTGTAGGCATCGGCGGTTACGTGTCCTACGCCGGATCCACTCGCGACCTGTACCTCAACTGGCGCGACAACAGCAACGACAGGAACCGCAAGGAATACTGCGGCAAGGCCCGTCATAACAACATCAGCATCATCCCAACCTTCAAGTTCGACTGGATGCGTCGTGAGCACATCGGCCTCTATTCCAAGGCAGGCGTCGGCATCACCATCATGAACGAGACACAGAAGGACGACAAGAACTCGAAAGGCGTCGATCAGTCCGAAACGTCAGTTGTCCCCAACATCCAGCTCACCCTCATCGGCCTCGAAGCCGGCAATCAGACTTGGCGTGGCTTCGCCGAAATCGGCCTTGGCGAACAGGGCTTGGCCAATGCAGGTGTACGATATAAGTTCTAATAATCCCTTAATATCCCTAAGAATATACACTTAATATCTTGAAGTTTTTATTTCTTATGCAAGCCCGCCTGCGAAGGTCCGCTTGCATTTTTTTCGTTGAAACGAACGTTGATCTGCTGCATCACTGCAGCCGTATCAATCTGCAGTCCTTCTTTTCATTGATAATTTATTGATATTTTTGTGAAAATGGCAGGAGACTGCGGGCTCAATGCCCTGTCTCTACTGCCGGAAAATTGTCGCCTCAATGTCGACAGAAAATTGCTAACGCAGAAAATAAATATTCGTCCATAGAATTGACATTTGGGACCGTTTATTTTCCGCACGAAGTGCGATTTTCTGCTGCCATTGAGGCAGCATATTTTCCGGCAGATCTTCGAAATGCAGCCTTGTCTGCATTCGAAGAAGGGGCCCCATTCATGGGGACGGCCTTAGCCGAATATAGACAATGCATTGGGGCCGAGGTTGTCTGCCATTTTCACCTTCTCTTTCTTTTTCATCTTTTTATCGGCAAATATTTGGAGATGTCGCAGAAAACCCGTATCTTTGCAGCGTTGAAATCTAATCAACCGAAAAGCAATTTCTAATCCTTAAACCCCAAAACAATGAGAGACGAAAACAACACCCCTTATCAAGCGAAAGAGAAAGCAGGCTGCATAGGTATAACCATCTCCTTCCTTTTCCCTATCATCGGATTGATCATCTATTACGTCAAGAGGGACTCGGTAAGCAACCCCAAAGCCTATCTTTACGCCGCCCTTCTGATGATCCTCATCGGAACCCTTATCGGCACATTCGCCTAAACATCTTTTTTTAAAAAATTCGCAAATACGTGATAAGAAACCCGAGCTCCGTGTCCCTCACATATCATTAACGAGTAATTAACGGCTCATTACACGGTCATTAACGTTAAAGAACTTGTATTTTATGCTCTTCGAGCAGAAATCAAGAAAAATAAGAATCAAATATGCCTCAGAACTACCATATCACCAAGCTGCGCCAACCTGCCACTGCTCGCGAGAAAGGACTCCATCTGCTCCTCTTCGTGGGGCTCTTAGGCTATGCCTGGTATCTGTTAGCCATCAGCAATGCACAGCTGCTCTATACGGCACAAGACTTCAATCCCTGGTTGGGCACCGATGCCTATTGGCAGCAGATGGTAGGCCATCCAGGCGGTTGGCGCGAGTGGTTGGGCGGCTGGTGTACCCAATACTTCTACTATCCTAAGCTCGGCGCCACACTCCTCGTGGGGTGTTGGGGGCTGATTGCGTGGTTGCTATTGCGTGCCAATCGGCTTCGTGGATTTTGGGCAGCCTTGGTCTTCATTCCTATCGTGGCGCTGTTGGCAAGCACTACTCAGTTAGGCTATTGGATCTTCTGCCTCAAGTCGCCCAGCTACTGGTTCGGCCCCACTTTAGGGGTGCTGGCGGTGGCTCTCGTGCTCTATCTCTACAGTCTGCTTCGTCGTGAGCGCTATCGTCTCTTGGTGCTCTTTGTCTGGAGTCTCTTCTCCCTTCCCCTCTTGGGCTGGTACGGCACGCTCGGCATCGTTGTATTGCTCCTCAGCACCCCGCTACGCACGTCGCTCAAGGTTTGGAGCTGCCGTCTGGGCATGATTGTCTTGCCGCTCACGGCCGTAGCTCTCTGGTATCACGAGTCTCCCTCATTGCATTGGCACGAACCGCTGCTGCTCTACGGTTGGCATCATTTCACCATCCCCGAGACCTCTACCCCGCTGCTCGAGTGGCCCTTCCGCATCCTGGCGGGCAGTATGCTCCTTCTCCCGCTTTTGGCTCGCCTCGGTCGTCGGTTCGAGAAGTTAGGAGTGGTGGCTCTTCTCCTGCTCATCGCTGCCTTGGCAGGTGGCAATATGCTCAACTATCGCAACCGGAATTACCACACCGAGCTACAGATGCTTCGTGCGATGGACGAGGGCCGTTGGGACGAGGTGATAGCCCCCATGCAATCGCTCCAGCAGATGCCTACCCGCGAGATGGTCCTGATGACAGATGTGGCATTGGCACAACAGGGTCGATTGGGAGACCAAGGCTTCAGCTTCACCTTTACGGGCATCCGTCCCGCCATGAATATAGACCTGCCCATCCACATGGCACACTCGGCCAGCCCCAACATCTACTATTGGCTCGGCCTACCCAACTACGCCTTCATGTGGTGCCAGGAGGACAATATCGAGTATGGCCTCTCGCCCTACTTCCTGCGCATGATGTACCGTTGTGCCATTGCCAACGACGAACTCACCACGGCCAGCAAATATCGCCAGTTGCTCAATACGCTCACCTTCCATCGCGATTACGAGGTTTCGGCCCAGGAGACAGCCGCAGTGCGTCGCTTCATGACCCGGAATGACGAGGTGACCAACGATCGCGGCTATTGCGAAATCTACCTCACCGAGCGCCTGAGCCAGGAGCAATACGACACGGCTTCGGAACAACAGTTGGCCGTTCACTTCGCCATGCTTCGTCGCGATCGTCTCTGCTTTGCCCGCACCTTGGCTCGTTACATTGAGCTGGCGGGATCTTCAGCCCGATTGCCTCGACACTTCCAGGAGGCGGCCTTGCTCTTCGGTCTTTCCGAGGGGCTCGATATCGATCCCGAGATTGCCGCTCGCTATCAGAGTTATCGCCAACAGCTCGAAACGGCCGATCAGATGGGTCAATCCCAAGAGTCTGTCGGCAAGCTGCTCAGACCCCGGTATGGCTTTACCTACTGGTGGTATTACGACTTCTACACCTTCAACAAGACCTATTAGTGAAACAGCTTCTCTACACAATCACGCTCCTCTTGCTCCTCTGCGCCTGTTCTCGCTCCGCAGTGGAGCCCAGCCAGTATCAGCCCATAACCCAGCAGGCAAGCATTCTGCCCGATATCACGGGGGCCACGATTCCCGTCAACATCGCCCCGCTCAACTTCTCGGTCTGTGGCGATAGCATCGACCAGTGTGTAGCCCGTTTCGACTACCCCGGTGGCAGTGTCTGCTTTGGCGAGAATCATCGCGTCATGATCGAACCAGAGCAATGGCGCCAGATGCTCACCCGATGCGTAGGCGATAGCCTCTACGTCACCCTCTACACGCACAGTGCGGCTACAGGTTGGCTCCAGCATCCACGCTTTGGCATCGAGGTGGTGAGCGACAGCATCGACCGCTACGTGGCCTATCGCCTCATTCCGCCCTACAATACCTACGAACGCATCAGCCTCGCCTATCGCGACCTCGAGAGCTTCGACGAGGTAGAGTATTACAACAACCAGATGCTCGACAACCCACAGGGTGGTCATTGCGTCAATTGCCATGCCTTCCAAAGCAATCGTCCCAACCGCTACCAGCTGCATGTCCGCGAGGAGTACGGCGGCACCGTGGTCTATAACGAGGGCCGATGGGGCAAATACAATATGAAGCTGCCCAACACCATTTCGGGCGCGGTCTATCCCGCCTGGCACCCCACGCTACCTCTCATCGCCTATTCGGTGAACAAGACCTTCATGGAGTTTCACACCAATGGTCTGACCAAATCGGAAGTGCAGGACACCCAGAGCGGACTGATACTCTACGACGCAGATCACGAGCGTGTTATCCCCATCTGCGACGAGCCCGATCTGCTCGAGACTTTCCCCACCTGGTCGCCTGATGGCCAATGGCTCTATTACAGCTCGGCCTGCTTCACCTATCAAGAGGCCGATGCCCTCGACCCCGACAACCGTCACCGCATCAAACGTCAGCACGAGGTGACCAACCGCTATCGCGAAGTGCGCTACGATATCTATCGCCGTCGTTTCGATGCCCGGCAGCTCTCGTTTGGTGAGCCTCAGCTGGTGCTCAATGCCTCGGCCGATTCGCTCAGCGCCACACTGCCTCGCATCAGCCCCGACGGTCGCTGGCTGCTCACCAGCATCGGTGGCTATGGCTGCTTTCATGTCTATCACCCCGAGGCTGATTTGCGGCTGGACGATCTGAGCACACTGGGCCAAATGGGCCAGATAGACTCTATAGCCTCTACAAAAGCCATCGCCCCCGCCAACTCCCCCAGCGCCGAGAGCTACCACAACTGGTCTCACTCCGGCCGATGGATCGTTTACCAGAGCCGCCGTCGCGACGACAACTACACGCGCCTCTACTTTTCATACTTCGACCGCGAGGGACGCGCCCACAAGCCCTTCGAGATGCCTCAGGCCGATCCTGACTACGAGCTGCTGCATTTGCGCTCGTACAACATCCCCGAGTTCCTCCTCGACCCTATCCCCTTCTCACCTGCCCAACTGGCTCGCACCATCCTAACACCTACTCGCAATGTCAAACCCTAAGCCTACCTCATCACAGCCCGCATCTACCTCGCGCTGGCAATAGCTTCGCCGACCCGTGGTGCCTGCTGCCGCTCCACTTCATTTCCCCCTCAGATTTCCTCCAAGATTTCTTGCGTCAGCAATAAAAAATTCGTGATTTATTCCTGAAAATTCGTGTTTAAGAAAATCGAATCTTTTGGTTTCGATTTGTCGAAATGTTGCCACAAAGTTACCCAATTTCTGCAAATTCTCCAAACTTTTTAGCCCATTTCTGCGAATGCTGCCGTTAACGAATGTTAATAATCAGTCTCGTTTTTGTCATTTCATTATTTTCTTGCTATATTTGCACAATCTCTCTAACCAAACCGATATGAAAAATAAAAACAACAAGTTATCATGGCTCGTCATCCTCGCCCTGGCAGCGATGGTGACAGCATGTGGTAAGGACGACGATCCGGTGATTCCTCCTACACCACAGCCACAACCACAACC
>ONSV01000004.1 GCA_900320585.1 uncultured Prevotellaceae bacterium | reverse complement strand
TAGAAGAAGGTCTCCTTGAGCGGCTCTTCCTTCACCACGGGTTTGGGCTCTGGCTTGGGCTCTGGTTTGGGCTCCACCACGGGTGCCGGCTCAGGTTCGACGATGGGTTCTGGAGGCAGGACCACGGGTGCTGGCTTTTTCTTGTTGCCGAACTTGAAGGTGAGGCCCACGAGGCCCACGATCTGCCAGTCGGGGTCGAAGTTCGACTTCAGGTTGAAGCAGTCGTTCTTGTAGTTGGCGTCGAGCTCAAGGCTCACTCCGAAGTGGGGTGAGAAGCAGTACTCGAACTGCGTGCCGAAACGGCCGTTGAACGAGCTGTGCTTCGTGCCGCACTGGTCGGGACCCACATAGAAGTTGTTGCCCTTGGTCATGCTGCTCACGATGCACTTGTACTCGTCGAAGTCCCAGCCGTAGTTCACGCCGAAACCGGCAAGCAGCACCCAGTTGAAGCGCTGCGAGGAACGGTTGGGCGAGATGATGTTCGACATGTTCATCAAGAGGTCGAGGTCGCCGGTGATGGCCTTGAACTTGTAGTCGGCGTCACCATTGGGCAGACCGGGGAAGCGCTCCTGCAGGAATCCGCCCTTGGCCTCATAGCCCTGCACGTGGAGTCGTGCTCCCACCTTCGGGTTGAAGTAGCGGCCGAACGACACGGCAAACTGCGGTGTGACGAGGTCCATGAAGTCGTAGTGGGTGAGGGTGACTTGGGCACCACCCTGCACAGAGATGAAGTTGTGGGGGTAGTACTCGTCGGTATCTTGTGCCTGGGCAGCGGTGGACACTCCGAAGAGGAGTGCCACGGCTGCTGCTATGTTCAAAAACTTTTTCATAGTTGCCAAAAGTTATGTTATTACTGTTTCACAATGGTAGCATAAATCTTGTCGCTCTGGGCGCGGCTGGGATACAGCTTGATGGTGTATGTGCCGGCCTCGCTGATGACCAGGTCGGGACCGCCTTCCCAAAGGTTATCCACGGAGTCGCCTCCCAGGTTGATATCCCAAGAGCCATTGGTGGTGAACTTGAACTTGTCGGCATTGAGCTGTGTGGTGATCTCCCAGCAGTCCTCGGCCATGTTGTAGTTCATCACGGTATACGACGGGGCATCCCATCCGCCTGCCGTGGCAGGTCCTACAAGACCCCAGGTGAGTTTCGTGGCGGTAAGCGAACCGTTGGCTACGTTGGCCACGAGCTTGTAATAACCGGGCTCGGTGCAGTTGATGTTGCTGCCATCACCAGCCGTGAATATCGGGCTGTACGAGCTGAAGCTTTCGTAGTTGTACTCAGCATTCCAGTTGCGCTCTTTGGTGAACTTGAAGTCACCGTCCATGTAGGCAAAGCCTTCATAGACGCCGTCGAAGTTGGGAGAGCGCAGGGCAGGAGCCAGTTCGGGTGTCCATCCCCATTCAGGCATGCCAGGAGCGGCGGTGTTGTACTTCTGGGCATTGCCCGGCACATAGATGTACTCGGCGAAGTTGAGTGGTGTGATGGTATAGGTGAATTCCATCATGTTCACATCGAAGCGGATGAACTTGCAGGTGCCGGCAGGCACGCAGAACGAGTGGTCGCCATCGAGGTTGTAGCGGAAGTCGAACGAGCCGCTCAGGTCCTTGCTGTCGCCCTTTGTACCGAAGAGCTTGTTCCAGGTGTCGTTGCCGATGGCCTCGCAAGCCTCGTCGTCACCGAATGCGAACCAGGTGTCGCCGCCGTTGGGGTCTACCGGGAAGGTGATGGTGAAGATGGGATCGTCGAACACGCTCTTGTCGCTGTGGTTGAACTTCAGCATCTTGTTCACGGCCGACTCTTTCCAGTCGTTGGGACCGCCTACGAGATAGTAGTTGTCGGAGATGCTGAGCGCCTCAATCTGGTAGCTGTAGTCCATCATGTTGATGGTCACCTTGATGAGTCTCGGACCAGCAGGCACGCAGAGAGAGCCGTCATCCTTCAAGTTGTAGCGGAAGTCGAGTGTACCCGTGGGTTCTTGGTTGCCGTTGCCCTTTGTCGTACCGAGGAGTTTCGACCAGTCGTTGTCGTTGGCGATGGCCTCGCAGGCCTCATCGTCGCCGATGGCAAACCAGGTGTCACCCTCCGAAGCGTTGAAGGTCACGGTGAAGATAGGATCTTCGTACACATCCTTTCCGCTGTGGTTGAACTTCAGCATCTTGTTCTTGGCCGACTCGCCCCAGTCGTTGGGACCGCCCACGATGTAGTAGTTCTGCGAAATCTGTGGTGCTCTCGGGATGACGGTGATGTGGAAGACGTCGGAGGTGGCGGTCTTCACCGTTGTGGTGCCGTTGCTGAGCCACATGCTCACAGTGGCATCCACTACGCGTTCCACCGGACGGCGTCCGAATTTTGCAATCACATAGTCGGAGAGGATGGTAGAGCTCATCACGCCATCGGCGCCGATGTCATAGGTTTCCTCACCGCCAAGGGTAATGGTGAATGAAGGCTTGTATGAAGCGTCGGATGAGGTGGGGGCTGTGATGCTGCACACTTTCACATTCTCCTCGGTATAGCTGTTGAAGTCGATCGTGCCTACTGTGGTGACACTGCCATCGCCGAAGGAAACCTTCTCTGGCTGGCCGACCACCTGGGGTGTGAGCCAGTCCTTGTAGTCGTCGGTACATGCGGCCAACGAGGCTACAAGAGCCATTCCTAATAATATTTTCTTAGTCATAATGTTGTTCTTTTAAAATATTCGATGTTGTACACGGCATTATTGTTTGATAAAACGATAGTATCCCGTGATATCGTTGAAGAAAATAAGGTATTCACCGCCTTGGTCGATGACAAGGTCGGAGCCGCCCTGAGTACCATAGCCATACATACCGTCTTCGCGGTTGATGAACGTACCGCCACGGTTGTAGTCCCATGACGAGGTGTTGTCCTTGAACTTGATCTTGTCGCCGGCTGCAAGGTTGTACTTGATGTACCAGTCGTGGTTCTCCCAGCCAGTGGAGCATGGTGTCATAGGCGTGTCGCCCCATTCATTGAAGGTACCAGCGATATTGATGATGCTGAATACCGGCGGTGTGCTCTCGGATTTCTCCACCTTCAGCGTGTTTGTGGCGGTGTTGAGGGTAACGGTGTAGATGCCCGGCTCTGGAACGGTGATGTTGCCTGAACCGCCATCGTTCTTCACGTAGCCGTCGTCGTTCTGTCCCCATTGGTCATCCCATTTTCCGGGGATGAGGACAAGTTTGAATCCGTTGCCGCCGAGGTATCCGGTCCATGTCAGTTCGCCTTGTCCGGTCGATTTGTCATATTCCACACCGTCAATGGTCTGCATCGGGATGACGCACTTGCCCCATTCGCCGCCCCATGAGCCGTCGGCGATGTCGGCACCAATCAGCCACCAGATCTCAGGATCGGCGGGTTTCAGCTCGACGTAATAGGGTACGGTGTTGAGTGTGACGACGTTGGAGTAGATGACTGCATGCTCTTCGAATGAGGCCTCACGCAGGGCCGACTTCACGCGTACCGAAAGGGGAAGCCGGTCTGGTACGGTGGACTCTGTCCATCCTAAGAGTTGGAGCAGACTGCGGTTGAGGTCCTGCAGGTTGATTTGCACATCCTTGCCGCTGGTATAGGTCTCATTCACATTCACGAAGTCTGCTCCGGTGTTGTCCTCAAGACTCTCGTCGAAGGCTTTGTTGAACGAGCCGGTTGGTGATACCTGCACGGTGTAGGTGGGCGCCACGGGAGCGTTGAAGTTGTTGTAAGGAGTGGGCTGCGACCATGTGAGGGTGATGGTAGGAGTCTTTTCCATATCCACAAAGCCGGTGATGGCAGGCTCATTGAGCACAAACGTGGTGGGCTGGGCAATGGTAGGATTCGACTCGTTGTCATCCTCGCAGGAGGTGAGGGCGAAGAGTCCTACGGCAGCCAGCAGTATGCTTGATTTGAAAAGGGATTTCATAATTGTCAAATGTTGAATTTTCAATGATCAATTGTCTATTTCTCAATAGCCTTCGTTCTGCTTCAGGTTGGGGTTGGCATTGATGTCCTCGGCAGGGATGGCGAAGAGGTTGCGGAAGGCGGGAAGGCTGGTGCCGTTCTGCGAGCCGCCCTTCCATTCCCACATGTATTGGCCGCTGTTGCTGCCGCCGAAATAACCGAAGCGGATGAGGTCGGTGCGGCGGTAGCCCTCGAAGTAGAGCTCGCGAGCGCGCTCGTCAAGAATCTGGCCGAGGGAGTAGCTGCTCACAGTGGTGGCGTGGGCACGCTGACGCAGGGCGTTGATGTAGTTGGCACCGGTTGCAGTGGTCGTACCACCGTTCAGGCGGGCGTCGGCCTCTGCGGCTATCAGATAGGCCTCTGCGGCACGCATCAGGAAGAAGTCGGTGTCTACGAACTGCGAGTTGTGGGGCGACCCCTCGCTGGCATAGGTGTTACGGAACTTTCCTACGGAATATCCACTGGTAAACTCGGTTGGAGTATCCACTTCAATAGACCTTTCGATACCGAAGAAGAGGGCTCGGTCGTCGCTGGCAGCAATGGGCATTTCTTTGATAGTGGCTTGGGGCGCGTCGTTGTTGGGGAAGAACTTGCTAACAAGTTGCTTGCGCGCACGGTTGCCAGCCCAAATCTCGCTGGTGCCATAGTTGCTCTCTGTGTCCATGTCGGATTTCCAGGTCGAGGCGATGAGGAAGAGTGATGTACACCATGCGGTGGTTTTCGAACCGTCCTGAATCAAGGGAAGAATGGCTTCTTGTGAGGCGCCGTTGCTGCCGTTGTCGCCCATGAAGAGCATCTGGTAGGCGCTCCAGCCGTTCTTGCCGGTGGTCCACAGCTTGTGGGGGCCGTTGATCACCTTCTCGGCATATTCCTTGGCACCAGCCCAGTTGGCAGCGCCGGTGTAGACCTCGGCATTGAGGTACAGGCGGGCGAGCAGCAGGTTGGCGGCATCCTGGTCGGCACGGCCATAGCCGCTGTCGCTGTCCTTGCGTGCGGCAGGTGCCATCAGCTTGTCTTTCACGTCGAGCAACTCGCTCTCAATCCACTTGTACAGGTCGGCACGCATGATTTGCTCGGGTGGGGTCGACATCAGGCGGGTAGCGAAAGGCACGTTGCCATAGGCATCCAACAGATGGAAGTAGTAGAGGGCGCGAAGGAAGCGCACTTCTGCCTCGTGGGTGGCATCCTCGCCGGCACATACCTCAAGATAGTGGTTGCAGAAGGCGATATTGGTATACAGACGATAGTAGAATCCTTCAAGCATCGGATGTGAGGCGTCCCACTGGTTGAAGTTGAAGGCAGGAATGCCAGGGTCGCCCCAGGCACAGATAGCCTCATCGGTGGGCAACTCGTTGGAGTTGAACAGCTGGCGTACAAAGCCGGCCGTACCACCATCAATTCCGTCGATGTCGCAGTCGCCGTTAGCACCGCCCTGACCCTGAAGGGCCATGCACGAATAGCATTTGGTGAAGAGTGCGGCCTCGTCGGGCACCATCGTCTTACTGGGGTCGATAGGAGTGACGTCCAGGTCGCTGGTGCAAGAACTCATACCTGCTGCGGCCAAAAGAATGGCTGCGGCGGGAATCATATTTTTGAAATATCTGAAGTTCATAGTCGTATTCATTATAATGTTTTCTTTTCTATGCCTTTACGTCTTAGAAGTTGAGGTTCACACCCAGCTGCAGCGTGAATGGACGGGGATACATGTTGTTGTCGATGCCCCTGAACACTTCTGGGTCGATGCCTTTGTATTTGGTGATGGTAAACACATTGGTTGCAGAGGCGTAGATACGTCCGTTGATTCCGTTGTAGCTGCCACCCTTGAAGAGGTTGTTGAACGAGTAACCCAGGGTGATGTTGTCGCACTTCAGGAATGAGGCGTTGTGAACGAAGTAGTCTGACAGGGCGTGGTCGTAGGTCATCCAGTCGCGCTCGATGGCACCGGGGATGACGTTCTGCAGGTAGTTGTACGAGGAATCATAGCGTTTTATGATGTTCGAATAGCCTGCTTCCTTGTCCCAGTATACATAGTTGTCGAAGCTGGCACGGAGGCTGAATCCGAAGTCGACGTTCTTGTATTGCAGTCGTGAGCTCAGACCAGCGAGGTAGGGAGCAGCCGGACTCTTGTAGAAATAGAGGTCGGAATCGTTGATGATGCCGTCGGCGTTGCGGTCCACATACACGCCCTCGAGGGGAAGGCCTCTCTCGTCGTAAACCTGCTGGTATACGTAGAATGAGTAGGCGGGGTGTCCTACAGCATGAGCCTGTACGGTGTTGCTGGTACCTGCTGAGATGCTACCAGTCGTCACAAGCGATGACTCACCTGTCAGTTCGGTGATCTCATTCTTGTTGTAGGTGAAGTTGGCGGTCACTTCCCACTGCCAGTCTTCAGTCACTATTGGGCGCACGGTGAGCGATGCCTCAATACCTCTGTTCTCCAGAGAGCCGATGTTGCTCACCACGGTGTTGCGGAAGTTGGAGCCTGCGGATACCGAAGCCCAGTTGATCAGGTCGGTGGTCTTGCGGTAGTAGTAGTCCACGCTACCGCTCAAGCGGTTGTGGAAGAACTGGAAGTCGAGACCGATGTTGTAGGTGGTGGTGGTCTCCCACTTCAGGTCGGGGTTGTAGGCGTCAGGACGGTAGAGCAATCCGCTGTCGTTCACGCCGTTGATGGGATAACGTCCGTCCACGTTGGTGGTGTTCACATTGTAGGTGGCGAAGTAGTTGTAGTCGCCGATACCGTCTTGCTGACCGGTCTTACCCCAGCCGAGGCGGAGCTTGATCTCGTCAATCCAACTGACGTTGCGCAGGGGGGCTTCCTCGTTGATCTTCCATCCAAGGGCAACGGATGGGAAGGTGGCCCAGTGGTCTTTGAAACGTGACGAGCCGTCACGGCGTACGGTGGCGGTCACCATGTAGCGGTCGAAGGCAATGTAGTTGGCACGGCCGAAGAAACTCACCAGGTAGCTCTCCGATTTCCAAATGCCGTTGGTGGCGTTGTAGGGCTTGCCTCCGGCAGGCGCAGTAGTTCCGTCGCTGAGGGTAATCACCTGGTTGGTGGTTGTCGGGTAGAGTCCGGCATAATATGAGTCGCCCCAGTATTTTGTATGGCTCCACTCATAACCCACCATGATGTCGAAATGCTGGGTCTTGAGGAAGTCCTTGTAATACTGTGCATAGGTAGAGAAGGTGAGGTTGTATTTGTGCTCCTTGCTATAGCCGCTGTTGCCATAGTAGAAATTGGTGGGACCCCAGTTGGCATAGTCGGTGAGCTGCTTGCCATTGGCCCAGTCGCCGTTGGCGCTGGCATGCAGGCGCAGGTCCTCGAAGCCATGTATCTGGTAGTCGGCCTCAATGCCACCCATGTAGTCGTAGGAGTTGGCACGGTCGTTCTTCTCATAAAGGCGTGCGACGGGGTTGGCCACGGTGTTGCGGTTCCACATCTTGGGATAGTTGGGGTCATTCAGCGAGGCTCCGGTGTCGAGCCACTGCCAGTAGCCATGAAAGTTCTTGTATTCGTCATCAGTAGAGGTGACCGGATGTGTGGGGTCCATGCGGGTGGCATCGCCGATGGCAGTCTCGTTGGCATAGCGGTTGTGGGCATACATGAACTTGCCGTTGATGTTGAACTTCAGGTGGTCGTTGAGGAACGAGGGGTTCAGGGTGACACTGGCCGTGGCACGCTGGAAGTTGGAGGTCTTCAGGATACCGTTTTGGTCGGTGTAGCCCACGCTCACGCGGTAGGGCATGTTCTTCAGGCCACCTTGTATGGTCACGTTGTGGTCGTGCGATACGGCACCGTGGAAGATCTCTTCCTGCCAGTCGGTATTGAAAATCTGTTTCTGCCCGTCGGGTCTTATTATGCCCAACCAGCCTGCGGCATCAGAGTCCTCACCATAGTAGTTCCTGATGAATTTGCAGTACTCGTCTGAACCGAGAACGTCAATCTGGCCGTTTTTCACCGAGTAGGATACGTTGCCGTTGTAGCTCACCTTGGGAGCCATGCCAGAGCGGCCTTTCTTCGTGGTGATGATGATGACACCATTCGAACCACGGCTACCATAGATGGCGGTGGCGGAGGCATCCTTCAGCACGGTGAAGCTCTCGATATCGTTGGGGTTCACCATGGACAGGGGGTTGGATGCACCCTTCACGCCTACGTTGTCCATGGCCAGACCATCGATGACGATGAGTGGGTCGGTACTGGCGTTGAGTGACGAGCCACCACGGATGGTGATGTTGGCATTGCCACCAGGGGCACCGCCATAGTTAATCACGCTCACACCGGCGATTTTGCCCTGCATCATGTCCTGGGCGTTGGTGATGAGACCATGGTTCTTCTCATCGGGCTTGATGGCGGTCACCGATCCGGTGAGGTCGTTCTTGCGGGCCACACCATAACCAATCACCACCACCTCGTTAAGTGAGTGGGAGTCGTCTTGCAAAACGACCTCCACATGTGGAGCTGCGGCCACCTCTGCCATCTCATAGCCGATGTATGAGATCTGCAGCATGTCGCCTTGCTTTGCTTCAATTGAGAAATTACCGTCGAAGTCGGTTATCACACCGCCCTGTTGGCCTACAACACGGATGGTGGCACCGATAATGTCGTCGCCGGTAGCATCTTTCACATGGCCATTGACAGTGAATGACTGTGCAAAGGCACTCGCTGATAGGAACAACCCCACAAGGAGGCTGAGCAACCTAACAGGATTTGCAAAATTTACCTGCTTCATCATTTTAAATATTAAGTTTATTTTACTATTAGGTATTGTATGATAGTCTGCGAACAGAATGATCGTCATCGATTGTTTAGGTTTTAGAGGGCGTTCTCGTCCCATGGCAGAGCGAAAACCGGCGGAATGTGCTTTTCGCATCGGTTCTGAGTGCAAAATTAATTTTCTTTTGCAATGATTGTTCTTTTTACTCGCAAAATATTGATTTTAAGATGCGCAAACGTTTGCGCAGGTAATTGCATATTTTATAATGAGGTGGAAAGACAATGTATGAATGTTTTGCATATCTTTGCAGATAATGAACGACAAAACTCCCATCACGATGAAGGATATTGCCCGCGCGCTGGGCGTATCGGTGGCCACGGTGTCGAGGGCGCTCAAAGACAGTCCCCGCATCAGTGAGGAGCGGCGTGCGCTCATCAAAGCCTATGCCAAGGAGCACCATTTCTATCCCAATGCCATTGCCGAGTCGCTGAGACACAGCAAGATACGCCCCATGCACATCATCGGGGTCATTATGCCTCAGATCAATCATTTCTACTTCTCGTCGATACTCAGCGGCATCGAGGAGGAGGCCTCGGCCAGGGGCTACCGGCTCATGGTGGCACAGAGTGGTGAGCAGTACGAGCAGGAGGTGAGGATTTGTCAGTCTTTTTCAGAGAGCAAAGTGTGCGGCATCATTGTCTCGCAGGCCAAGGATACGGTAAAATACGACCATTTCAGACGCCTCATCGACCAGGGCATTCCGCTTGTGTTCTTCGACCGCATCTGTACGGGAATCAACACCAGCCGGGTGGTGGTCGACGACTATATGGGTGCCATGACGGCAGTAAGCCACCTCATCGAGACGGGGTGCCGACGCATCGCATTCTTCGGGTCGTCGATGAATCTTGAGATTTCGAAAAACCGTTACAATGGTTACCACGATGCCCTGGTGAGGCACGGGCTGCAGGTCGACGACCGATATATCCGCTTCTGCGACAACAGGGCCGATGCCGAGGTGGTGGCTCCCGAACTGCTGCAGATGGCCGACCGGCCCGACGCGTTCTTCGCCGTGAACGACGATACGGCCATCGGCATCCTCTACACCGCCAAGCGGATGGGGCTGCGCGTGCCCGAGGATATCTCCATCTGTGGCTTCACCAATGGCGAGCGGGCCATCGCCTGCGAACCCATGCTCACCACCGTGGAGCAGCGGGGCAACAAGGTGGGACGCGAGGCGGCCAGGATCCTCATCGCGCAGAGCGAGGGCGAATTGCCGCTCAATAAAGTGGAGAAGCGCGTCGTGCGCACGCGCCTCATCGTGAGGGGCACCACAAGGGAGGTGCCAGCCTCGCACGAGAACCGCTGACATGCTGTCCTTTTTCCTTTGGTGTCATTCTTTGTTTATCCTTCTTATTTGAAATTCAACAAATAACCATAACATTATGAAAACAAGACCAGATTTGAGTTTTTGGAAACTCTGGAACCTCAGTTTCGGCTTCTTCGGCGTGCAGATTGCCTACGCACTGCAGAGTGCCAACATCAGCCGCATATTCCGTACTCTCGGTGCCGACCCGCATTCGCTCAGCTTCTTCTGGATTCTGCCACCGCTCATGGGCATCATCGTGCAGCCCATCGTGGGCTCGCTTTCCGACAAGACGTGGTGCCGGTTCGGACGCCGTATCCCTTATCTCTTCGTGGGTGCTGCCATGGCAGTGGCGGTGATGTGCCTGCTGCCCAATGCCGGCTCCTTCGGCATGTCGGTGAAGGCTGCCCTCATCTTCGGACTCTTCGCCCTCATGCTGCTCGACACCTCCATCAATATGGCCATGCAGCCCTTCAAGATGATGGTGGGCGATATGGTCAACGAGAAGCAGAAAGCGAAGGCATACAGCATACAGTCGTTCCTCTGCAACGCGGGAAGCGTGGTGGGATTCCTCTTCCCCTTCATCTTCGCCTGGATCGGACTGAAGAACGTGGCTCCAGAAGGCGTCGTCCCCGACACGGTCATCTGGTCGTTCTATATCGGCGCGCTCATCCTCATCCTCTGCGTCATCTACACCACGTCGAAGGTGCGTGAGATGCCACCCGAGGAGTATGCCATGTATCATGCCGTGGAGGAAGGCAAGAAAGACAGCGCCAACTGGTTCGTGCTGCTGAAAAACGCGCCGTCCACGTTCTGGAAGGTGGGACTGGTGCAGTTCTTCTGCTGGGCTGCCATGCTCTACATGTGGACTTATGTGGTGGATGCCGTCTCTGAGGTGGTATGGGGCACTACCGACCCCTCTTCCGAGGAATACCAGGTGGCTGGCAACTGGACGGGTGTGCTCTATGCCATCCAGGCGTTGGGCAGCGTGTGCTGGGCTGCCGTCCTGCCTCGCTTCAGCAATACCAAAATGGCCTATGCGCTCAGCTTGGTCATCGGTGGCATCGGCTTCATCCTGATTCCCTTCGTGCACGACAAGTACTTGATGATCATACCGTTCCTGCTCATCGGCTGCGCGTGGGCTGCCATGCTGGCCATGCCTTTCACCTTCGTTACCAATGCCCTGAAGGGCTATGGACACATGGGTGCCTATCTGGGCCTTTTCAACGGCACGATTTGTGTGCCCCAGATTGTGGCAGCATTGCTTGGCGGAACGATACTCCATATCGTTGGCTCGAGACAAAGCTCGATGATGATCGTAGCCGGAGTGCTGTTCATCATAGGAGCGCTCTGCGTGAATGTCATCAAAGACAGAAAAGAATAACCCGGACCCGCGTCCGAATATTTATCAACAAGCCCATCCCGCTCCAGGTCTTTAAAGAGGGTGTGTCAAAATAGAAATGTCCGATGAAGAATGTCCAAGCACGCTGTAGGGACGCAGCATGCTGCGTCCGCCAGCGGTCTGGCTGAGCAAAAATGCCACATTTTCATGTGTCTGAGGCATCCTTCTTGGAGCATTCTTCGGGCGGACGCAGCATGCTGCGTCCCTACAGCGAACACAAGCCTATTTTGACACAGTCTCCTTAAAGTCCTTAAGGCCGGGATGGGTCATACCTCATTTTTTAAACAATTATCAACTCATTATGGATCAAGGATTTGCTTTCGAATTGTTTGGATGGCTGGCAAGTATTACGATGATTATGGGCTATTTGCCACAAGCCATCACGACCATCCGCACACGCAACACGGATGGCATCGCACTGGTTACTTTCTTGATGATGGCGATTGGTGGCGCATGTTTCATGATGCAGGGCATATTGCACAAACCAGATGTGCTTTGGGCGCTCTTCATTACCAACCTCATCACCACCACTAGCTCTATTATCATTTTCAGCATCAAGATCTACAACGACTATTTCAAGAAATAGCCCTTGCCCGACTTGCAGATACAACAAATCTCCGGCTTTCCAAGTGAAAAGCCGGAGATTTGTTTCTCTATTGTCCCCACATATGGTCTGAACTTCTGAAAAAGGAGTAATGTCTGAACTCCTGAACTCCTGAAACTAACTCTCCTGGTCGCTTCGTTGCTGGTGCTCCTGCATGTAGTCGCGTGGCGACATGCCGTAGAAGCGCTTGAAGATGGTGGAGAACGACGCGGCGTTGCCGAATCCGCAGGCGTACACCACCTCGGTGATGTTCATGTCGCCGGAGGCAAGCAGGTTGGCGGCTTGCTTCAGACGTATGTTGCGTATTATCTCGTGTGGGGTCTTGCCCGTGAGCTCCTTCATCTTGCGGTGCAGGTGCACGCGGCTGATGCCCACCTCATCGGCAAGGCTGTCCACACTGAGCGACGAGTTCGAGATGTTCTTGTTGATGACGGCCATCACGCGCTCGAGCAGTTTCTCGTCGGGCGACTTGATGCTCACGTCCTCCACATGCTCCTCCAACTTGTCGGTGCGCCCATATTTCATGCGCAGTTGCTGACGGCTCTGGATGAGGTTGTGAATGGTGCGCAGCAGGATGTCCATGTTGAAAGGCTTCTCGATATAGGCGTCGGCGCCCGTCTCCAGACCCTCGAGCTTGTCTTCCTCGCGTGTCTTGGCCGTGAGCAGCACCACGGGGATGTCGTTGGTCTGTGGGTTGCTCTTGATGGTGGAGCAGAGGGCGTTGCCGTCCATCTCGGGCATCATGATGTCGGAGAGAAGCAAGTCGGGCTTGGTCTTCAGCACCAAGGCAAGGGCTTCCCGGCCGTTGGCGCAGCTCTTCACCTCGTATTTCTGCTGGAGTTCTTGTTCCAGGAAGGAGCGTATCTCGTCGTCGTCCTCGGCAATGACGATGGTGGTGAGTCGGGTGGCCTTGAGGGGCGTCTCCGGGGGCGTCATTAGGTCGTCTATCTCCTCGGGGGTGATGATTTCGGTGTCGGGAGTCTCAGTGCTCTCTTCTATCTCCTCGGGCTTGAAATGGCTGTTGCCGAGAGGGATGGATACGACGAACTCACATCCTTGCTCCAGGTTGTGGGCCTTGATGGTGCCGTGGTGCATCTCTACGAGCGAGCGGGTAAGGTCGAGGCCGATGCCTGTGCCCATGTTGCGGTCGTTGACGCTCGATGGGGTCTGGTAGAACCGCTCGAAGATGCGTTCCAGCTTGTCGGCGGGTATCTGCTCACCGTTGTCGCTGATGGCGATGTGGGCTTCGTGGTCGTCATGGGTGAGCCTCACCTTGATCTCGCCGTCGGCAGGGGTAAACTTGATGGCGTTGGAGAGGATGTTGACCAGCACTTTGTCGAACTGCTGGCGGTCTACCCACACGGGCAACTTGTTGGTGTCGTGCTCATAGGTGAGGCTGATACGCTTGGCACGGGTCTGGAGTTCGAAGAGCGAGTGGATATCGTCGACGAATTTCACCATGTCGGTCTGTTGCACATGCAGTTGCATCATGCCCTTGTCAATCTTCCTGAGGTCCATCATCTGGTTGATGAGGTTGAGGATGCGCTCGGCATTGCGGCGTATCGTCTCGAGCACGCTCTTCTTCTGCGGGTCGTGCTCTTGCTTGATGAGGGGGAGTAGGGGAGTGATGATGAGGGTCATAGGCGTGCGGATCTCATGGCTGATGTTCATGAAGAAGCGCAGTTTGGCCTCGCCCATCTCCTCGGCATGGATATGCTCTTGCAGGCGCAGCTTCTCTTGCTCACGGGCGTGGCGGTAGGAGAGGTATTTCCAGATGCCGGCTCCTAGGAGAAGCAGGTAGATGAGGTAGGCCAGCGTGCTGCGGTACCATGGTGCATGCACGATGACGGTGAAGGTGTGCTCGGGAGTGGTGATGTCGTTGCGCTCAGCCTTCACCTTGAACACGTACTTGCCTGGCGACAGGTGCGAGAACGAGATGTCGTTCTGGCCGGGAAGCAGCCGCACGTAGGGCTCGCCGTTGATGCTATAGAGGTAGGTGATGTGCTCCGGACTGTCGTAGGTAAGCGTGGAGAGGCTGATGGAGAACGAGTTGTCGTGCGAGCCCAGCTCGAACTCGTTGCTGGCAATCACTGTGGTGTCGCAAATCTGGTAGAAGCCCGAACGGCTGCCGGGGGTCACGGGCTTGCCATTGATGATGAAGTCGGTGATTTTCACCTTGGCGTCCCATTTCTTGTTGGATATCTCGCTGGGCTCAAACCAGGTGATGCCGCCCACACCGCCGAAGAACAGCCTGCCGTCGGTGGAGAGGGAGGAGGCGCCGTCGCTGAACTCGTTCGACTGCAGGCCGTTGTCCACGAAATAGTTGTCGCTCTGCAGGCTCTTGGGGTCGAGGCGGCACAGGCCATGGTCGGTAGAGAACCACAACTTTCCTGTCTTGTCTTTCTCTATCGACGCGATGCCGTTCCTGGCCAGTCCTGTATTCAGGGCCTCCAGTTTCTTCGACTTCAGGTCGTAGCGCCAGAAGTCGGTGTTGGTGCCTATCCACAGCGTGCCGTCATACTCTCTGGCCACGCGGATGGGCGTGCCGTAGAGCAGGTTGTTGGTGCCCAGCACCTTGGTCCAACTCTCGCTGGCAATGTCCAGGCAGGCCAGTCCCATGGTGGTGGAGACATAGATGCGCTTGCTGTCGGGAGAGATGGAGATTTTCGAGATGTAGTTGTTGATGAGCCCGTTCTGGGAGTGGTCCCACTGGGCTTTCTCCTTCATCACGAAGGCCTTCGTCTGTCCGTCGGAGGGGTTGAGCTTGATGAGGCCCATGCCCATGGTGCCCAGCCAGATTTGTCCGTCGTCGTCGGTCACCATGCCGAAGACGCTCACTTGGTCGCCTTGGGGCAGCGACTGGCGGTGGAAGAGGCCCGTCAGAGGGTCTACCCATCCGCAGCCATCGTTGAAGCTGCCTACCCACACCCGGCCTTGCTTGTCTTCGGTCATGCAGAGGATGGTGGAGGGGACGGTGGTGATATGCCTGCTCGAATGGCTGGCCTCGTCGAAGATATAGAGGCCGTCTTTGTCGGTTCCTACCCAGGTGCGGCCTTTGGTGTCGCGGAGCGTACTGAGCACGCAGGCCTGGCCGATAACGTTGCTCGTGCCAAGCTTGTAGCCCATGTAGTGGAATGGTGATGGGGTATAGGGCTGGGTGTAGATGCCTTTCTGAAGCATGCCTATCCATACGTTGCCACCCTCGTCCTCGGTGATGGAGGTGACTTTGGCCAGCGACAGGTCCACGTCGCGGCTGAAGAAGGGATTGCTGGTGAGCTGGCCCGTGGCGGGGTCAAGGATACAGGTGCCCTGGCCGTCGCAGCCTATCATAATCTTGTTGTCGCGGCTGCAGTAGAGCTCGCTCACCTCCTTGCCGGCGGTCGACTCAATGGGGACGAAGGTGTTGCCCGAAAGCCGGTAGACGCCATTCTTGCGGGTGCCTGCGTAGATGTTGCCCTTCTTGTCCTCGCACACGCGGAGCACTTGCTGACGAAGGGGGGATTCCTGGAAATAGCGGGCCAGCACATGGTTGTTGGCCCATACCAGCAGGCCTTCTTCCTCGGTGACAATCCATAGGCGTCCTTTCTGGTCGCACATCAGCCGCTGCACGTTAGCCACTTGGGCCAGGCCACCGCCCAACTGATGGGCAGAGGTGTGGCTGTCCATCTGCACGATGCCGTGGCCCGAGGTGCCCACCATCACCGTTCCTGAGGGGAGCTCGGTGAAACAGGTGACATAGCAGGGCACGATGTGCCCGTCGAGGAGCTTTACCTTCACTTCATGGAAGAGGGTGCCGTCGAAAGTCTGCAATGCACCGAACATGCCGATGTAGAACAAGCCCTTGCTATCCTGTATGATGGAGTTCACATAGTTGCTGAGCATGCTCTCATAGGTGTCTTTCTTGAAGATGCGGAATTGGTAGCCATCGTAACGGCAAAGGCCATTACGGGTAGAAACCCAGATGAATCCGTCGCGGTCGAGATAGACCTGGTTGACGAAACTGCTGGATAGCTGCTTGTCGGCTTCAAACAATTTGCCCGTTTGAGCGTGTCCGTAAAGGGTGGTCAGCAGAAGGATAAAACTTAGGAATAGGTTTCTTTTCATTGCGGCTTAGGCTTGACCCTTGGTCATACATGGGCAAAGTTAGGCAATTTTTTGACAAAAAGCAAAGTTTTTTCGGCACTTTTTTGTTATTTGACGGTAACATCAGCCAAAATCACCACGAAATGAACCTTTTTTGCGCACTGGAATCATCCTGCTTGTGAGCGTGGAGGCATCGTACCAGTTTTTTATTGAAGTTTCGTATTCGCTCCACTTTTTGAAGTTCAGGAGTTCAGGAGTTGCAGGAGTTCAGACAATAGCTCGAATTAACTTCATTATGTTCAATGGTGTTTTATTGGAGTAATGTCTGAACTCCTGAACTTCTGTAACTTCTGAACTCCTCTCAACTTGCTATAGTTGAGTTATATATTTATAGGTTGGAGAGAACTCTATTTGATGATTCTTTTTACGCTCATTCCTGGATTTTTGTTGCGAAAATTAACCAATTCTTTCACAATTTATAGTAAGTTCTTGCTATATAATAATTTGGGTTGTCTTCCTTCTACAATCGGCTGAATGGGTTTTAATGTTTTTCTTTTTATCACCCATGCCTATGTCAACCATATATAGTCACTTTTGCGCTTTTTATCCTTATATATATAATAAGGTGGTTGAACAAACACGTTTATTATTGGTAAAACCAAGCAAAAATACCATTTATTTTAAAATGTTAACGCATGTTGCAAAAAATAAAATATTTGAAACACGAAAAAAGAGGTTATTGGGGATTATTTGATATTTTTGCAACCTAATAACTAAAAAATATCTAAATTAATTAAACATAAAACCAAAACTTATGAATCAAAATCTGTCAAAATCTATGAATCTAAAGCAACTGATTAGACAGACCATTCCCGCGATTCTGATGCTGTTCGCATTCAGCGCCACGCTGCATGCCCAGAACGGAATCGCTGTAAAGGGTACAGTCACTGACAACACCACCGATCCTCTGATTGGTGCATCGGTGATTGTGAAAGGACAACCCTCTCTGGGAACGGTGACTGATATCGATGGTAATTTCCACCTCACGGTGCCATCGGAGCAGTCGGTGCTGGTGATTTCCTACGTCGGTATGGCCACCAAGGAAATCAAGGTCAATAGGCAGCGCGACTTCAAGGTCACGCTCGATGAAGACACCCAGCTCGAAGAGGTCGTAGTCGTTGGTTACGGCCAACAGAAGAAAGCATCTGTGGTGGGTGCCATTACCCAGACCACGGGTGAAGTGCTCGAACGTGCCGCTGGTATTGGTAGCGTCAGTGCAGCCCTTACCGGTAACCTTCCCGGTATCGCCACCATCGCCTCCACCGGTCAGCCTGGTGAGGAAGACCCGCGAATCTACATCCGTGGTGCCGCCGCCTGGAACCAGGATGCCCAGCCGCTGATCCTCGTTGATGGTGTGAAGCGTGAGATCAAGTCTGTCGACGTCACGTCAGTGGCTACGGTCTCCGTGCTGAAAGACGCATCTGCCACCGCCGTCTATGGTGTGGAGGGTGCCAACGGTGTGATTCTTATCACCACCAAGCGTGGACAGGAAGGCAAGGCAAGAATCGACGTGGGCTTCAACGCCACCTTGAAGGCCGTCTCCAAGCTCCCCCGCAAGTACGACTCCTATGATGGCTACATGTTCCGCAACCAGGCCATCGAGAATGAGCTTGCCCTGGGCGGTGCCGCTTCTTGGGTTTACTACCGTCCACAGACTTTCATCGACAACTTCCGCAACCAGGACTATACGGTTAAGCCAAACTATGACGCCAATGGCAACTACCTCGGCGACTACAGCCAGGCAGAGCGCTATCCTAACGTCGACTGGCAGGACGAGATGTTCAAGTCTACCGCATTGTCTTACAATGCCAACCTCAACCTCTCGGGTGGTACGAAGTATGTGAAGTATTTCGTTGCCTTCGACTTCCAGAACGAGGGTGATATGACCAAGATTTGGGACAACCACCAAGGCTATGAGGGTGGTTATACATACAACCGTTTGAATGTGCGCTCCAACCTCGACTTCCAGATCACGAAGACCACCCAGTTCAGGGTCAACCTGGCAGGTTCGAATGCACAGCAGAAGACCCCACGTTATTATTATGGTAATAGTGGTGAGTTCTTCCAGCAGCAGAAGTGGGCTGGTGCCTATGGTATGGCGCCTAACCTCTTCCCCGTACAGTTCTCCGACTTGTCGTGGGGCTACTACCCGTTGGTATCCAACATCGAGAACTCTCCTATGAGTGTGGCAACGGCAGGTACCGAGCTCAGAACCATCACTCGTGTGTTCACCGACTTCTCGCTTGAGCAGAATCTCGATTTCATCACCAAGGGTCTTATCGCCCGCGGTACAATCTCCTGGGATAACCAGTTCAACGAGGCCGACCGTGGTATCAATGCCGCTGGTGGTTCACACAAGAACAAGAGGGCATATATGCTCCCCGAGGATGGACAGCTCCTTTATGAGAGCTCCATCTATGCCAATACAGGTTTCGATTTCTATGAGCAGCGCGACTGGTCGGCTCAGGCTGGTAGCGTGAACTATACAAGCCGTGCGACCGAAATGTCGCTCCAACTCTTCTGGGCTCGCCAGTTCGGTGTGCACAACATTTCTCTCATGGGTAACTGGAAACGCCGTATCAATGCTGGTAATGCCGACCTCGAGAACCGTCGTGAGGACTGGGTGTTCCGTACCACCTACGACCTGATGGGCAAGTATTTCGCCGAGTTCAACGGTGCTTACAACGGCTCGCAGAAGTTCTCTCCCGACAACCGCTTCGCATTCTTCTGCTCAGGAGCTGCCGGATGGATGATCTCTGAGGAGAAGTTCATGAAATGGTTCAAGGAGAAGAGAATTATCGACATGCTCAAGATCCGTGGTTCTATCGGTGAGATTGGTGATGACAACGCCGGTGACCGTTTCGCCTACCTCAACGACTGGGAAGTGATTGGCCCTTATGCGATGACTCTTGGCGGCTCCAACAGCCCCTATACCGGATATAGGCATAAAACCATTGCCAGCCCCGACCTCCGCTGGGCAACCGTATTGAAGAAGAACATCGGTTTCGACTATGCGTTCCTCGGTGGTATGTTCGCAGGTAGCTTCGACTATTTCCGCGACGACCGCAAGGATATCTATATCTCTGGTAGCAACCGGTCGCTGCCTTCGTGCTATGGCGCTTACAGGAATCCTGACATCAACAAGGGTGAGATCAAGAACTCTGGTTTCGAGGTCGAGGTCCGCTTCAACAAGGTGCTGAAGAATGGCATGCGTTTCTGGACCAATGCCAACTATACCTATTCTCATAATGAGATTATATTGAAGGACGACCCCCCATTGATTCCTGCATACCGCAAGGCTCAGGGTTATTCCCAGGGACAGTATTGGTCGTTCATCGACAACGGCTTTATCGGCACCTACGATGAACTCTATAGTGTGCCAGAGCGTGAGAAGGACGACAGCCAGGTGCTCATCGGCGACCACTATATCGTTGACTTCAATGGCGACGGTGTGGTCGACGAGACCAACGACCAGGCTCCTTACGGATACACCGGAAACCCGGAGCACACCTACAATGCCACCATCGGATGGGAGTGGAAAGGCTTCAGCATGTTCGCACAGCTGTATGGTGTGACGGGCGTCACCCGCGACGTAGGTCTGCCTTCCTTCAACAACAAGCTGCTCACCGTTTATGATAATGGAACTTGGTGGAATCCTGTCGACGCAACAGGCAAGGTGGTCATTCCACGCTTCACCACACAGGTATCCTACAACGACGGTACACAGTATCTTTTCGACGGTTCCTATTTCCGACTGAAGAACGTGGAAATCGCTTACACTTGGACGAAGGGTTGGATCAAGAAACTTGGTTTCTCCAGCCTGAAGATTTATGTGAATGGCAATAACCTCTTGCTCATCACCAAGATGCCCGACGACCGTGAGAGTAACTACGGATGGAGCGGTGGCGGTGGTGCCTACCCAACAGTGAGACGTTATAACTTCGGATTCAAGCTTTACCTTTAATAGCGTATACGATTATGAAATATTATAATAACATAAAGACCCTTCTGTGTGCTTCCCTGCTCTTGCTGGCTGGCGTTGCTTCCTTCACTTCTTGCACCGATTGGCTCGACAAGGACCCCGAGGCCATCGTGTCAGAGGATGAGGCATTCAAGAACTTCCGCAATTTCCAGGGCTATATCGAGGAAATCTATAACCTGATTCCCGATAAGGAGAAGGTCAACTATTGTACTGCATGGAATTTTGGCGACGACGCCGTGCACAACCCCGAGGGCTACGCGCACATGGACCATCAGGTGGACCTGGGCAACTACCGCAACTGGTGGACCAACAGCCAGTGCTGGCTGAATGGTGACAGAAGCTCGCTCTGGAGAAACTCATGGTACTGCATCCGCAAGTGTAACCAGGGTATCGCAAATATCAAGTCGCTCATCGGCTCCGATGAGGAGCGCGATCTGCTGCTCGGACAGATGTATTTCTTCCGCGCATGGTGGCATTTCGAGCTGATGTGCTACTTCGGCGGACTCCCTTATATCGACGAGGCTTATGAGGACACTGCCATCCCTGAGAAACCACGTCTTTCTTTCCAGGAATGCGCCGACCGTTGCGCCGAGGATTTCCTGAGGGCTTACGACCTTCTTCCTTTGGATTGGGACGATACCTCTGCGGGTCTTACTACTGAAAAAGACAATGATTTGCGTGTGAACAGGTTCATGGCGCTCTGCTACCTGGGCAAGTGCTATCTCTGGGCTGGCTCTCCCCTCATGAAGGAGTTCGAGAAGACCAAGGATGGTGGCGTGGCCAATCTGATGGGTGCCAGCTCCAATGGCAAGACCTACGACTATGATGTGAAATACTGCCAGAAGGCTGCCGAGACTTTGGGCAAGGCCTTGGATATGGTGGTCAAGGGACAAGTGAAGTACAAGCTTGCAGAGTTCAATTATTCTGATATCTACAATCACACGAAGGATGAGAAGGCCGAGACCTGCTTCTCCGAAATCTTCTATACCGAGAAACAGAACTGGGCTATGCCAGGTTCTTCCGAGGCTATCTTCCGTGGAGCATTCCCCGGCGTGAACTCAGCCAACTGGAACTGCGCCAAGATCTTTGGTCCTAAGGTTGCCGGTCTCGTGGAGCACGACAACATCATCCACCATCCCACAGCCAACCTCATCGACCAGTACGGAATGGCTAACGGACAGCCCATCTATCTCGTTGAGAATGGTAAGTACGTGCTCAATCCCCTTTCAGGCTGGGATCCGGAGCATCCATACAAGAACCGCGACCCACGATTCTACCACGATATCGTGTTCGACGGTTTCCACTATGTACTTAGCTTGGAAGACTTGTCTGCCGAGCAAAGGAAACTTGAGTATTGCGACCTTTATACAGGTGGTGCCATGCGCGAGATCGACCATGGCAGCAGCACAGGCTATTTCATCCAGAAACTCATACCTCACCAGTGCAACAAAGGCGACAAGTGGTATGAGTGGGACCACGCCTTCCAGTGCTATCTCCCCTATATGCGTCTGGCCGACATCTACCTGATGTATGCCGAGGCAAGGGCTGCCATCGCAACTAGTGTGAGCGACCTCAGTGCAAGGCCTACGTATTGCCCGTTCTTGTCGGCAATCGAAGCCATCAACGCACTCCGCGACCGCGTCAACACTCCCGATTATCCGATGGAGCATGTGCCCGCCAACCTCCGCGACACACGCGAGCACTTCATCGATGAGGTGCGCCGCGAGCGTGCGGTGGAGCTTTCCTTCGAGGGCTTCCGTTGGTGCGACCTGCAGCGCTGGCTCCTCCTCACCGAGCCTCCTTACACAACGAAATACTCTCATGAGTTCGAGCGTTTGGAAAAGGATTCCTGGTTTAAGAGCAACAATCCAAAGGATGCAAAGGTTGGAAACTTCCATTCCCAAACCCTTATTGTCCGCGATTTCAAATCAAAGCACTACTGGTTCCCACTTCCCGACAAGGATATCTATCTCTACGAAGGATTTCCTCAGAATCCAGGATGGTAAGACATTAATGATTAACGACGAACGATTAATGATTAATAAGACATTTTTATGAAAAGTATAAAAACAAACATATTTCTCTTTGCCATGTTGGCGGTTTCGCCACTGACGGTCAACGCCCAGCTCGCTGACGAGGTCGAAGACGCCGCCGATACCATCGTGGTGAAAAAGAAAGTCCATGTCGCTTTCCGCGACAAGGATCCCGACCATCTTCTCGGAGGCATCTCCTATGTCGACATGGAAGAGCTGCAGAAGAAGGACTATACGATGGGTAGCCTTGAAGACACGTATGCGCTTGTCGGCGGATGGAATGGCAACAACCTGTGGGGCATGGACAACGACCGTCTCGACACCAACGACAACAACAACCTTCCGCTCGTGATCATCGATGGTGTGAAGCGTCCGTCCAACAACGTGCTTCCCTCCGAAATCGAGCAGATAACCTTCCTGAAGGGGGCTCAGGCCGTGGTGCTCTATGGCGCCAAGGCAGCCAAGGGCGCCATCCTCATCACCACCAAGCGTGGCAAGGTCGATGGCCTGCAGATCGTGGCCAATGCCAACACGGGCTGGCATGTGGCTAAGGAATTCCCCGAGTATCTTGGCTCGGCAGAGTACATGACCCTCTACAACGAGGCCTGTGCCAACGACGGCCTCAAGCTAAGATACACCCAGATGGATATCTACAACCATGCTTCTGGATCGAATCCTTACCGTTACCCCAACGTCAACTACTATTCCGACGAGTATATCCGCAAGGTATACAACCGTTCGGAAGGTACGTTGGAGATTCAGGGTGGTGGCGCTCGTGCCCACTTCTACACCAACATCAACTACTACCGTGCTGAGGACCTCATCAACTTCGGCTTGGCTAAGGAGAACTACACCGACCGCTTCAGCGTTCGTGGTAATGTGGACCTTGTGGTCAACAAGGTGATCAGTGGTTTTGCCAACGCAAGCGCCACTTTCTACAATGCCAACAAGAACAAGGGCGATTTCTGGAGTGAGGCCTCTACCATGCGTCCCAACTTCCCTGAGAATGCGGCTCCGCTGATTCCCATCGACATGGTCGACCCCAATGCCTCCAAGGCTCTTGCCATCCTGGGCAAGTCGCTCAACCTCCTCGACGGAAAGTATTTCCCGGGCGGTACGAAAACCACTCAGCAGAATGCCATCGCAAGCTGCTATTTCGGTGGTAAGACAACCGACGTTAGCCGTCAGTTCCAGTTCGATGCCGGTATCATCTACGACATGAACAAGTTCGTACGTGGCTTGTCGTTCAAGACGCTGTTCGCTATCGACTATGCGGCAAACTACAGCCTGTCGTACGACAACAAGTACGCCGTGTTCATCCCCACATGGAGTAACTATGGCGCCCAGAACAATATTGTGGCCCTCGCCCAGCAGGGTGACGAGATCGTGACAGGCCATATGTCAATGGGTAACACCTCGTATCGCCAGACCATCACTTGGAACGGACATTTCGACTACGACCACACCTTTGCTGGCAAGCATCATGTCAACGGTATACTTCTCGCCAACATGTTCACGACAACGAGAAGTGGCCAGGTGCACCGATACGCCAATGCCAACCTTGGCCTGGAGGTCGGTTACGACTACATGGGCCGTTACTTTGCCGACGTGGCTTTGGCCGGCGTGCATTCCGCACGTCTTCCTGAGGGACATCGCGAGGCCATCTCTCCTTCGTTCACCATCGGCTGGAACTTGGCCAAGGAGAATTTCATGGAGGGAAGCTTCGTCGACGACCTGCTGCTCAGCGCTTCTTACAGCAACCTGAACGAGGATATCGATGTCTATATGGGCGATAACTCATACTATATCTACGAGCCTCTGTGGTCGAGGGGCGGTAGCGGCTTCCAATGGAATGAGGGAACAACCACCGACCTCACATTCTCCACAATGAGCAAGAACCCCTCGCTCGACTTCATCCATCGCAAGGAGTTCTCGATCAATCTGCGTGGCTCGTTCTTCAACAAGCTCATCACCACCGACATCACCTTCTTCAATACGGATATGGATGGCTTCATTACCCAGAGCCCCACAATGTTCCCGTCTTATCTGCAGGGTGGTCTTTCGGGTAGTTCGTTCAAACCGGCCATCAACAACGACGTCCAGAACCGTAAGGGTATTGACTTCAGCGTCAAGGTTCAGAAGCAGTTCGGACAGGTCTTTGCCGCTCTTGGAGTTGTAGGTACTTATCTCAAGACAGAGTACACCAAGTACGATCAGATTAAGGAATACGAATACCAGCGTGCTGAGGGACGTCCTCTTGATGCCATCTGGGGTTACAGATGCCTGGGATTCTACAATGTGGGCGACTTTGATTACAATTCCGAGTCAGGCAAGTACACCTTGAGAAAGGACCTCCCGAAACCAGGAATCGGTGGTACCATCCAGCCAGGTGACTTGAAATACGAGGATGTGAACAAAGACGGCATCATCGACGACAAAGACCAGGTGAATCTGGGCAAATGGGGTACTTACGGCTCGCCGTTCACCTTTGGCGTGAACCTCACCCTCAAGTACAAGAATTTCACGCTCTTCGTGCTTGGTAACGGACAGTTCGGCGCTTATGGAATGAAGAACAGCAGCTACTACTATATGAGTGGTGAGTCCAAGTACTCGGTCAATGCACGTGGTCGCTGGACCCAGGCCACTGCCGATATGGCTACCCATCCACGTCTGACTACATTGAGCTCGGCCAACAACGCCGCCAATTCCACATTCTGGCTCTACAGCACCGACCGCTTCAACCTCCGCAAGGTGCAGCTCACCTACGACTTCCCCACTGATATGTTCAAGGGAAAGTGGGTGAAGGCTCTCTCTGTATATGTGAACGGAAACGATCTCCTCACCATCTCAAAGAACAGACAGTTTATGGAGACAAGCATTGGCTATGCGCCTCAGACTCGTTTCTATAATCTTGGTGTAAAGGTAACCCTCTAATAAAAATACAAGAAAATGAAGACAACTCACATTATATTGCTTCTCCTTGGTATCTTCGCGCTGAGCGCTTGCGAGGATATGTTCGAGCCAGCCGATGAGAACAAGCGAGCCGAGGAGGCCATGGTTGAGGAACCCAACTATATGCACGGCCTGCTGATTTACGGCTACGCACGCCTTCCTTATATGACAACCACTCAGACCGACATCGCCACCGACGACGCCGTACCCAACCAGGCCTCAGGTTCTTACTGGGATATGGCATGCAATGGCACATGGAGGTCGGACAACAACCCCATGTCGGTATGGGACAACTGCAAGGACGGCATACAGTATGTCAACCTCTTCATCGCCAAGATGGATCAGGTGAAATGGGCTCCCAGTGCAGTTTCTAAGCAGCAGATGTTCGCCGACCGCCTGAAAGGCGAGGCTTACGGCCTGCGTGCCTTGTTCTATTATTATTTGCTCCAGGCACATGGCGGCTATGCCGACGATGGCATTCTCTACGGCGTGCCCTTGCTCACCACTCCTGAAGACGGTAGCTCCGACTTCAACAAGCCTCGCGCTACTTTCGCCGACTGCGTGAAGCAGTGCTATGCCGACTGCGATACTGCATTGCTCTACCTGCCTAAAGATTATCAGGATGTGACCAACGTCGAGGAAATCCCCGCGAAGTATGTCGCTCTTGGTGCTCAGGTGTCTGGCTACAACCTCGTGTTCGGCTCCAAGTCAAAAAACCTCCTCTCTGGTAATGTGGCAGCAGCCATCAAGGCTCAGGTGGCCCTCCTCGCTGCAAGTCCGGCATTCCGCGAGCAGAGTGGGGTGACTTCTGCTGAGGCAGCCACACTTTGCGCCAATGTGCTCAAGAACATCGGTGGAATGGAAGGATTCGACCCGAAGGGCAACCTCGACTGGTATTCGTCTGCTTATAAGACTGTGATTGAAGGCACCTCGCCAATTCCAGAGATTCTCTGGCGAGCCGACCGAAATAAGAACACCTCTCAGGAAGGCGACAACTTCCCGCCTTCTCTTTATGGCAGGGGCCGCGTCAATCCCACCCAGAACCTGGTCGACGCCTTCCCCATGCGCAATGGACGTCCTATCACCGATCCCAATTCGGGTTACGACCCGAAGAACCCCTTCGCCAACCGCGACCCACGCCTCTCCGACAATATCATCTTCAATGGCATGACCTACAAGAGAGCTGAAATCGCCACGGGTTCGTATGGTGGCGAGGATGTCGACCACCTCAACAACACCACCGGTTATTCCACACGCTCGGGCTATTATCTGAAGAAGCTCCTGCGCGACGACGTTAGTGTGAGCCCAGGCTCTACTCTCGAACAATATCACATCTATCCACGCATCCGCTACACCGAGATCTTCCTCGCTTATGCCGAGGCTGCCAACGATGCCTGGGGACCAAAGGCCGACCCGATGGGCATTGGCTTTACTGCCTACGACGTGATCAAGGCTATCCGTGAGCGCGCAGGTCTGGCAACCAATGAGGTGGGCGCCGCCCTTCCTGAGGGTGATGTGTATCTTGAGGAGTGCGCTGCCGACCAGGCCAAGATGACCAACCTCATCCGCAATGAGCGTCGTATTGAGCTCTGCTTCGAGAACAAGCGCTTCTGGGACCTCCGTCGTTGGATGTTGCCTCTTAACGAACCTGCCAGGGGCATGAGGGTCGACCGCGGCGAAGATGACGTGCTCATCTATAACATCATCGATGTGGATGAACGCAAATTTGACAACTCCTACCAGTGCTACGGACCCATTCCAAAGGGTGAGTTGCTCAAGTGGAGCAACCTCAAGCAAAACAAGGGTTGGTAATTTTAGGTTGAAAGAAATCAATTGTAAACCATAAGAAATATGAAACTGACAAAATACATATTCGGAGTAGCTCTGGGAGTCCTCTCTCTCGCATGTGCGTCTTGCTATAACGCCGACAGGGATTTCCCTGACTATGAAGGTGGTACGACAGCCTACTTCGCATACCAGTACCCAGTACGTACGCTCATCCTTGGCAACGACATCTACGACAACACGCTCGACAACGAGCACAAGTGCCGCATTTGGTCCACTATGGGTGGTGCCTATGGCGGACGCAACGCCAAGGTGGAGATCGTTGTCGACAATTCGCTTTGCGACAACCTCTGGTTTGTTGATGAAGGTGGAAACACATTCGCTCAGGTGCTTCCCATGCCATCATCCTACTATCAACTGGCATCCAATGCCATTTCCTATAATGGTGACCCACGTGGCTATGTGGAGGTGCAGTTCACCGATGCGTTCTTCAACGATCCAAAAGCCGTAGAGAACACCTATGTCATTCCTCTGGTGATGAAGAGCGTCGCTGGCATCGACCATATCCTTACGGGCACACCGCGTGTGGGTACCACTCCTTCGCGCACGAATTCAGAGTACTGGGAGGTGCTTCCCAAAGACTATGTGCTCTACTGCGTGAAGTACATGAACCCATGGCAGGCCAAGTACATTCGCCGTGGCGTGGACAATGTGACCGAGAAAGGTGCTACCACAACGGTGGTGCGCAAGGACATGTCGTTTGTCAACTCCGACCTCGAGCACTACAAGGAGAACCCCGTCAACCAGAACGACGAGGTGTGCGGCATCACCACCAAGAACATGTCGCAGGCCATCTTCCCAGTTTCCTTCAAGACCTCTGGTGCTTCAATCTCCTGCAAACTCATCCTTACCTTCAACGGCAATCAGTGCACGGTATCCACCGACGATGAGAATGTCACAGCCTCTGGCTCCGGCGAATTCATACCCAAGGGTACTGACAGGGCAGAATACAAGGACTACAAGTGGGGAAGCATGAATGGAGAGCCTGTCTCGCGCGACATCCTTCGCCTGGCTTACAATGTGAGCTTCAACGACCGCGACATCCAGGTTGCTACTAACGACACAATGGTCGTTCAGACGCGTGAGTCAAACAAGAAGGTGTTCTTCACACCAAAATACGTTAATCAATAATAGGAGGCTATGTGTATGAACAAATTTTTTAGAAACGGTCTCTTTATGTTGGCTGCCGGAGCGCTCGCCGCATCCTGTGCCGACTATAACGTGACAGACGATTTCCGTGCTCAACCCGATCCCTCTTACGTAGAGCCATACAATGATTTGGGTCCTGTGAAGTCATACATCGACAGGGCACAGTATCCCAACCTGTCGCTCGGTACCTCCCTTAGGATTGTTGACTTCAACAAGCAGGAATTGGCTCATGCCGCAGCGGTCACCAACTTCGACTATGTCACATTCGGCAACGCCTTGATGTCGGGCTCCATCATCAACGCCAGGGGCGTGATGAATTTCCTCGACATGAGCGACCTTCTGGCCCATGTGCAGGAAATCGGTTACGAGGTTTACGGCAGTCCGCTCTTTGCCAATGCCAACCAGGCCGACGGCTGGCTCCAGTTGCTGACGGCTCCCATAGAGATTCCCGTTGAATTCGTCGAGGGAAAGTCTATTGACTACAGCACCGTGACGAAATTCGAGGGTAAAATCGAAAGTGGAAAGGCATCTATCGTTAATTATGAAGGCCAGAATGTGCTCCAAATTGGTACTAAATCCAAAGTCCGCATCATCGAAGGCTTCGATGTGGATCCTCTTGCCCGATATACCACGACATTCTACGCAAAGGCCGACAAGGACGTATCGTTTGAAGTCGTCTTCTCCGGTAATAAGGTGGAAGGAGCCGGTGTGAACAACAAATGGACGGTCAAGGCAGGCAAACTGACGAAGTTTGTGGTCGAGGCCCAAAGTGCTCCGGACGAGACGGAAGGCTACTTGAGAATAGAGAATGGTCCTAATGGCGTGCTTAATATCATGAAGGTGGAGGTGGGCTACTATCCCGACAACCACCGTCCACAGACCGAGAAGGAGAAGTCGGATACCATCCGTTATGCCATCAACACCTGGTGCGATGAGTTTATGAAGATCAACAATGGCCGTATCAATATGTTCGACCTCATCGACGAGCCCATCGACACCAAAGCCACCCTCGACAACGGCATGTTCGACCTCAAGCACTCCACCGACAATTTTTACTGGCAAGATGAGCTTGGCAGTGAGAACTATGCTCCGATGGTGTCGAGAATAGCCCGTGAGGCCTATGAGAGACATGGGGGCGTTCCTGAAGACCTGAGGTTCTTTATCAGCGAGACCGGTCTCGAAAACACCAAGAAGTTGGAGAGCCTCAAATACTGGATTGGAATCTGGGACGGCAATGGCGCAAAGATCGATGGTATCAATGCCAAACTGAACCTCACCTATAGCGAGAACCCGGCAACACAGGCCGAGAACGTGGCTTCTCTTGAGACCCTTCTCGCCAATCTTGCCGGTACGGGTAAGTTGATTCGTCTGTCAAACTTCGACATCAAGTATCAGGATGCTGCCGGTGCCCCCGTCTTGGCAAAGGATATCACAGACGACCAGCGTCAGCGCCTTGCCGACTTCTATGCCTATGTCATCAAGAGCTATATGACCAAGATACCCCATGACAAGCAGGCAGGTATCTGCAAGGGCAATATGTCGGATACGGCAACCGACCCCGTGGGCCTCTGGACTATAGACGAAAATAGAGACTGGGTGCGCAATGCCACATACAAGGCGTTCTGCGATGCGCTTAGCGGAAAATAACGAACTGATATAGTTGCCAGTGAGGAGAAGGACTCGTTCCTTTTCTTCCTGGCAATTAACCCTTAGCATTTTTTTAACTACCAACTTTTTATTTATTAATCTAAATTATTTCTATTATGAAGAAATTGTTTACTCTTGTTGCTTTGTTGACTTGCTTCATGGGAGTAAGAGCAGCAGCAGACTGGAAAGAGGTCTACAAGATCGACTACGCAAACAACACAGGCTTCCCATTCTATGTGATGGGTTATGTGCCTGAGTGGTTTGACGGTGTGATGACCGACTTGGGTGCCAACTACAAGTATGTCACCTTGGACAATGAGGATGGACTGTCGAGCGATGTCATCGTTACCACACAAGGTGGTGCTCAGTACTACAGAATTCAGGTTGAGTCTCCTGAATGGCACCAGTATTTCATTGCCGATGGTATCCCCACACAGCTGGATGGCCGTTACAAGGTAAAGGCAATGGTGAAAGCTTCAGAGCCTGTCAACGTCAACGTTAACATGGGCTGGGGCTGGGGCCAAGGCGAGCAAATGGCTGGCGTTGCTTCCATCGGTACTGATTGGACAGAGGTAGAATGGGAGTACAGCGGCATCGCCGGCACTTCTTGTAACCTCGTTGCTCAGCCTGGAACTTTCACTGGCACGATCGAGTGGAAGAGCGTTTACGTATATGAGTGGAGTAAGGAGCAAAGGCCCGTTACATGGCAGGAGTGGCTCACCAGCGACGGACAGCCTGTCATCGTCGATGGTTCGCCCATCGCTACTTATATGGGTGATGCCGAGACTCCATGGGCCGATCCTAACGTAAAATTCAACGACCAGTCACAGAACTACCTGATTTGTGCATGGGGTAAGGAGAAAGGCATCAATATGAATGATGACGGTGGTTGGGATCCATTCCCTGCTACAATCGAAGAGGTTGACGGTAGCCACGTATTCGTCGTTCATGGTAAAGTTGCAGACACCGATGGTGATGCTTCTGCATGGGACAACCAGTTCTGGATTCAGTCGCCGAAGGCTTGGAAGTCGGGCGACCAGGTGAAGATTCACTTCCGCTACAAGGCTTCAAAGAACGTAACGGTAGCTACTCAATGCCACAAGCAGAACCCCTCCGACTACCTTATCTGGCATGCTATCGGTGACGTTAGCTTCACAGAAGAGTGGCAGGATTTCGACGGTGTCATGAATATCGCCGATGATATGGGCGGCACTTGGTCTATCGCATTCCAGCTGAACCAGAATGACAAGGATGCCATTGACTTCTATTTCGACGACCTCTCATGGCAGAGCATGAAGCTCGACGAGGGTTACTTCGTGGCTGGTGCTAACCCTGCTGAGGGACTTGAGTATGACTTCGACAACGCCACACAGTTCGAGTACGATGAAGAGGCCGAATGCTACGTTGCTACAATCG
Organism: uncultured Prevotellaceae bacterium; assembly: GCA_900320585.1. Taxonomy (GTDB): domain Bacteria; phylum Bacteroidota; class Bacteroidia; order Bacteroidales; family Bacteroidaceae; genus Prevotella. The sequence continues at coordinate 39,487 of ONSV01000004.1, read as the reverse complement.
GTGAGAAGGGCGAGTATGTCAACCAGATCATGATCTCTACTGTTCGCGGTAACGACGCTGCCTTCAAGGGCAACACCCTGAAGCCTGTTGGCACAATCACCAACGATCCCGACAACTGGATGGACTACACTGAGGCCAGTCTGGCTAAGCTGAACCTCCCGGGTACTGGTAAATGGAAGATCTACCTCGACGAAGGCTACAAGTCAATGGCATTCGAGATGCTCGAGGGTACTGAAATCAAGCCTGTCGAAATCAATCCTAACCCCACATTGATCGTTGTGAACGCTCCTGAGAGAGATGACCTTACTGATGGAGAAGATGGTACTGTAAAAGAGGAGCCGGGTGGCACAGGCCAGCCCTGGGACAGCCAGTTCTGGATTGTTGCTAACCGCACACTCAGCACAGGCGAGGCTACCATTCTCCAGTTCAAGTACAAGAGCTCTATTCCTGCAAGAACTTCTACACAGTGCCACAAAGAACCAGGCGCATATCTCCACTGGGGAGCTATCGGTGATGTGAACTTCACTGAGGAGTGGCAGGACTTCGAGACCAATTTCACTGTTCCTGGCGATGCCAACGGCATGCAGTCTATCGCATTCAACATGGCCGAGATCAAGGAGGCATGCAAGTACGAGATCAAGGACGTTGTTTGGAAACTTGAGGATGGCACTGAGTCTCTGATCAACCAGGAGGGCGCCGACAACTTCTTCGTGAAGGAGGGTGCTGGCGATACTCCACACGTATTCGTTGATCCTGATGGCATCTCCAGCGTGGTTGCCAACAGCAGCAATGTTCCTACCGTGACCTACAACATCGCTGGCCAGCGTGTGACAAAGGATTACAAGGGCATCGTGATCAAGAACGGCAAGAAAGTGGTGGTGAAATAATCCTCTTCTTTCCCTCTCTATAGAGGGAACATAAACATCATCGTGCGTCACCTTCCGTCATCGGAATCGTGACGCACGATTTTTTTTTGTAAGCATCCTTCTCATGAAGAAAGGTTGATGTTCGCTGTAGGTGGATTTGTCAAAAATGTAGAATTGTATTATGTAAAATGGTTGGTGTTCGCTGTAGGTGGGTGTGTCAAAATAGGCATGTGTTCGCTGTAGGGACGCAGCATGCTGCGTCCGCCCGAAGAATGCTCCAATAAAAATGCCTCAAATACATAAAATGTGGCATTTTTGCTCAATCATACCGCTGGCGGACGCAGCATGCTGCGTCCCTACAGCAAACACCGCCCTTTCTTCATCGGACATTTCTACAAACCTCAAACCTCAAACATCGTGCAAGCCAAAACCAATAGAGTTTGCTCTAAATTGCCGAGGCGCAGCCGATGTTCATCATGCGAAGCATGATAAACCTCCAACCTCCAACCTCCAACCTATTTCACGTACTCCACATTCACGGCATCGCCCTTGAGGATGTCGGCGAAGGCTTGCGGACTGATGGTGACGGGACCCTTCATAAACTCGGGGACGTTGTAGCAGCGCAGGAACTGGCGGTGATAGTCGGGGTCCTCGCTGGGCAACTCGAAAGGTTTCGTGGCATGCCCATCCTTGTCTACATGGGCTATGTAGGGACGCGTGTACACCCCGTCGTTGCGGCGGCTGCTGAAGATGATCCAGCGGCCGTTGCTCGACCACGAGTGGTAGCTCTCGGTGTCAGGACTGTTCACTTCGGAGAAGGACCGTACGTCGCCGCTGGCCAGGTCCATCATCCATAGGTCGGCATCGTGGTGCCAGATGTGGAAATAACCATATTTACCCATTGTGAACAACATGTATCGGCCGTCGGGAGAGATGCGTGGGAAGGTGGCGCTGCTGTCGATGGCGGCGGCGTCGAACACCAGTTCACGCTGACCGAACTGTCGGGTCTCGGGATTGAAGGCCTTGCGGTAGATGTTGTATTTCAGCTCCTTGATACGGTTCTGCACCTCCTGCCGCTTCGATGTGGCCGTATCCTGGCGCTCAAAGTGGGCACTGCAGTAGTAGAGTGCCTTGCCGTCGGGAGCCCAGGCGGGGAACACCTCAAACTCGGTGTCGCTGTTCTCGAGGTTGCTCACCTCGTCTGTCTCCACGTTGTAGAGGATGATGTCGCTGTCTTCGTCGTACACCTCCACCTTGTTGGGGTTCACGGTGTGGAAGTTCTGCAAGGTCTTGTCAGAGGAGTAGACGATGAGGTTGAGCGTGGGGTGCCAGGCGGGATAGACACCGGCAGAGAGAATGGAGTCGTTGCGCATGTTCACCTTCTTCAGGTTGCCGTTGTAGGCGATGACCGTACCGCCCATGTTCTGGCGGGCATGGAACTGCATGTGCTCGGGGTTGTACTGCTGGAAGTGGTGGCAGTTGATGCACTGCCCGTCTTTCTCGAAACCGCAGAGGATATTGTCGTAGATCACGCTCTCGTCGTAGTTTTCCAGACAGCGCTGGTTGATGGTCAGCGACTCATACGAGATGTATGAAGGCGCTATCAGGCGGTAACTGATATAGGGGTCGATGGAGTCGGGCGAGACATAGATGCTGAAGGGCTTGAAGCGCGTCCACTTGCCTTCGTTGCAGGTGTATACGTCTACGGTAATGGCATTGCCCTTGGCTTGCTCTGTCAGCGCCTTCCACTCGTCGATGGAGGGCTGTCCGTTGCATACAATCTCATCGCTGCCCACGGCATAGCGTGCCACCATCTCGTCGGCCTGACCGTCGTATTCGAAGCTCAGCGGCGCGATGTTCACGGGCACCGTCACCCCGATGTAGTCGGGATAGATGGCTGGCAACTTGTCTACCTGGGTGTATTCCGATGGTACCGACGTGCCGCAGGCCACCAACAGGAAACAGGAAATGAATGGCAGGATATATATGGAGAGTCTTTTCATATCGCTTAGTACTCTGGAAGGTTAGACATCAGGTAATAATCATAGTAGTAGGTGTTGTTGTAGAACGTGCCGATCTTCTCGCGCACTTCCTTTACATCCATGCCCTCGTATTGGGCGATGCTCCCGAAGAACTTCTCGAAGCTTTCTTTCACCCCTGGGCTGAAAGGCATCTTGTCGGTGTCGGGAAGGTTCGCCTCCTTGCAGAAGAGATAGGCGGCCTCCTGGTAGGCCACGGGGATGGGACTGTTGGGATGCAGAGAGACATAGGTGTCGAAATGCCGCCAGAAGAGCGACGGGTCCTTCAGCCACATCGAGGCCAGCAGCGCCTGCTCCTGGAAGACGGGGTCGTCGGGGTAGTGGATACGGGCGAGCTGACTCATCAGGAAGCGCTCTACGTTGCCTTGCTCGCTGCTCAGCACGTCGGAGAAGTGCAGCATGTGGGTGATGGGCTCCATCTCGCGGTCCTTGGCGATGAGCTGGGGGTTGTTCAGCAGGTTCTCTGCCTTGGCTGCCCATTCGCCGAAGAACATCGTGTGCTTCAAGAGTCCGATGTATTTTTGTGCTATCGGCTTCTCGCCGTTCAGCAGCGCGGCGCGTACCATGTTCTTGAGGTGCTCGGCACGCCAGTCGAATTCCACGCCCATCTCCGTGCTCAGGCGGTTGCAGCTGTTCAGCATGCCATACTGGTAGTAGATCATCGGGCCCACCACCATCATCGTGCTCATCTCTGAGGGACCATTGTAGGGCTTCGCACCATTGGGGAATTGGTACATCATTTCGGCTTGGCGGCCTAAGCGCCACAGGGCCAGGTTCCTCATCATCACGATGGCGCGGGTGGGCTCGTCGTCCTGGGCGGCGGCTTCCTTCAGCACACCCTCCCAGTCGAGCTGCTCAATGCTATGCTGCATGCTCAGCTCACGGTGGAAATTGGAGTCCTTGTACCAATAGCGCACAACGCCCCAGGTGATGAGGGCCAACGCTGCTGCCTCGGCCAATAATGGCAGCCATGTCTTGAAAAGCCGCTTCTTCTCGGGCTTGCTCTTGGAGGGCGGTATGTCGGTCTTCTCCGACTTACTCTTGAGGGCGGTTGTCTTTCCCTTTGCCTGCTTGCCCTTGAGGGCAGGCGCCTTTTCCTGCTCCGGCTTGTCATTGACGGCTGTTGCGTTCTGTTTCACCTGAACGCTTTTCTCTGCCGGCTTCCCGCTCTTGGCCTTCAGGGGCAGGCACACCATGACCAGCATGAATAGCAGCAGCAGGAAATAAGGGATGTAGTAAGCGGTATACCGCTCGGTGATATAGAAGAGCGGCAGGCCTGCGTAGTAGATGTTGGCGAAGTTGATCTCATGGTATACATGGCGGTAGCAGAGCGGGGGAACGGCGATGACCAGGAGTATGGCTATCAGGGTGTAGATGGCAGCTCGTCCGCGTGGCATGAGCCGCCACGACCAGATACCCATCAGCAGGGTGGCTGCCAGACCGTAGATGCCAAGCAGGGGATAGCCCACAATGCCTGTGAGCAACATCCAGATGAGTCTCAGTCCGTATTTTCCGGGTAGGGAGCGGTAGCACCACAGCAGTGCCACGACGGCAGTGGTGGCGATGGTGGTGAGGAAGAAGTGGCCGCGTAGCTTCAGGATATAAAGCCAGTAGCCCAAGTCAACATTGGTGAGCAGCAGCATGGCTACGGGTATGAGCAGCAGCGAGGCCCACCGTGCCGGCACGGCGAAGGTCTTCTTCAGCATGAACAATAGCAGTAGCCACCAACCGCAGAGCAGCATCACGCCCATCCAGGGGTGGTAGAAGAACTGTGTGAACCACGTGCCTATGTAGGTGAGTATGCCCGCAGGCACCACCATCTGTTGCTTGAAGAATAGTGGCGTGTCGAGAAACAAGTTCAGCTCTTGTGCCTTCCAAAGGAAATGGCTCTCGCAGAGTAGCAGCCCGCAGGCGATAGCGGCGAGTGCGGCTATCCAGATAGTAACGTATTTCATATCCTAACAGTTCTTTTGAAGATGTAAAGGTAGCGATATTTCTTGATTCTTCCAAACGATTTGGAGCGAAAATTTTAGGAGTTCAGGAGTTCAGACAATACAATAATTTAGGAGTTCAGAAGTTCAGGAGTTACAGGAGTTCAGACATTACTATATTTATACGGCCCTTTAGCCAACGAGGCAAGTGGCGTGCTATTGTCTGAACTCCTGAACTCCTGAACTCCTGAACTCCTTGAAATATCTGAACTCCTATTTCTTAAACAGGTGTGGGATGAACTCGTTGAGTCCACGGCGCCAGGTGAGCCACTCATGGGCGGTACCCTTCGACTCGGAGTAGACGGCGGGGATGCCCAGCTCGTTGAGTTGCTTCACGGTCTCTGCAGTGCGGAACATCTTGTCCATGCCCTCGGTGCCACTGCTCATGAAGAGGTAGTGGATCTTCTTGTTGAATTCCTCGGCATTGGCGAACACACCGTCGTAGGCGGTCTTCACGTCGAGATTGAAGATGGCGCCGCTGAAAGTGCCCATGTAGGAGAACTTGTCGAGATTGGTCAGCACCACGTCGAAGGTCTGGTGACCACCCCACGACAGACCGGCCATGGCACGGTGCTCACGGTCGGTGAGGGTGCGGAAGTTGCTGTCGATATAGGGGATGAGGTCGTTGAGGAGCACGGGGTAGAAGGTGTTGCCGTAGTCGTTCACACCCTGACGGCCACCGAAGTTGCTTGGTGGGGCCTTGATGTCGCCGCTCTCCATCACCACAATCATAGGCACGGCCTTGCCGCTTGCAATGGCGTTGTCCATGATGTGCTGCATGTGGCCTTGCTTCGTCCATCCGGTCTCGTCCTCGCCCATGCCATGCTGCAGGTAGAGCACGGGATAGCGTTTCTTCTGCATCTTCTTCTGGTCATATTCGGCAGGCGTGTAGACCATGGCGTGGCGCCACGCTTTCGACGACTCCGACCAATAGTAGATGCTGCGCACCTGTCCGTGGGGCACGCCCTGCTGCGGACGGTAGTAGTTGCCCTCGTCGCCTTCGGGAATCTCGATGCCACCGGCCTCGCGGTTGCAGCCAAAGAAGGTCTCTGTCGACGGGTCGATGAAATTCACGCCGCCAATGTTGAGGAAGTAATAGTGGAAGCCCACTGGCAGAGGGTCGGTAACGGCCATCCAACCTCCCTTGCCATCGCGCTTCATGTCATATTTCTTGTCGCAGATGTCGAGCACCACCTTGGTGGCCTCGGGGGCCTGCACCTTGAAGTAGGCGCGCCCCTTCTTGTCGACTTTCGGGAAGTCGTTGCCGGGAATGGTGGTCTCGGCCAGGAAGGCATCGGCGGGCACCTCAATAGCCTGGGGAACCTCAAACTTCGGGCGCTTGGGCTCATAGCCCAGGAAACGCACCACTGCCTCGCCATAGCGGCAACCGAGCTCGCGGTAGCCTGCGGCATCGAAGTGCAGGCGGTCGGGGCCATTGGTGCAACCGTCGGAAGAAATCACCTGGCAGGTGTGGATGGTCTGGGGCAACTCGTTGATCTGTTTGTTGCAGCCAATGCAGACGCCCTTTCCGTCAGCCTGCACCACGCCACCTACATACAGGTTCACCTCTTCGGGCTTGAGCTTCAGGTCGCCAAGAAGGCGGTCGTACACCTTCTGCACCTTGTTGGCCCACTCGGGGTCGCCGGTGTTCGACTCGCCCTGGTGCATCAGCACACCCTTGATCACACCGTCTTTCTGGGCTTTCTTGGCCAGGTCGACAAGGCGCTGGTATGGGTTGTTGTCATAAGCCTCGAGCATCCCTTTCATCCATCCCGGGGCTTCCTTCACGTAGTTGGCAATCTCCTCGGGCATGAAACCCTCGATCTTGATGCCGCCGATGGCCACGTGTATCACACCCACACGGATGTTGGAGGGGAGCGAGGACACCAGGGTGCGGCCAAAGTAGTCGACCGGCGTGAGGCCGGTGTTTGGCCGGCAGAGGGGTGGGGTGGCCTCGCACCACTCGCCCATCTTGCGGCCACGCTGGGCATCGTCGACAGCGGGCATCAGCAAGAAGCGCGGACCGGCGCTCACCAGGTCTTGTGCCTCAGGACGGGCCGCTCCTTCCATGTTCGACTGCCCGAAGCATAAGAAGATGTAGAAATTGGGGTCTACTGCGGCCATAGACTTGCTGAAGGGCAAGAGGCCGAGGACCATTACAAATAATAATTTCAAAAATTTTCTCATATCGAATAGTTGATTTGGTTGTGATTGCAAATTTACTTTTTTTTCGGCTTTTTGTTACTTAATGATGTATCATTTTTTTCTTTTTGTTCAACAATTTGATATATGGTTACTTTTAAAAAAGTCCATGTAACATTAAAGTTTGTAACCTATTGAATAAAAAATTAACTTTGCAACAAAGTTTTTAGGTTAGGTTTATTTTTTATTAGTTTATTTTAATGTTTGAGAAAACTATTAAAACGTTAGTAGTTGCTTTGACTGTAGGACTGGTAACGCCGCTCGGTGATTAGGAGAGTAGCTTGCCAGACCTACTGGTCGGAGGAAGACACTTCGTTGAAAGTAAGAGGATTGCCTCCTCCAAGGTTTTATCCAGACACATTGAGATACGAATACAAGCAAAATAGTCATATAAACAAAAATATGATATTAAAGTTATATTAGTAGTTTGTCTTATAATTATACAGAAGGGTGAAATTTGAATTTTACATTGCGCGTGAGGTCCTGGCTCGGGAGAGTCGGGACCTCTTTTTCTTTCTCATTGATGTTTCGCTTTCGCTCCACTTCTAATAGTTCAGTAGTTCAGTAGTTGCAGGAGTTCAGACAATAGTCCGAATTTACCTCGTTAGGCTCAATGGGTGTTTGCTGTGGTAATGTCTGAACTCCTGAACTTCTGTAACTTCTGAACTCCTTTCAACTTGAGGAAGTTGATAATCTCAAATCTTTACGTGCAAACGTTTGCACATTTAAAAAGATAAAAATCAATATATTAGCGAATAACCTATTTGGATAATTTGTAATTTTACCCAAAATTACTAACCTATTTGTCTATGGATTTACGATTTAACTTGGAATATCACACCTCTTTTGGTGAGATGCTTGCGCTGAATGTCGTGTCGTCTGACAATGAGGGCGAGAAAGTCATCAACTCGTATAAAATGTCGACAATCGATGGCCAGCATTGGTCGTGCGACATCAACTCCCTGCTCAAGACGGGCACCTATATCGACTATTTCTACACCTTGCTGCGCGATGAGCAAGAAGTGAGGCGAGAGTGGACACTCGAGACCCACCGCCTGGAACTGATGGCCACCAAGGCCAAGCGATACGTGGTCTACGACCATTGGATTGACATTCCCGCCAATGCCTATCTCTACAGTTCGGCCATGACCGAGTGCATCAACCGCCATGAGCGTCTGCAACCACGCAAGCAATCGTTCACACGCACGGTGAGGCTGAAGGTGAGGGCACCGCAGCTGCGCCGCAACGAGCGATTGGCCGTGGTGGGCAACGAGACGGTGCTGGGCAACTGGTTGCTGCAGAACGCCGTGGTCATGGTGGAGCACAACTTCAACGAGTGGATTGTGGACATCGATGCCACCAAACTCACGGCACCACGCTTCGAGATGAAATTCGTCGTGCTTCACGACGACGACCAGGTGGCACCCATCTGGGAGAATAGCGACAACAGAAGCATCACCCTGCCCGAGATGGCCGATGGCGACGTAGTGGTGTATGAGTTGCCCGAAGCCTCCTTCTCCTCCTTCGACGTGAGGTGCGCCGGAACACTCGTGCCGGTGTTCTCGCTCCGTTCGGAGACGAGTTTCGGCGTAGGCGACTTCGGCGACCTTCGCAAGATGATCGACTGGGTGGCGCTCACCCGCCAGCGGGTGTTGCAGATCCTGCCTATCAACGACACCACCACCACCCACACCTGGACCGACTCCTATCCCTACAGTTGCATCAGCATCTTCGCCCTGCATCCTCAATATGCCGACCTCACCGCCCTGCCACCCATCGCCGACGAGAAGAAACGCGACGAGATGGAGCAGTTGCGCGTGGAGCTCAATGCCCTGCCGCAGATCGACTACGAGCGCGTGAACAATGCCAAGATGGACTACCTGAGAGTAATCTTCGACCAGGAGGGAAAGAAAATGATGTCGTCGGCCCAGTTCAAGAACTTCTTCGAGGAAAACAAGCAGTGGCTGGTGCCCTATGCACAATACAGCATGCTGCGCGACAAGTACGGCACCGCCGACTTCAGCACCTGGCCCGACCACAACACCTGGGACGAGGCCGAGCGCCACAGTCTCTCCACCTCGCGCAACAAGGCCTACAAGGATGTGGCGTTCTACTATTTCGTGCAGTTCGTGCTCAACACGCAGATGGAAGACGTGCACCAGTATGCCCGTGAGAAAGGGGTCATCCTCAAGGGCGACATCCCCATCGGAGTGAACCGCTACGGCTGCGACGTGTGGCAGGAGCCCCGCTACTTCCATCTCGACGGTCAGGCAGGCGCTCCACCCGATGATTTCTCGGCCAACGGGCAGAACTGGGGATTCCCCACATACAACTGGGAAGAGATGCTTGCCGATGGGTGCGCATGGTGGGTGAGGCGGTTCTCCAACATGTCGAAGTTCTTCGACGCCTACCGCATCGACCACGTGCTCGGATTCTTCCGTATCTGGGAAATTCCCACCCACTCCGTGCACGGACTGCTCGGACAGTTCTCACCGGCCCTCGCCATGACCGTGCCCGAGATAGAGGCCTACGGACTGCCGTTCCGTGAGGAGTTCTTCACACAGCCATACATCACCGACGAGGTACTCGGGCGTATCTTCCACGAGCATGCCGACGAGGTGAGGGCCACCTTCGTGGAGCCCAAGGGCCGACGAGGTGAGCATCATGATGCGCGACGGACTCTACGCGCTGATCAGCGACGTGCTCTTCCTGCGCGACCACCGCGATGCCACCAAGTTCCATCCCAGAATCTCAGTGCAGTTCGACTTCATCTACGAGTCGCTCTCCGACCATGAGAAATATGTGTTCAACAAGCTCTACAACGATTACTACTACCGCCGCAACAACCAGTTCTGGTATCACGAGGCCATGCGCAAACTGCCACTGCTGGTAGAGGCCACCCGTATGCTCGTGTGTGCCGAGGACCTGGGCATGGTGCCCGACTGCGTGCCCTGGGTGATGAACGAGCTGCGCATCCTCAGTCTCGAACTGCAGTCGATGCCCAAGGACCCCAGCGTGAGGTTCGGACACCTCTCGCGCAACCCCTACCGCTCGGTGAGCACCATCTCGAGCCACGACATGCCCACCCTGCGACAGTGGTGGGACGAGGATCACGAGCGCACGCAGAGCTACTACAACACCATGCTCTACCGTGGCGGCGAGGCACCACACCCACTGCCAGGATGGCTGGCACGCGACATCGTTTCGCGCCATCTCACCTGTCCCTCCATGCTCTGCATCCTCTCCATCCAGGACTGGCTGGCCATCGACGAGCGCATACGCCTGGCCGATGCCAACGCCGAGCGCATCAACATCCCCGCCAACCCGCGCCACTACTGGCGCTACCGCATGCACCTCACCATCGAACAACTCATCAGCGACCACAAGTTCTGCGACAACATCGCCGAACTGGTGTCGCAAAGCGGAAGATAACCCAAAAACATTTATGAGAAAAATAGCACTCTTCATCGTGACCTTGCTGTCGGCGACAGCAATGGCACAAACCGTGAAATCGCCCAATGGCAACGTGAGCCTGACTTTTGCCCTCGACAACGGCATACCCACCTACCAACTCTCATACAAGGGGAAGGACGTGGTGCGCCCAAGCCGGCTCGGACTGGAACTGGCCAAGGACAAGCATGCCAACAAGGGCTATAATGAGACCGACCTGATGGATGGTTTCTCAGTGGCCAACACGCAGACCAGCACCTTCGACGAGACCTGGAAGCCCGTGTGGGGCGAGACGGCCACCATCCGCAACCATTACAACGAACTGGCCGTCGACCTGCTGCAGGATGCCACCAAGAGGCACATCACCATCCGCTTCCGCGTCTTCGACGATGGTATGGGACTGCGCTATGAGTTCCCACAACAGCAGGAGCTCAACTACTTCCTCATCAAGGACGAGCACACCGAGTTTGCCATGACCGGCGACCATATCGCATGGTGGCTGCCAGGCGACTACGACACCCAGGAGCAGGAGACACAGCAGACCCGACTCTCCGAAATACGTGAGCGTATGGGAAAGGCGGTGAACTGGGGCAACTCCTCCGTGGCCGTCTTCTCGGAGACCGGCGTGCAGACCTCGCTGCAGATGAAGAGCGACGACGGACTCTACATCAACATCCATGAGGCCGCCTGTGTCGACTATGCCACGATGCATCTCGAACTGGTCGACGCGCAGACCAAGCACCTCTCGCAAAAGTTAAGCGGCGGGAGCAACGACTACACACCCAATCCCAAACCCTCGCCCTATCCGCTGCCCGCACCGTTCACCTTCGTGAGCCACCTCACCCCTGACGCCACCGGACTGAAAGGTGCCATGCAGACACCCTGCCAGACGCCTTGGCGCACCGTCATCGTGAGCGACGACGCACGCGACATGCTCTCCTCCAACCTTATCCTCAACCTCAACGAGCCGTGCAAGATCGAGGACACCTCATGGATTCATCCCGTGAAGTACTGCGGCGTGTGGTGGGAGATGATCGTAGGAAAGAGCAGCTGGAACTATACCAACGACCTGCCTTCGATCAAGCTCGACCTGATTGACTGGAGCAAGATGAAACCCAACGGGCGCCATGCCGCCAACAACGAGAAGGTGAAGCGCTACATCGACTTCGCGGCAGCCAACAACCTCGACGAGGTGCTCGTGGAGGGCTGGAACGTAGGATGGGAAGACTGGGCAAACATGTGGAAACGCGACGTGTTCGACTTCGTCACTCCCTATCCCGACTTCGACATCAAGATGCTCAACGACTATGCCCACTCGAAAGGCGTGAAACTCCTCATGCACCACGAGACCTCTTCGTCGACGCAGAACTACGAGCGCCACATGGAGGCTGCCTACAACCTGATGAACAAATATGGCTACGATGCCGTGAAGAGTGGATATGTGGGCGACATCATACCACGCGGCGACCACCACTACTCGCAGTCGATGAACAACCACTACCTCTACTGCATCCAGGAGGCGGCCAAGCACCACGTCATGGTCAATGCCCACGAAGCCGTGCGTCCTACCGGACTCTGCCGCACCTGGCCCAACCTCGTGGGCAACGAGTCGGCACGTGGCACGGAGTATGAGGCATTCGGCGGCAGCCGGCCCGACCATACCGTCATCCTGCCCTTCACCCGCCTGCAGGGCGGACCGATGGACTACACGCCCGGCATCCTCGAGACACAGCTGAGCACCTGGAGCGACAACCCCAACTATGTGCATACCACCCTCGTGGGACAGCTGGCACTCTACGTCACGATGTACAGTCCGCTCCAGATGGCTGCCGACCTGCCCGAGAACTATGCCAAGTTCGACGATGCCTTCCAGTTCATCCGCGACGTGGCCGTCGACTGGGACGACTCCAAGTACCTGGAGGCTGAGCCGGCCGACTACATCACTGTGGCACGCAAGGCCAAAGGCACCGACAACTGGTTCGTGGGTGGAAAATGCGACGAGAACGGCCATAAGGTGAACCTGCGCCTCGACTTCCTCGACAAGGGACGCAAATACGAGTGCACCATCTATGCCGATGCCAAGGACGCTCACTACAAGGACAATCCCAAGGCCTACACCATCACCCACAAGACGGTGAAGAAGGGCGACGTGCTCAAGCTCACCGAGGCTCCCGGTGGTGGATTCGCCATCTCGCTCATCGCCAAATAACCTATTACGTATCACCTCATGAAACAATTGTTTTTCACAGCCCTCTTCTCTATGGCAACCCTGTGCTCAATGGCCCAGAAAGCCTTGGTTGGCGACGGTGGTCACTACGATACCGCCTCCAACAAAACCCAGTTCTGCTTCATCGCAGCCCCTGATGCCAAGAAACCAGTGCTGCGCCTCTACAAGGAAGGACAAGGCGGCAAGCCTGTGCGCACCGTCAGACTGAAGAAACTGTCTCCCTTTGATTATGGGTGGTGCGCCACCTTGCGTGGCGACTGGTGCGGCTTCTACTACACCCTCGACATCTCAGGCAACAAGAAACAGTGGGTTGAGACTCCGGGCATCGGCGCCCGGGCGGTAGGCGTGAACGGAAAGCGTGGCTTCGTGGTCGACATGGCCACCACCAATCCCGACGGATGGGAAAGCGACAAGCGCCCAGTGGTCAAGTCGCCGGTCGACCTCGTCATCTACGAGATGCACCACCGCGACTTCTCCATTGCCCGAAACGTGAACCTCGACCCAGGGGAGTTCTTCGTCAAACGCGTGAGCAGCAAATACCCGGGCAAGTTCCTCGCCCTGACTGAGGACTGGGCCATCCAGCACCTGAAATCGCTGGGCGTCAATGCCGTGCATATCCTGCCCTCCTACGACTTCGGTTCGGTAGACGAGACACGGCTCGCCGACAATAAGTACAACTGGGGATACGACCCCGTGAACTACAATGTGCCCGAGGGCAGCTACTCCACCAATCCCTACGACCCCACGTGCCGCATACGTGAGTTCAAGCAAATGGTGCAGGCCCTCCACAAGGCGGGCATACGCGTTATCCTCGATGTGGTATACAACCATACCTACGACATCGAACATTCCAACTTCCAGCGCACCTGGCCCGACTACTACTATCGCAAGACCGCCGATGGACAGTACAGCAACGGCTCCGGCTGTGGCAACGAGACCGCTTCAGACCAGCCTCTGATGCGGGAGTTCATGATAGAGTCGGTGAAGTATTGGATTAACGAGTACCACATCGACGGATTCCGTTTCGACCTCATGGGCGTGCACGACATCGAGACGATGAACGCCATACGGAAGGCAGTGGATGAGATCGACCCCACCATCTTCATCTATGGTGAGGGATGGAGTGCCGGCGCATGCGCTTACCCGCAGGATAAGCTTGGCGTGAAGGCCAATATCCCGAAGATGCCGCGCATCGCCGCTTTCAGCGACGAGATCCGCGACGCCCTCCGCGGACCCTTCAGCGACGATACCAAAGGGGCTTTCCTCGCTGGCTTGCCCGGCGAGGAGGAGAGCCTGAAATATGGCATAGTGGGCGGCATCGCCCATCCACAGGTGGATATGAAGAAGGTGAATTATTCCGACGAGCCATGGGCCACCGAACCCACGCAGATGATTGCCTATGTGAGTTGCCACGACGACATGTGTCTCGTCGACCGCCTGCGCGCGTCGATTCCGGGCATCACTCCCGACGAACTGCAGCGGCTCGACCTTCTGGCACAGACGGCCGTGTTCACCTCGCAGGGCGTGCCCTTCATGCTCTCTGGCGAGGAGATGCTGCGCGACAAGAAAGGCGTGCACAACAGTTTCGAGTCGCCCGACTCCGTCAACCAGCTGAACTGGAACAACACCCTGCGCTATGCCCACGCCTTCAAATACTATAAGGACCTCATCCAACTGCGCAAGAACCATCCCGCTTTCCGTCTGGGCACGGCCGATGCGGTGCGGCGCTCGCTCCGGTTCCTCCCGGGCGACGACTGCCTGGTGGCCTTCATGCTGAGCGGCCATGCCGGTGGCGACGCATGGAACAACATCATCGTGGTGCTCAATGCCAACAAGGAGCCAAAGGTGGTGGAGATTCCAGAGGGACAGTTCACCGTGGTGTGCTGCGACAACGTCATCGATGAGAGCGGACTGGGCACCATCGAGGGTGGAAGGGTGACCGTCGACCCGCAGTCGGCACTGATCCTGCACGACTAATTCTCTATAGTCTCTATAGTCTCTATAGTCTCTATAGTTTCTATAGTATCTATAGTCCTTAGAAGATACCACCATAAAGCCCCAATCATTAGAAAAAAACATACCCCAAAATGAGAAAGAACCTATTATTCATCATTGTTTTCCTAAGTTTCGCCACCACTATGAGTGCTGCTTTGAAAATCGACCATATTGAGCCCGCCAACTGGTTTGCTGGCATGAAGAAACCATGCCTCCAACTCATGGTCTATGGCAAGGACATCCGACAGGCCGAGGTGACCACCGACTATCCCGGTGTCACCATCGACAGCCTCGTGAGGCTCGACAGTCCCAACTACCTGCTCGTCTACCTCAACCTCAAGGGGGCACAGCCCGGAGTGATGACACTTGACTTCAAGAATGGGAAACAGAAAAAGAGCGTGAGCTACGAACTCAAGCAGCGCGAGAAACCTGGATTCCAACGCGAGGGCTTCTCCAATGCCGACGTGCTCTATATGCTCATGCCCGACCGCTTCGCAAGCGGCAGCGATGCCAACGACCAGATCAAAGGCATGAACACCTATGTGAACGACCGCACCCAGCCCAGTCTGCGACATGGTGGCGACCTGGAGGGCCTGCGCCAGCATCTCGACTACTTCGTGGAACTCGGCGTGACCGCCCTTTGGCTCACGCCGGTGCTCGAGAACAACTCGCCCGACCACAATGGCTTCAGCACCTATCATGGCTATGCCACTACCGATTATTATAAGGTAGACCCCCGCTTCGGCACCAACGACGAGTACCGCCGCCTGGTCGACGAGGCCCATCAGCACGGACTGAAGGTGGTGATGGACATGATCTTCAACCACTGTGGTTTCGACCACCCCTGGGTGAAGGACATGCCCTCGAAAGACTGGTTCAACCTCTCCGACTGGCTCAAGGAGTCGAATGGCACCTCCAATCCCACCGGCACCAGTTTCCTGCAGACGAGTTACAAGCTCACGCCTGTCGTCGACCCCTATGCTTCAGAGGTCGACAAACGTGAGACGGTGGAGGGATGGTTCGTGACCACCATGCCCGACCTCAACCAGCGCAACACGCATGTGATTACCTATCTCATCCAGAACAGCATGTGGTGGATAGAGACAGTGGGCATCGACGGCATCCGAATGGACACCTATCCCTATGCCGACGCGCAGAGAACAGCTTCCTGAAGACCGTCATGGATTTCAGCTTCTTCGACAAGATCAACATGGCCAAGAACGAGGAGACCGACGGATGGTGGAATGGATACAACCGCATCTACAATAGTCTGGTCTACGACTATCTCTATCCCAATCCCTCGAGCGTGATGGCCTTCATCGAGAACCACGACACCGACCGCTTCTTGGGCAACGGCACTGATACGCTCGCCTTGAAGCAGGCCATGGCCCTGCTGCTTACCATCAACCGCACGCCCCAGCTCTACTATGGCACCGAGGTGCTCATGAACGGTACGAAGGAGGTGACCGACGGCAATGTGCGCAAGGACTTCCCCGGTGGATTCAAGGGCGACAAGAGCAATGCCTTCACCCGCGAGGGCAGGACGAAGGCACAGAACGCCATGTTCGACTGGTGCAGCCGCCTGCTCCACTGGCGCCAGGGCAACGACGTGGTGGTGAAGGGCAAGCAGACGCAGTTCATACCCTGGAAGGGTGTGTATGTCATCGCCCGCCAGTATCAGGGAAAGACTGTGATGACCATCCTCAATGGCACCTCGAAGGCCGCCCAGCTCGAGGTGGCGCGCTATGCCGAGGTCATCGGCAGTGTCACCACCGCCACCGATGTCATCACCAAGCGGCACGTGAGAATCGACAAGGACGTGAACCTGCGTCCACGTCAGACGCTTGTCATCGAATTCTGAACAGACAGCCAGGAAAAACTATGGCTCCACTCCTCGAAAAAGAGGGGTGGGGCTTTTTTTAAATGAAAAAATGAACGCAAACGTGATGAATTGTCATTTTTCTTTGCTATATTTGCAAAACTATATTGTGAAGTTCATCAAGAGAAATGGTTCGCATGTCAGTAAATCGCTTCATATTGTTGTTGGTCTTCCATGTCATCTCGATGGGCCTGTTGGCTCAAAGTGATGGCTATTTGGAGCGATTCAACGTGTCGACACTTGACATGCGTAACGGACTTCCCTCCAACAATGTGAACACCATCTTTGCCGACAGCGAGGGCTTCGTATGGCTGTCGACCTATGGGGGAGGCATCGTGCGTTACGATGGCTATGGCTTTTCCAGTTTCTACACCGGGGCTCAAGGGCTCCAATGGCGTAGCCACTCCTCGAAGAAGGTGTGCGAGGACCGCTTCCGCCGCCTTTGGGTGGTGTTCGATGAGTACACACAGGTCATCGACATGCGTACGATGACCGTGACGAGAGTCAACAGCAAGGACAACAGGCTCGACGAAATCCTCTCACAACGAGGCGTCAACGTGATGGTCGACAGCGAGGGGAAACTGTGGCTCGTCACGATGTCGCACATCCATTGCCTGAGATTCCACGAGGATGGCAGCGTGAAGAATATTCTCAGTTACCAGTATTCGAGCAATACACCTACCATCGCCATTGCCGACCTGGATGGCAACGGCAAGATCTGGGCTTGTATTGATGACGGCGTCTATCGGCTGACTGCCGAGGGCGAGAAAATCGTCAAAGGCGAAATCTCACCCCAGCTATCCCAGCTCGGCGGACTGTTCATCACCAGTCTGCTCAGGCAAGGCGACAACGTGTGGATGGGCACCAACCATGGCTTGCGCCGGTTCAATCCCCATGAGCCCCAGCTGCTCTCATTTACCCATACTGCCGACCCTGGGTCGCTCTCACACGAATTCGTGAGTTGCATGGAACTGGTTTCCGACACTGTCCTGATAGCCGGAACCTTGGGTGGCATCGACATCCTCTACCCCAACCAGCAGCATTTCGAGCATTGGAATACCTCGACCACCCCCTGGCTCATGAGCAGCAATTTCGTGAGTTGCCTGCACTATAACAACGAGAGCCTGTGGATTGGTACCGAAACCGGTGGCGTGGCGTGCCTCAGTGTCAACAAGCTTGCCATTCGCAACTACAAGCATGGCAGCGACCCATCAAGCCTCTCGCCCAACGCGGTCAACGCTATGCTCGTGCAGAAAGATGGCACGTTATGGGTGGGCACGGTGGAAGGCGGACTCAACCGGATGAATGCTGATGGGGGCTTCACCCACTTCACCACAGGCAACAGCGCGCTCTCGCACAACTCCGTCTCGGCGCTTGCCGACGACGGCCAAGGACGGTTGTGGATAGGCACATGGGGCGGGGGAGTGAATTACATCGATACCGCTACGGGCAACATTGGCCGACTTTCTGTCGACGCGCCCCATATACCCTTGCTCAATTTCGTTGGGGCGTTGGCCTACGACGCCATCAACAAGGGGCTTTGGATAGGAAGCAACGACGGCATCTTCTTCTACAACCTGGAGAGTGAGGCGCTTGAGGAGCCGTTCGAGGAATGCAGGTTCGCGCGCGGATGCATTGGCAGCATCATCGACAACGACCGGCAACTCTGGATAGGATGCCTTGAGGGGGCTTTCCTTATCGACATCGGAAAGGGTAAGGACAAGAGCGGACGGTTCTCCTTCCAGCATCTTCGCGACAAACTCGACAACCCCTCCAGTGGCATCATCGACAAAATCACGTGTTTCTACCAAAGCAGTGATGGCACATTGTGGATAGGAAGCAATGGATACGGACTCTATAAACGGGTGACGGGCAACGATGGGAAAGACAAGTTCGTGGCCTATACCACCAACGACGGACTGGCCAACAACGCGGTGAAAGGCATCGTGGAGGACAACGTTGGCAAACTGTGGATAGCCACCGGCAACGGGCTCTCCGTGCTCAACCCGCAGACAGGGGCGTTCACCACCTTAGGCGAGGCCGACGGACTGCTCTGCCAGCAGTTCTACTGGAACGGCGCCACCCGGGGCAAGGAGGGCACGCTGTGGTTTGGCTGCCAGGGCGGACTCGTCCGTCTGGAGTCAGGGAAAATGGCGCAGGTCAAGGCTCCCCAGCTGCATCTCACCCATCTCACCATCGACAACCAGGATGCCGTGGCAGGCGACGGACATATCGACGAGGATATTTGCTACGCCGAGGAGGTGAGGTTGCACGAGAGCAACAAATCGCTGGTATTCGATTTCTCCGCGCTCAATTACGGACATGAGACGCAGGGCGTATACAGCTACAGGATGAAAGGACTGGAGGAGGAATGGGCACAGTTGGCTCCCGGACAGCACTCCGTGAGATACACCAGCCTGCCCTCGGGCGACTATGTGTTCGAGGTGAGGTATGCGTCGGCGCTCAGCAATGCAGAGAGCACGGTCTCGGTGAAGGTCAGCGTCAGTCCTTATTTCTATAAGTCGTGGTGGTTTATCACCTTGCTGCTCCTGGCATTGCTGGCCGCGGCAGTGGCATTCTACAAGAACCGGGTGCGCCAACTGCGACGCCAGGAGGAGGAGAAACTCATGCAGCCCATCGAGGAGGCTCTGCGCGAGAGCGAGGACCCCGTGGCCTTGCAGAAACGCATACAGGGCATCATCGATAACAGAAACCGGATGACGGCGAGCGTGAACAAGACCGCCGTGGCCGACGACCAGCAGGCTGCCCTGTCGCAGATACCGTTCATGGACCGCGTGATGGAACTCATGGAGCAAAACTATATGAACAGCGAGTATGGCGTGACCGAACTCTCAGAGCAGATGGGCGTCAACCGCACGCTGCTCAGCAAAAAACTAAACGAGGAGACAGGGATGTCGCCCGGACAGTTCATCCGGCACTATAGACTTGACATGGCACGCAAGCTGCTCGAGAGAAACACAGCCAACCGCAACATCGCCGAAATCGCCTTCAGCGTGGGATTCAACGACCCGAAGTATTTCACACGCTGTTTTACCAAAGAATTTGGAGTGAGTCCAAGCTCTTTTGGGAAAAATTAGTGTGTGCCCACACAAATTAGATGAAAAACACTTCAAGGGACGTTTGTCCACCTCTTTTTCACTTTGTCCACCTCAAATTTTAATTTGTCCACCTTGTGGATATGACCGATGGTTAACTTTGCAGCAGTTTAAAAAAACCTAACCTATACATGCCGACCAATTGATATATGGAAATATCCACCATGCCTTATTATAATAATGTGCATGGCATTTCTTCCGTATGGGGGCTTCATCAAGAAAAATAAATACTACTAAATATATTCAAATCAAATCCATTTATCAAATGAGTAAAAACGTATTATTATCTGCTATGCTCTTTTTGGGGGCAATGGGAGGCGTCGTATGCCTGCCGACCCCAGTAATGGCAGCCACCGAACAGGCCCAGACCTTCGTGGTCACCGGTCAGGTGGTAGACCAGGATGGAGAGCCACTCATTGGCGCAACCATTAAGGTAAAGGGCGCCCAGGGTGGCAGTGTGACCGACATCGACGGTAACTTCCAGTTGGAAACCACGCGTAACGCGACACTCGTCATCAGTTATGTGGGATACCAGGACAAGGAAGTAGCCGTCAATGGACACTCCGCTTTGGGACGTATCGAACTCGCTTCCGACAACCAGTTGCTAGAGCAAGTGGTGGTCGTGGGTTATGGTGTGCAGAAGAAGGCCGACCTCACCGGTTCGGTGTCTATCGTGAACGCCGAGGAGATGAAGAGGGTGTCGAACTCCAACATCTCTACCATGCTCGAAGGTAAGGTGGCCGGTGTGCAAATCACATCCGATGGCCAGCCTGGTGCCGATCCTACCGTCCGTATCCGTGGTATCGGCTCGTTCGGCAGCACAGCACCGCTCTATGTGGTCGACGGTGTGCCTATGGGAACAACCATCCGCGACTTCTCGCCCAACGACATTGCCACCATCCAGGTGCTCAAGGACGCTTCGGCAGGTGCTATCTATGGTTCGCGCGCTGCCAACGGTGTGGTGATCATCACTACCAAGAGCGGTAAGAAAGACCAGCCGCTGAAGGTGGACTACAAGGGCTACTTCGGTGTAGACCAGATCTCAAAGGATGTCTACGACGTGATGGACGCCAACCAGTATAGTCAGTATCTCGGACAGGCTTGTGCCAACTCTGGCACACCGCTGCCCGGAGGATACCGTCTTGAGGATGGCAAATATCGCTTCCGCGACAATACCAATACCGACTGGTTCGACGAGGTGTTCAAGACAGGCATCCGCCAGAACCACAACGTGAACCTGAGTGGTGGTGGAGCCAACAATACTTATAATATTGGTCTCGACTACTTCAACCAGAAAGGTACGCTCGAGGGCGCAGGCCCCAACTACGAGCGCTTCACCGCCCGTGTGAACAACACCATGGACACGAAGTTCATCAAGTTCCGCACCAGCCTCGTCTACTCTCACTCCAGCCAGGACGGTATGGGTCTCTCCAATGCCTCCGAGTATGTGCAGGGTCTTTATGGCGACGTGACCAACGTGCTGCGTGGCACGCTGCTCATGCAGCCTACCATCAAGGCTTACGACGAGTCGACATGGGTGCTCGACGACATGGTGGGCTCGGCAAGCAGCTTCGGCTACGACGCCTATGGCTATGGCGTGTACTATGATACCGTTCATGGCGATATCTCGGCTTCCAACCCGTTGCTGGTCGACAACCTGCTCACCCGCAACACCATCGTCGACCGTGTCGTGGGTTCTGGCTCGGCCGATGTCGACCTCTTCAAGATGTTTGGTTTTGAGTCAGAGAACCACCATCTGAACTACAAGCTCAATCTCTCCTACAGCAAGACCTACGCCAAGGACAAGACTTGGGTATCGGCCTGGATCCAGAGCAACCGTGTGTACCTCGACAAGAGCAACGAGAAACTCACCGAGGGCACTCGCACCTACTCCGACGCGCTGATCGAGAACACGCTGACCTATGATGGCACAATCGGACTGCATCATGTGAACCTCGTCGTGGGCCAGACCTATGAGGAGGAGAACACACACGAGCTGACTGCATGGGGCGTCAACTTCCCTGAGCCTTACTTCCTGCAGATTGGCAATGCCAGCACCCGCGACGCCAACTCTTTCGAGAGCAAGCATGCCCTGACTTCCTACATCGCCCGTCTCAACTACGACTACGATGGCAAGTACCTCATCTCGGGTATCATCCGCCGCGATGGCAGCTCACGACTCACGAAGAGCATCCGCTGGGGAACATTCCCCTCAGTGTCGGTGGGATGGCGTGTCGACAAGGAGAAATTCTTCCCCATCAACCACAATGTGGTCAATATGTTCAAGATCCGCGCCAGCTATGGTGTGCTCGGTAATGAGAACATCGGTGAGTACCAGTATCAGGCCACGATGAGCCGCAACAACATGACTTATAGCTTCGGCAACTCGCCCATCACGGGTTCGGCCGTCTCTACTTTCGTCAATGCCAACATCGCATGGGAAAAGAAGAAGACCACCAACGTGGGTATCGACGTGGCTATGTTCAACAACCGCATCGAGTTCACCGCCGAGTGGTACAAGAACCGTTCCGAGGACCTGCTCTACAGTGTTCCCGTTCCTGCCAATGCCGGTGTGGCCAACACCGCCGTGACGATGAATGCCGCATCGATGGACAACAGTGGTTTCGAGTTCTCGGCCACCTATCGCAACCGCGACCACGCGTTCAAGTATGAGCTGAGCGCCAACCTCAGCACGCTGAAGAACAAGGTGACCTCGCTCGGTTTCGGTACCAAGTCGTACATCACCGGTGCTTATGCCACTTACGTCGGACACGAGGTGGGTAGGTTCTATGGATGGGTATACGAGGGTATCGCCCGCACACAGGAAGACCTGAACAACCATGCCACACAGCAGGGTGCCAACGTGGGCGACTGCCTCTACAAGGATGTCAGCGGTCCTGACGGCAATCCCGACGGCGTGATCGACGCCTACGACCAGGTGGTGCTCGGCAGCGGTCTGCCAAAGGTCAACTTCGGTCTCAGCGCACACTTCGAGTACAAGAACTTCGACCTGAGCATCTCCACCTTCGGAGCACTCAACTACCATGTGTCGGATGACATCTACAACAGCTTGAACTCCTGTTACGGACCAGGCAACAAAGACGTGGCCATGCTCGATGCCAACCGCTGGTCGGAAGATGGCTTGAGATATCTCTCCAGCGTGCCCCGCACCTACTTCAGCAATAGTGGAACACTGGCATGGAACGACCTCTTCAGCGACCGCAAGATCCAGAACGCCGCTTATTGGAAGATCGCCAACGTGGAACTGGGCTACAACTTCCCCGACAAATGGTTCGGCGGTTATGTTTCGGGCGTGCGTGCCTATGTGTCGGCACAGAACCTCTACACCTTCACAGGCTATCATGGCTACAATGTGGACTTTGCCGGAGGCACGTTCACACCGGGCTACAACTTCTGCTCATTCCCCAGCGCAAGAAGCTTTATGTGTGGTATCCTCTTCTCATTCTAATAGTCTGAAGTTCAAGATATAAGAGAATCATATAACAAGAATCACAAGATATGAAACTATTCAAGATATCCCTGGCTATTTTGCTGGGCCTCAGCACGCTCACATCGTGCGAAGACAAGCTGGAACTGACCAACCCCAACCAGCAGACCACCGGCACTTTCGGTTTCACTGCCGAGGACTTGGAGGAATGTGTCATTGCCGCATACAACCACATGCGTATGGAGGGTACCTACGCTCGCGTGGGCTACAACATCGACGTGTGCCGCGGCGACGAGGCATGGAACTCCTCACAGGTCTGGTACATGCCTTTCGACGACCTCAACGAGCCCATCACCGACGAAATCGGACAATGGTCGTGGCGCGACTGGTACTACACCATCAATGTTTGCAACTTCATCCTCACTCGTTGCGGCGAGGACAACAGCATCCTCACCGAAAGGATGCAGCACATCAAGGGACAAGCTCTCTTCATCCGTGGACTGGCTTACTTCAACCTTGCCACTTATTACCAGAACCCGGCACTCATTACCGACTATAACAGCTACTCTACACTCGATGGCCTCTATGCCACCAACAAGACAGAGGCTGGAGTATATCAGTATGATGTCGTGCTCGACCAGGTGGAGGCCGACCTGAAAGAGGCCATCGCCCTCCTCCCATCACGCGATGCAGGAGGCGAGTGGGCCAAGGGACGTGCCACCTGCGGTGCTGCCGCCGGATACTACGCCCGCGTGCTCATGATGCGCCATAAGTACAGCGAGGCCCTTGACATTCTCAAGAGCATCATCAACCAGAACTACGGCACCTACCAGCTCATGGCCAACTATGGCGACAACTTCCGCGAGGGCGCACAGTATGAGAACAATGCCGAGAGCCTCTTCGAAATACAGTTCCTCGACTATGGCTCACAGGGTACAGACGATGAGTGGACACCGGTCAACACCAGCAAGAACGCCACACAGGGTTCTGCCATCGAGAGCAACTTCGGTCCTGGCGACTTCGGTGGATGGGCCGATATCTCAGCCTCGCCTTGGCTCTACAACCTCTTCAAGGCCGAGCGTACCAAGAGCGGAAAACTCGACCCACGCCTCTATTGGACCATCGGTACCTACGAGGACGACTGGGAGGGATTTGAGTATGGCAATATGTGCTACACCGTAAAGATGAGCTCCGCAGAGAATGTGGTGACCAACAACAACTATGGTGGTCTGCCCATCGCCAAGTACACCAACTTCCGTACGGGCCTCTATGAGAAAGTGGTTACCGGTCTGCACGACGGCATCAACCTGCGTATGATGCGCTACTCTGATGTGCTCCTCCGTGCCGCTGAGTGTGAGAACGAGGTCAACGGCCCCACACAGCAGGCCATCGACTGGATCAATCAGGTGCGCAGCCGCGCCGACTTGGCCGACCTGAAACTTGCCGACTTCAACTCCAAGGACAAGCTCTTCGAGCAGATTGCCAATGTGGAGCGCCCGAAAGAGTTCGGATGTGAGTACGGACGTGGTCTCGACCTCATCCGCTGGGGATTCTTCTACAGCAGCGAGCGCCTGCAGCAGCTGAAGGAGCACGGCACCTTCCGCCGTACTACCGACCGCAGCAGGGTGAAAGAGCCGGTGAGCTACTCGCTCGTGGGTACCGACGCCGAACTGAAGAGCTCCTACGACTCTTATGAGCAGGGTCACGAGTTCCTCCCCATCTTCCAGGGCACACTGAATGATAATCCTAATCTTAAGGGTAACTCTGCCAATGAGGGAACCGACAACTCCGCCTACTTCGCCGAGAAGGGCTGGACGGTGCATCCCGTTGTGAACTTGAAATAATTAATTAAGATTAAATACCAAAGATCATGAAATATCTCAATTCATTTGCTCCCATTTTCTGTGCTGCCGTCATGGGCTTGTCGGTCATGACCAGCTGCGAGGGAGGCGACCTTTACAATATCCTGGCCCCCGACTGGCTTTCTGAAAGGGCCGACTCGATAGCCAACTCTAAGAAGCAGGGTGGTGACGAGGAGCTGGAAGGCTTGATGGAGGATGTGTATACCATTGGTGCTGTCGACTTCTCCTCAGGTTGGTGGGCACAGTTCTCCAAGTATTATCCGATTCCTGAGGGTGCCACTTGGAATGCACAGTTCAATCTGAACATCAACCCCAATGCCTCGAATACGTATAAGAATTTTGCACTGATCATCACCTCCGACGCAGACCGTGGTGGGGCTGGCTATGTGGAGTATGGCGCCATCCGCTTCGACAACCAACCCAGTGGAAACTCGGAGTGGGGCACCTACATCGACCGCAGTCTTGTGGAGAGCACGCTCACGTTCAATACCGATACCGATGCTGGCGTGGAAAAACTTGGCGGAAAGGTGACGCTGACCGTTGACCGCTCGCAGGGCGGACTCTACGTGAAAATGACCAATGGCACGGTGACCAAGATTTATAATCAAAAGTCTCCGCTCGTCAACCTCAATGAGGACCCGTCGAACACTGATATCCGTGCTTTCTTAGTGGTCGAGGGCTCTTACATCAATTTCCTCTCTACCAGCATCGAGCCTATCGGCGGATGCACCTCGGCAGAGGACAAGAATCCATTGTCGATGACACTTTCGGGCGTGCCCAGCGAGGTGCTCGTAGGCACAGAGCTCTCCGAGGCCATGGCCAACGTGACTGCCCTCGTGCAGTTCGAGCAGGGCGTCTCGAAGACCGTGACAGCCGAGAACCTAATCTTCAAGGCTATTCCTAACTATGAGGAAATTGGCCAGAAGACTCTCTTCGTGCTCTACAACAAGACCTTCAAGGGTGCCAACTGCGACGAGCCTATCATCGCCAGCAAGACCTTCAGCGTGGTGAAGGAGCTCTCAGCGTTCACACAGACCGTGGTAGTGCCCAACCCCACTACACTCGGCGCATTGGATTGCTCGAGCCCATGGTAGTCCGTGCATACCGACAATATCAAGGTGGAACCGAAGGAGACCAAGGTGGTCAACTTCACCAACTACACCACTGGAGCGAACAACTGGAACAATTTCGTCATCGTTCTCAACAGAGCCGACCTGAGTGAGTATGCCGTGGTGCGTGCCGACAACTATGGTTGGGGCGACGGCTATGCCGCTTGCACGCCCAGTGGAGGTCCTGCCGACTGGGATGCTTGGCGCGCTGCCATGAACGGTGCCAAGGTGACGGCCTACATCACCAACAATGGCGACGGCACGGCCGATGTGAAGGCTGTAATGTATGGCAATGATGGTGTAACCTATGAGCAGGAGTACAAGGGTATCAACACCGTCAATCCCGACGACTTCTACTTCCGCTTCACTGTCGACAACTGCTGTCTGGTATTCGACACCGAACTTGGCTCACCCGACTGCTCCACTGGATGGTGGCAGGTGTTCACTCCCAATGTGAAGGTGAGAGCACACCAGATTTGTACGGTCAACTTCACCAACTACACATCGGGTGCCAACAACTGGAACAACTTCGTGCTGATCCTCAACAAGGCCGACCTGGGTGAGTATGCCGTGGTGCGTGCCGACAACTATGGTTGGGGCGACGGCTACAATGCTTGCAAGCCAAGTGGCGGACAGGCCGACTGGGGCGCTTGGCTCAGTGCGATGAATGGTGCCAAGGTCACGATGCAGATTGTCAACAATGGCGACGGCACTGCCGATGTGAAGGCTGTGATGCATGGTACCGACGGCGTGGACTATATCCAGGATTATATCGGCATCAACACCATCGATCCGGATAATTTCTACTTCCGCTTCACTGTCGACAGCAGCTATCTCGTGTTCAAGTAAACAATGACTAAACTATAATTGCCTGCGGACATCGGTGTCCGCGGGCAATTCACATCCTTTTGAAGATGATGAGATACTTTTCCAAATTATTCTGTTTCCTATGCATGGGCTTGCTGCTGGTGGCTTGCGGCAGCGACGATGACGACAATACGGAAGGCGGAGGCGGAGGTGGCGGAACACCAACCGTCAGCGTGAAGGTCTCCACTCCTGTGGTGTCATCCATCACCACTACGTCGGCCGTGGTCACGGCCTCGGCTACCGGTCCTGATATCAAGAGCCGTGGCGTGTGCTATAGCACTGCCCCCAACCCGACCATCAACGACAACAAGCTCACGGCTTCTACCGAGAATATCACCGTGTCGCTCTCATCGCTCAAGCCTGGCACCACCTATCATGTGCGTGCCTATGCGCAGACGGCTTCTACTTACGTCTACTCCAGCGACGTCACCTTCAATACCATCGAGGAGGAGAAAGTCACCTGGACGGCTCCCACCTATCCTGACGACTATCGTACTCTTGCTGGTTGGGAGAACCGCTCGAAATGGAATCTTGCCAATGTGCACGACCCATCGGTGATGAAGGCCGAGGACGGATATTATTACATGTACTGCACTGATGCCGGATTCGGCAACCCGCAGGCCGGACATGGCCATTTCCACTGCCGCCGCTCCACCAACCTCGTCGACTGGGAGTATCTGGGTGCCACCATGCCCAACCTCCCCTCATGGGTGCAGAAGAAACTCAACGATATCCGTGCGGCGATGGGACTTGGCGCCAGCACTGCCAACCTCAACAACTGCGGCTATTGGGCTCCTTGTGTGAGAAAAGTCAAGGACGGTCTCTACCGAATGTACTATGTCATCACCATCGATGGTACCATCGATGGTCCCAACACTTGGGGCGAGCGTGCTTTCATCGGACTGATGGAGACCTCCACGCCGGCCAATGTCAATAGTTGGGTAGACAAGGGTTATGTCATCACCAATTATTCCGACCGCGAGCTCAACTACAAGGTGAACCCCACGTCATGGGAGCAATGCTATTACAAGTACAATGCCATCGACCCCAGCTACATCATCACGCCTAATGGTGAGCACTGGCTGGCCTATGGCTCATGGCACAGTGGCTTTGCTATCGTGAAACTCAACCCCGAAACGGGAAAAACAATCACCGACCCGCTGCCCAATCCGTGGGGAAAAGATAACGAGGCTGCCTATGGCAAGCGTATCTTCACGCGCAATGCCTCCTCGCGCTGGCAGGGTGCCGAGGCTCCCGAGATCATCTACCACGATGGCTACTATTACCTCTTCATGGCCTACGACGCCCTCGACGTGCCCTATAACACGCGTGTGGTGCGTTCGGCCAACATCGAAGGACCTTACCTGGGCATCAATGGTACGGATGTGACCAAAGGTGGCGATGCCTATCCCATCCTCACCCATCCCTACAAGTTTGCCAACAACGATGGTTGGGTGGGTATTTCCCACTGTGCCGTGTTCGACGATGGCAACGGAAACTGGTATTACGCCTCGCAGGGCAGGTTCCCTGTGGGCTCCACCTCGCAGCCCAACTGGGCACCCAACGCCATCATGCTCGGACATGTGCGCTCCATCGTATGGACAAAAGACGGATGGCCCGTGGTGCTGCCCGAGCGTTATGCTGCCGTGCCACAGACGGCCATCAGCGAGAACGACCTCGTAGGCAAATGGGAGAATATCGACCTCGGGTATGAATATGGTAAGCAAAAGACTTCTACCGTGATCTCGCTCACGGCCGACCATAAGGCCTCTGGTGGCCCGTGGAATGGAAAGACATGGACGTTCGACGCCGCATCCAACACACTCACCATCGGTGACGTGAGCCTGGTGGTGCGACGTGAGTGCGACTGGGAAGCCAGTCCGCGAAGGGCCACTATCGTCTATGCCGGATTCGCAAAAACTGGCAGAGTGACATATTGGGGCAAGAAATCGGCCGAGTGACAAGATGGCCGAGCCCTAAAAAGACACAAACACTAAAATAGATTAGCGTAGCTCTGAGAAAAAACTAATTTTTTTCTTGATGAATGAGGGGAATGAAGCTGTGAAGCCCAGTTCCCCTCTCTTTTTGTGTTTCTGCCTGACGGCTATTCCTCTACGAGTGTGGGCCAGCCGTCTTCGGTCCAGACAATACGGCGCTGCACCAGGATGGAGGCTCCACCCTTGTCGATGGCATAGCCGTGGCAGATGAAGAGGTCGGTGTCGCCGAAATGGTAGGCAGCAGAATGGCCTACGGCCTCAAATACTTTCTTGTCGCCCTCGATGACCACCGTTCCGCCACCCTTGGCCAGGTCTTTCCCCGTGGCATCGAGATAGGGACCGTCTACTTGCTTGCTCCTGCCCACGGCCACGTGGTAGGTGCTCTCCATGCCTCGGCAACAGAAGTCGAAGGAGACGAAGAGGTAATAATAGTCTCCATGCCGGAAAATGAAAGGAGCCTCGATGGCATTCACGCCCGGTTCCGACTGCAAGGCGGGGCTGAAGCGTGCGGCAATCACTTTCTGTTGGCGGGGCTGTGCAAGGTGCAGCGTGGAGTCGAGACGGGCCAGTTGGATACCGCCCCAGAACGAGCCCCAGGTTATCCAGGGCTGGTCGTCCTCGTCGATGATGATGTTGGAGTCGATGGCGTTCCAGTTGTCGCGCAGGCGCTTTGAGCACACCACGGGGCCACAGTCTTCCCAGTGGGTGTCGGCACTCAGGGTGTCGGCGCACATCAGGCCGATGGCCGAGGTGTTCTTGGCAAACGACGAGCAGGAGTAGGTGAGCCACCACTTGCCATGCCACCTGAGCAGGTCGGGAGCCCAGATGTGGCGCTTGAACTCGGGCACGGAGTCGTGGGTCCAGGCGGGAATGTCGGTTATCACGCCGTGGGGCACCATGGTCCAGGTCTTGCGGTCGGGCGAGGTCATCAGTTGGATGCCGTGGCCGGTGCTCATCATGTAGTAGAGTCCATGGTCATAGGCCATCACAGGGTCGTGCACCATGGCGGTGTCGGTGCTGAAGGCTCTACGTTGATGGAAGGAGGGCTGGGCTGCTGCCAGTGTGGAGCAGGCCAGCAAGGCGGTGGCAATTAGAATTCTCATGGCAATTTGTTTTTGTAGAGGGTGAGGTAATGTGTTTGTTTATAGAGTGTGTGAATATGTAGATGTGGATGAGTGGGTGTCGAATTATTTGACACCCACTCATTGCTTTTGTCTTATCAGTAGAGCAGCAGAAGGCCGGCAAAGCCTGCGAAGCATATCATGAGGATGGGGTTGATGCGAAAGGTGCGGGTGCCTACGAAGGTAGCGATGAAAAGGGCCACGCTGATGCAGAAATGCCAGGGATTCAGATCCCACCGCGAGAAATTCTCCTTGTCCATGAGCAGCAGGGCTGCTGCGGCCAGCAGACCCACCACGGCGGGGCGCAGACCATTGAAGATGCTCTTCACCACAGGGGTGTCCATGTATTTCAGAAACATCTTGGCGATGAGAATCATGAGGATGAACGAGGGCAGCACGAGGGCAAACGTGGCGGTGCAACTGCCAAGCATGGCCATCGTCTCGCCCATTTGGGCGTTCTTCACAGCCGTATAGCCACAATAGGTGGCCGAGTTGATGCCGATGGGGCCAGGGGTCATCTGGCTGATGGCCACGATGTTGGTGAACTGTGCCGACGACATCCAGGCATGGTTGTGCACCACCTCGGTCTGTATCAGCGAGAGCATGCCGTATCCTCCGCCAAAACCGAAGAGGCCGATCTCGAAAAACGTGATGAAGAGTTGCAGGAATATCATCATTCTGTGGGACTTACGTATTTGCCATAGAGATAACCACCAAATCCGGCTGCCAGGATGATGAACACGGGGTTCACGCCCATCAGGTATATCGCCAGTGCGCTGCCAATGGGTATCCAGCAGTTGGAAAGGGTGATCTTGGCACTCTTGGCCAAGGTGAACGTGGGAGCTGCTATCAGTGCCACCACCGCCGGACGGATGCCTTTGAAAATGCTCTCCACCACGGGATTGTCCTGGAAACGGGAGAAGAACATGGCTATCAGGAGGATGATGGTGAACGAGGGGAGGGTGGTGCCAAAGGCGGCGCAAAGGGCTCCTGGCAACTTGCGCAGCTTGTATCCGATGAACACGCTCATGTTGATGGCAAAGACGCCGGGACAACTCTGCGCGATGGCGATGATGTCGAGGAACTCCTCTTGCTTGAGCCAGCGACGGCGGTCCACTACCTCGCTCTGGATAATGGGTATCATGGCGTATCCACCCCCGAGGGTGAATGCGCCAATCTTGAAGAAGTCGCTGAACAGTTGCCAGTAGATACTCCGTGCCATCACTTGGTGTGTTGCTCTATCCAGCGGCGGGCATTGACAAACGCCTCAATCCATGGTGTCACCTCGTCGTTCTGGCGCTCGGCAGGATACCAGCCGTTCTGCCAGGGGAAGATGGCGCGCTCCAGGTGGGGCATCATGGCCAGATGACGGCCGTCGGCACTGCAGATGCCGGCCACGCTGTAGTCCGAACCATTGGGGTTGCCGGGATAGGCGTCGTACGAATACTTGGCCACGATGTGGTAGCGGCTCTCGTCCTCGGGCAGCGAGAACTTGCCCTCGCCGTGAGCCACCCAGATGCCCAGGCGGTTGCCGCTGAGCGAGCCCAGCATCACGCTGTCGTTCTGCGGAATGGTGAGGTTCACGAAATTGCTCTCGAATTTCCGCGAGTCGTTGTGCAGCATGCGGGTGCGCTGCTCGTGCTCGGGATTGATGAGGTTGAGCTCCACCATCAGCTGGCAACCATTGCAGATGCCAAGCGAGAGGGTGTCCTTGCGGGCATAGAACTTGTCGAGGGCTTCCTTGGCCTTGGGGTTGAAGAGGAACGCGCCTGCCCATCCCTTGGCGCTGCCCAGCACGTCGCTGTTGGAGAATCCTCCGCAGAACACGATCATCGAGATGTCGTCGAGGGTCTCGCGCCCACTGATGAGGTCGGTCATCATCACGTCTTTCACGTCGAAACCGGCAAGATAGAGCGAGTAGGCCATCTCGCGCTCGCCATTGGTGCCTTTCTCGCGGATGATGGCGGCCTTCACGCCACTGGCCTTGCGGCGGTCGGCACTCAGGTAATAGTTCTTCAGCTTGCCTTGGAAATTCTTGCCAAACTTCATCTCCAGGGGTTGGTGCTTGTAGTTCTCGAAACGCATCCTGGCACGCTGGTTGCGGCTCTGCTTGCGGTCGAGCAGGTAGGAGGTCTTGTACCACACGTCGCGCAGATGGTCGATGTCGAAGGTGTGCTCCCATCCGTCTTTCTTCACGTTGATCACGCGCTCGCCTGGTGTGGGATAGCCTATCTTGGCAAAGCCCACGCCAAGGTCTTCGAGCAGCTCGCGCATCTCGAACTTGTACTTGTCGCTCACCTGTATCACCACGCCTGGATTCTCGGCGAAGAGCAGGCGCACGATGTCGTCGTCGCCCAGGTTGTAGAGGTTGATGTTCATGCCGCCGGTGGGATTGGCGAAGCACATCTCGAGCAGGGTGGTAATCAGGCCGCCGGCGCTGATGTCGTGGCCGGCCATGATCCATCCCTTCTTGATCATCTGCTGGATGGCGTCGAAGCAGTCGGCGAAATACTGGGCTTCCTTCACGGTGGGCACGTCGTCGCCTACCTTGCCCAACGACTGGGCAAAGGCCGAACCGCCGAGGCGCAGGCTGTCGAAACTGAAGTCGATATGGTAGAGCGACGAGTTCTTGTCGTTCACCACCACGGGCGACACCACCTTGCGGATATCGGACACCTCGCCGCCGCTGGTCACGATGACGGTGCCCGGAGAGATGATTTTCTCGCCATTGGGGTATTGCTGGCTCAGCGAGAGCGAGTCCTTGCCCGTGGGCACGTTGATGTGAAGCGCGCAGCAGAAGTCGCTGAGGGCTTCCACGGCGGCGTAGAGACGGGCATCCTCGCCTTGCTGCGACCGGCACGGCCACATCCAGTTGGCAGAGAGCGACAGGCTCTTCATACCATCGGCAAGGGGAGCCCAGACAATGTTGGTGAGCGACTCGGCCACGGAGAGCACGCTGCCGGCCTCGGGTGAGGCCAGACCTGCCTGTGGGGCATGGCCCAAGGCAGTGGCAATGCCTTTCCGGCCACGGTAGTCGAGGGCCACCACGCCACAGTCGGAGAGGGGCAACTGCAACTTGCCCTGGCATTGCTGCCGGGCAATCTTGCCTGTCACCGAACGGTCCACCTTGTTGGTGAGCCAGTCTTTGCAGGCCACCGACTCGAGCTGGAGCACGCGCTCCACATACTGGTCGATGTCATTGGCCGAGTAGGTCACGCCTTCGTAGTGGCGCTCCACGGTGGAGTCGGTCATGATGGTCTTCGGCGAGTGGCCAAACATCTGTGCCACGTCGAGGTCGAAGGGCTTGACACCGTCGCCCTGGACAAAAGAGAAGTGGGCGTCGCCGGTGGTCTCTCCAACCACATACAGTGGGGCGCGCTCGCGCTCGGCGATGCGGGCCACATGGTCGATATGTTTCTCGTCGATGAGCAGTCCCATGCGCTCCTGGCTCTCGTTGGCGATGATTTCCTTGGCCGAGAGGGTCTTGTCGCCAATGGGAAGGCGGGTCATGTCGATGGCTCCGCCACATTCCTCCACCAGCTCCGACAGGCAGTTCAGGTGTCCGGCAGAACCATGGTCGTGGATGCTCACCACGGGGTTGACGTCTTCCTCGCAGAGTGCGCGCACCAGGTTGTAGGCGCGTTTCTGCATCTCGGGGTTGGCACGCTGAACGGCGTTCAGCTCGATGCCGTTGGAGTAGCGTCCGGTATCTACCGACGACACAGAACCACCACCCAGTCCGATGCGGTAGTTGTCGCCTCCCACCACTACAATCTTGTTGCCTTTCTGGGGAGCTTTCTTTAGGCAGTCGCGCTTCGTGCCATAGCCTACACCGCCGGCAAGCATGATGACCTTGTCGTAGGCATATTTCTCTCCACGCTCCTGGTGCTCGAAGGTGAGGACCGAACCGCAGATAAGGGGCTGGCCAAACTTGTTGCCGAAGTCGGAAGCACCGTTCGAGGCCTTGATGAGGATGTCCTCGGGCGACTGGTAGAGCCACTGCCTTACGGGCAGGATGTCTTCCCAGTCGCGCTCGCCGTCGCGCTGGCCCGCGTCATCGAGCAAGCGGGGATAGGCGGTCATGTAGACAGCCGTACCGGCAATGGGCCACGAGCCTACGCCGCCGCCCATACGGTCGCGTATCTCTCCGCCCGTTCCTGTGGCGGCACCATTGAAGGGCTCCACGGTAGTGGGGAAATTGTGGGTCTCGGCTTTTAGCGAGATGACGCTCTCCACGTCCTTTACCTCGAAATAGTCGGAGGTCGATTGGTCGTGGGGAGCGAATTGCTCTACTACCGGACCTTGCGCGAAAGCCACGTTGTCTTTGTATGCGGAGAGTATCTTGTTGGGGTTTTCTTTCGTGGTCTTCTTGATCATCGCAAAGAGCGACGACTCTTTCTCCTCGCCGTCGATGATGAAGGTGCCACCGAAAATCTTGTGGCGGCAGTGCTCCGAGTTGATCTGGGCAAAACCGAAGATTTCGGAGTCGGTGAGCGGGCGGCCCAACTGCTTCTCGATATTGTGAAGATACTCTATCTCCTCTGGTGAGAGGGCGAGGCCTTCCTGCTCGTTATATTGCTCCAGGTCTTCCACGTGCTTGATGGGCTCAGGCTGGTGGTTGATGGTGAAAATGCGTTGGTCGAGACCGGAATACATGCGCTGAAGCATGGGGTCGTGGTCGGCATCCTTGCTCGATACGGGGAAATACTCCTCAATGCGGGTGATGCCGCTCATGCTCATGTTCTGGGTGATTTCCACGGCGTTCGTACTCCAGGGTGTGACCATCTCGCGACGCGGACCCACGAAGAAGCCTTCCATTTCTGTCGCTTCCACGAATGTGGCGTCGCCATAAAGCCAGCATAGTTTGTTGATTTCTTCTTTGCACAACTGATGGTTTACCTCAGTGGCAATGACATTTTTTGACGGGGTTTGGAAAAAATAAATCATGCGTCTCGTTACTTGTTTCTTTATTTTAGGTGCAAAGATAGTGCAAGACGGGCGGAATCCAAAATATATCGAAGATTATTTTGCGAATACCAAACCACCGATGGTTGTTGCTGCTCATCTTCCTCCTTTCCATAAATGCAGGGCTCCGAAGTGTCGCAAGCCTATGCTTTTGTAAAATTAAAGTTGCAGTGTTTTTCACCGTTAAACACTTGTTTCTATTTTCTATAATTGTATAAAATACACGTTTTGGTTTTAAATTATCGCATATTTATTAAAAATTGCGTCAAAATGTTGTATTTTGAGTAAATATTATGCAAAATTGTTAATTTTATCCAAAAAGTGAGGTCGAAGTGAACAATGTATGATATTTTTTCCTATATTTGCACATGACCTATAGATTATGCTAGTGATGGACAAGACAAACGATTTACAAACATTACAGGAATGCCTCGATGAGTATATGATACGCACGGGCAGGCATGAAATCGACGAGATAGAGGCCAATTCCGCATTGGCCCGCGCCGGTTTGTTGAGCGACGAAGACCAGCACCCTGGTCGGCCTCTAAGGGATATCCTGGCACGCTTGCGCGATTCCAATCATTTACCACAGAATATCAGGCAGATTTATGGAATGTGGAAAATCAAGCTGTCGGGCACAATAGCAAAATATCCACTCATTCTGCAGTTCTGAGATTCTTTCACCCTATTAAGAAAAAAACTAGACGTAAGGTAGCAAATAGTCTAATTCTCCGACCAACCGCCCTCGACCACAATGATTGTCGAGGGCTTCTTTTTGCTTAGGAGTTCAGGAGTTACAGAAGTTCTGATCTTTTGAATTCACCTGACGTATTTGCGCCCTTCTGAAATGTATATCCCCTTGGAAGGCTTGTTGATTTTCCTGCCCCACAGGTCGAATGTCTGTGACCCGTGGGATGGATCGGCTTGTGTCTCATTGATGCCCACCACTTGGCCGGCCCATTGCTTTCTTGCCTCAAACCAATTGCAGATGGTCATCACGTTGCTTGCCACCGTCACGAAGGGGATGTCCCAGCGCGGGCTGTCCCACTTCCTCGATTTGTCGATGCCTGCGGCAACTTCCGTC
The DNA here is from genome assembly GCA_900320585.1 of uncultured Prevotellaceae bacterium. Classification (GTDB taxonomy): domain Bacteria; phylum Bacteroidota; class Bacteroidia; order Bacteroidales; family Bacteroidaceae; genus Prevotella. The sequence goes on along the minus strand of ONSV01000004.1, from coordinate 3,269 downwards.
TTGAGAAAACCGTATGCCCATCTCTCTACAGCGTCGAAAAGCCATCCCCTGACCTCTTCCAGACGTGCGAAGAACCTGTTGGTGAACATACCGTTTGGGTCACCCCAAAACCAGGGCAGAAGCATGGAGTCGTGCATGTTCGACCACTCGCCGTAGGTCTGGAGGATGGTGTCGAAATCCCATGGCGGTCCGAGTTTCATCTTGCTCTCGGGGGTGTTGTCGTATTTCGAGAGGTAAGTGTTGCTTCCCTGTGCGTCCCACGTACCCAGTATCTCGTGAGTGAGGGCCCATTTCACGAACGACTCCACATCGATGTGTTCGGCATACGTGCTGTCCATGATAGAACGTTCCGTGGCCGTCATCTCTTCGCTGATATAGGCTATCTGCTCCTCGGTGACGTCGTCGCTGTCGGGATACTTGAAGGTGTAGCGGGTGTAGGGGGAGCCTTCGGTGAGCTGTGTATCGAAATACACGTCTTCATTCCACCAGTAGGGATCAAGCTCGATGATGTAGCCCGTTTGCTTGTCTACGTTGATCCTGCTTTGCGGATTCCTGTCCACAGACTCTGAAAGGAAATAGAGACCGCGGAAATGACCGTTGAATATCACGTTCACATACTCACCATCGGGCACCCATTCCATTTCGGTCATATTGCATACCAGGCGGGCAAGCAGGTTGTTGAGGGTATACGATGCCTCATAGATGAGCACCCAGTTGTTGTCTTCATAGCGTGGGTCGTGCCTGCGGAGCATGTCGCCCTTCTGCTGCAGTCTGATCTTGAAAGGCTGCTTCTCAGAGTAGGCGCTGGAATTGCCTCTTACCTTGATGGTCATGCCGCTCACGTCTTTCTCATACTCGCCACTGTCGAACACGGTGTCGCCCCGCAAGATGACCATCACCCTTCCTGGCACCTTAGTGACGTTGTTGATGCTCATTCCCAGACTTCCTTCGGGGGCGGAGACGAAGTCGCAGGTGGGCTCTTCCTCGTCTATCGTGGTGATGGAGACAAGGGGCAGTCCGGTGGCAATCAGCGAGTCGATGGGAATGTCGAATGGCCAGCGTGGTGAGTCGGCCATCTTGGTGGTCTGTGCGTGTGAGGACAAGGCATGAAAGCAGAATGCAATCAGCAGAATGCCTTGCAGGATGGGGTAGAATGATGGTTTTCTTGTCATCTTTCTCAATGCGCACAGATCTTTAAAAACATGAATTCTGTATAAGAGAGTGCAAATATAAGAACATCTGCGCGTTTTTTCTTGATTTTTCCTCTTTTTTTGTGTGGTGTCTGCTAAAAGGGGTCATCTGCTTTCGGAGATTGGAGGCGTTGCAGGTCTAATCGTTAATAATCAATAAACGAGGCTCTACTTGGTTAAAATAGATTAAACACATTCAATTTTCTCACATTTTACTCGTCTATTACAATGACTGGCTCGACTTTCTCAAGTTCGAGGTGAGTTTTGCGCTGTTGTCTGAACTCCAGCAACTCCTGAACAGCGAGTGGTTGAGCGGATGCGAATCTTTTACAGACTGATTTTGAAACATCGCGTAATGAATTAATGTCACAAGTTTTACTATTAAGATTGAATAACATGAGAAGAAATGTTTTTATGCTTGCTTTGGTGGCTGTCGTGCTGCTGATGTCAAGTTGTGCCAGCAAGAAAGACTTGCTCAATTGCCAGACGGAGAACCGACAGTTGATGGGTAACTATCAGGAGGCCAAGGAGCAGTTGGCTGCCAGCACCGCCCGTGTGCAAAGCCTTGAGGAGCAGCTCGCCCAGGCCAAGAGAGACTATGCCCGTCTGCAGAAATCGCTCGACAAGAGTCTGAGCAACGCAAGTCAGAACAACGTGAGTATCGAAAAACTGGTCGACCAAATCAATGAGTCGAACCAGTATATCCGCCACCTTGTGGAGGTGAAGAGCAAGAGCGACTCGCTCAATATGGTGCTCACCAACAACCTCACACGCTCGCTTAGCAAGGAGGAGATGAAAGAGGTCGACATCCAGGTGCTCAAGGGCGTGGTGTATATCTCGCTTGCCGACAATATGCTCTACAAGAGCGGCAGCTATGAGATCAACAGCCGTGCCAGGGAGACTCTGAGCAAAATCGCCAAGATTATCGTCGACTACAGCGACTACGACGTGCTCGTGGAGGGCAACACCGACGATGTGCCCATCACCCGCGAGAATATCCGTAACAACTGGGACCTCAGCTGTCTGCGTGCATCGAGTGTCGTGCAGTATCTGCAAAACAACTTCGGCGTAGACCCGAAGCGCCTCACCGCCGGTGGTAGGGGAGAGTACAATCCTCTCACCAGCAACGAAACCGAGGTGGGCCGTCAGCGCAACCGCCGCACACAGATCATCATCACCCCGAAACTCGACCAGTTCATGGAACTCATCGACGAGGCTCCTGCCGATGGCGAGAAATAGTTACTGAAAACAGTCCTACACATTGCTCCCCTTTTCCTTTCGGCCAAAAGAAGGAAAAGGGGAGCATTCTTTGTGTGAGGGATGGGGCAGGGTGACGTGTCAGCGCTCGCTTTCCACAATCCTTATCCTGCCGTCGCTGCCACGCACCTTGAACTGGTGCTTGTATGACGAGATGAACGGATAGTTCAGAAAATGCTGGAACGAAAGGATGGGGGTGTTGTCGATGCTCAGGATGACGTCTCCCTCGCGCAGGCCGCTCTCGTATTGCTTGCTCTTCTCCCATATCAATCCCACCATCGCATGGCCGTTGTATGGCACGAAGGCGATGTCGGTCTGCGTGTTGCTGATGTAGCAATGGCTGCCTTCATCGAAAGGCTGGAATATCAGCTCCTTCCGCTTGGGGTTGATGATGATGTTGCCATAGTTGAGAATCTGGGCGCCGATGCGCGAGTTGCCCTGGGTGGTCAGCGTGTGGTAGTCGTGGAAGGTGAAGAAATCCCATTGCAGCTCGTCAAGCCAGAGGAAGGCCGTCTCTCCCGGGCGTTCGGCGCCAAAGGTGCCTATCGAGCGGCGGCCCCAGCTCACTCCCTCTACCTGGGTCTCGAAGTCGGGAAACTTCGCCGTGAATTCCTTCCAGCTCTTGCTCGACATCTCATAGAGCCGGCGGCTGCCCGTGTCGAAACGGGCTTCGTCAATGCAGTAGTGGTAGATGCCTATCTTGATGTTGGGCACCCACCTCACCAGCCGGTATTTGGTGGAATAGCCTGGCTCAAAGTCGAAATACTTGTAGTTGTCGGTGATGACCATCACCTTGTTCTGCACGTCGATCTTTGCCGTCAG